>NZ_MCAO01000037.1:0-702 GCF_001858545.1 Thalassospira sp. MIT1004 | reverse complement strand
GCCGGTTGGCGCGTGAACAGGGTGGCACAGTCATCAGTCATGAGTCCATCTATCGCTTTATCTATCATCGCAGTGCCCAGAAAGATTACTGGCACCGGCTGTTGCCGCGTGCCCGGCATCGCAGGGGACGCCTTGGCAAACGCGGCGGAAGCCCGGTGGATCGTATCCGCGACCGGGTCCCGGTCAGTCAGAGACCATCGGAAGCCGGAACACGCAAGCAAGCCGGTCACTGGGAGGCCGACCTGATGCTGTTCAGTCGCTACGGACAGGCGGTTCTGGTGACCCATGAGCGCAGATCGCGCTTCACACGGATCACGCGTCAACCGAACAAGGCAGCTCGTCCGGTGCTCGACAGCTTGCTGGGGCAGTTCCGGCATTTACCTCCAGCGATCCGGCGTTCGGTCACGTTTGACAACGGTACCGAATTTGCCTTGCACCATCAGCTTAAAAGCAGGCTGGGGATCGAGACTTTCTTCTGCGATCCGCATGCTCCCTGGCAAAAGGGCGGCGTGGAAAATGCCATTTGCCGGTTGCGTCGTTTTCTGCCGAGAAAGTCCGATCTTGCAAGTATCACACAGGAGCAGCTTGATGAGCTGGTTGCAAAATACAACAATACACCGAGAAAGTGCCTTAACTTCAAAACCCCTGCCGAGCTATTCTCTGAGCAGGTCAAACATGTTGCACTTCAAGTGTGAGTCCATC
>NZ_MCAO01000036.1:0-989 GCF_001858545.1 Thalassospira sp. MIT1004 | reverse complement strand
CTCCCCCGGCCAGAACGGCACTGATGGTGCCTGATTGGGTATCGAAGGTGCCCGATGATGACAATGTGCCGTTTGATACGGTTGCACCATTGAGTGTGATGGTGCCGGTCCGGGTCTGTGTCGTCGTGCCGAGATCAAGCGTGCCGCCGGTCAGGTTAAGTGCGCCTGCGGCATTTCCGAGTGTTCCCGATCCTGACAGGAATAATGTGCCCGCCGAAAGATTTGTTGCACCAGTATAAGTGTTGGCAGCACTCAGCGTGACAGTGCCGGTGCCGGTTTTGGCAAGCGCCCCGGTTCCGGCCAGAACGGCACTGATGGTGCCTGATTGGGTATCGAAGGTGCCCGATGATGACAATGTGCCGTTTGACACGGTCGCACCATTGAGTGTGATGGTGCCGGTTCGGGTCTGTGTTGTCGTGCCGAGATCAAGCGTTCCGCCGGTCAGGTTCAGCGCGCCTGCGGCATTTCCGAGTGTTCCCGATCCCGACAGGGATAACGTGCCCGCCGAAAGGTTTGTTGCGCCGGAATAGCTGTTGGCGGCACTGAGTGTCAGGGTGCCTGCGCCGTTTTTGGTCAGTGCCCAGCTTCCGGTGCCGCCCGATCCGGCCTGATCGGTGATGGTATTGGCAAGGGTTTGTGTATCGCCGGTATCAGGATTGAAGGTCAGGGTGCCGCTGCCTTGCAGGAAAACACCATCGCCAAAGGCAGAGCCGTCCTCGGCGGTGCCCGCCGCACCGGTTCCGCCGTTTCCGCCGGTGACAGTGTTGTTATTGACGGTCAGGGTTCCGGCGATGGTCAGGGTTGCGCCATCCATCACAAAGATGGCACCCCCGGCACCAAGGCCACCACCCCCGGCCGCCTGAGAGATGGTACCGCTTGAGACACCGTTGCCCGCGCCAAATCCGCCCTGACCGACATTGGCGACGCTGCCAAGGCCGCCACCACCGCCGCCGCCGCCAAAACCGCCATCGCCCCGGAATGCGCCACCC
>NZ_MCAO01000035.1:0-1058 GCF_001858545.1 Thalassospira sp. MIT1004 | reverse complement strand
GTCTCTGATGCCAGTGGTTCAGAAGATTCTGCCATTTCGCTTGATATTGACGCGGGTCTGACGGATTCCAGCGAAGTTCTCACCGTTACGATCAGCGGCTTGCCAGAAGGTACGAACCTGTCTGCGGGCACCGATAACGGTGATGGCAGCTGGACTCTGTCATCCGCCGACCTGAACGGTCTGACGATTACACCAGCAGATGATTTTAGCGGATCGTTTGATCTGACGGTGACGGCGCAGTCGGCTGATGGTGACGATGTTGCGACGAGCAGCGGCACGATCACTGTTGATGTTGCCGGTGTGGCAGATACGCCGACATTGGACGTTTCTGATGCCAGTGGTTCGGAAGATTCGGCGATTACGCTCGACATTGACGCAGGCCTGACGGACAGCTCCGAAGTTCTAACCGTTACGATCAGTGGCGTGCCAGAAGGTGCCGCCTTGTCGGCTGGCACGGACAACGGTGACGGGACTTGGACCTTGTCGGCGGCCGACCTGAACGGTCTGACGATCACACCAGCGGATGATTTCAGCGGATCGTTTGATTTGACGGTGACGGCGCAGTCGGCTGATGGTGACGATGTTGCGACGAGCAGCGGCACGATCACTGTTGATGTTGCCGGTGTGGCAGATACGCCGACATTGGACGTTTCTGATGCCAGTGGTTCGGAAGATTCTGCCATCGCGCTGGATATTGATGCTGGTCTCACGGACTCCAGCGAAGTTCTCACTGTTACAATCAGCGGCGTGCCAGAAGGTGCGAACCTGTCTGCGGGCACCGATAACGGTGATGGCAGCTGGACGCTATCTGCTGCCGACCTGAACGGCCTGTCGATTACCCCGGCGGAGGACTTTAGTGGATCGTTTGATCTGACCGTCACCGCGCAGTCTGCGGATGGCAACGATGTTGCGACCACAACGGGCCGGATTACTGTTGATGTTGCCGGTGTGGCAGATACACCGACATTGGAAGTTTCTGATGCCAGTGGTTCAGAAGATTCTGCCATTTCGCTTGATATTGACGCGGGTCTGACGGATTCCAGCGAAGTGCTGACGGT
>NZ_MCAO01000034.1:0-1060 GCF_001858545.1 Thalassospira sp. MIT1004 | reverse complement strand
ACCATCATGTTTATGGCCAGCGCTATGATGCATCGGGGAACCCCGTTCACGGTGTTGTCGATTTTGGTGAACTGGTTACAGGGTACTATCAGCTTACAGATGGTCGGGAATCCTACCTGAAACTGGAACATGCCGAAGATGGTGGTGTGTATATCTATTTCAGCAATTATCGTTCTACGAACTCGCTGGAATTTTATAAAATCCATGTTGATAGCAGTGTTACCGGTGAAACGCTTGATCCGGCACAATACCGGGAATATGCGATTGCATCGGCGGACGATATTTCGACGGTTGCGAACCGTTCGGTGATCATCGCGGCGAGTGAGCTTCTTTCCAATGATGGTGAGAATGGTGGCGAGGGATATTCGATCTCCTCGGTGCAGAGTGGCGAGCATGGGACGGTGTCGTTGGATGCTGACGGGAATGTCGTTTTCACGCCAGAAGCCGATTATTACGGTCCGGCAGTGTTCAGCTATACGGCAACGGATGCGGATGGCCACAGCAGTACGGCAACCGTTACGATGGATGTGCGTGCGACTTTGGATCAGCCAACATTTATTGGTTATGGGCCGAGGAAAAATGGTTTTGATGTTACCCAGCTTGCGGATGGCAGCCATGTTGTGATCCGTCAGAGTGGCGTTTATATCGAGCATCAACGTTATGATGCCTCGGGTGAGCCGCTGGGACCGCTTGTGAAGTCCGAAGGCGTTAATGCAATTGATGCCAACATTACCGGGCTGGCGAATGGCAATTATGCCATCACCTACTCACATATTTCCTCTTCTAATGATGCGGTTCGTGTTCAGTTATTCAATTCGACGGGCACCCTTCTGAAAGAAGTCAAGCTTATAGATGAATGGGGTGATAATACGAATCCCGATATCATAGCGCTTCAGGATGGCGGCTTTATCCTGGTGATGAGCCGAGAGAGTGATGGTCAGACAGACGGTCAGGATACTTTTGGTCAGCGTTATAACGCATCCGGGAATGTTGTCGGGGATATGTTTGATCTCAGTGGATTTTCCGCTGGGAACGACCGGATGGCAACGGGAATAGAGCT
>NZ_MCAO01000033.1:0-517071 GCF_001858545.1 Thalassospira sp. MIT1004 | reverse complement strand
ATGTGGGCTGGGTTTCTTAAGCATTCCCCATTGAATCAAAAGTCCCCGCCAATGGCGAGGACTTTGTCAGCAGTCTGACGGGCCGTGCAATGCACGACCCGTCTTCATGATCTGCCGTCGCAGACCCTGTTTGATCAGGAACAGATGCCTTATTCGGCACCTTCCTGTTTCTTGCGAAGTGCTTCGCCAAGGATATCACCAAGCGATGCACCGCTGTCAGCCGAACCATAATCCGCCATGGCTTTCTTCTCGTCAGCAACTTCAAGAGCTTTGACCGAGAGGGTAACCTTGCGGGTTTTGGCGTCGATCGTGGTCACACGCGCATCGACTTTCTCGCCAACTGCGAAACGTTCCGGACGCTGGTCCGAACGGTCACGTGCGAGTTCAGCCTTGCGGATGAAGCCTTTAAGATCGGTGCCACCAACAGCAACCTCGATACCACCATCGTTAACTTCGGTGATTTCACAGGTTACGGTTTCGCCGCGTTTGATGCCGGTAACGGCTTCTTTGAACGGGTCACCCGAAAGCTGTTTGATACCAAGCGAGATGCGTTCTTTCTCGACGTCAACGTCAAGAACCTTGGCTTTGACGATGTCACCTTTTTTGTATTCTTTGATGACTTCTTCACCAGCGCGGTCCCATGACAGGTCCGAGAGGTGCGCCATACCGTCGATACCGCCCAGAAGGCCAATGAACAGACCGAATTCGGTGATGTTCTTGACTTCGCCTTCGATCTCGGACTCGACCGGATGAGCGGCCAAGAAGGCATCCCACGGGTTCGAGGTGCACTGCTTGAGACCAAGCGAAATACGGCGTTTCTGTGCATCGACGTCGAGCACCATGACTTCGACTTCCTGCGAGGTCGAAACGATTTTGCCCGGGTGGATGTTTTTCTTGGTCCAGGACATTTCGGAAACGTGGACCAGACCTTCGACACCAGCTTCGAGTTCGACGAATGCGCCGTAATCGGTGATGTTGGTGACACGGCCTTCGAATTTCGAACCGACCGGGTATTTGGCTTCGACACCTTCCCACGGGTCAGCTTCAAGCTGTTTCATGCCAAGCGAGATACGCTGGGTTTCGCTGTTGAAGCGGATAACCTGGACCTTGACGGTCTGACCGATCTGAAGGGCTTCAGACGGATGGTTGATACGCTTCCATGCGATGTCGGTGACGTGCAGCAGGCCGTCAACACCGCCGAGATCGACGAATGCGCCGTAATCGGTGATGTTTTTGACAACACCGTCAAGAACCTGACCTTCCTGGAGGTTCTGGATCAGTTCGGCGCGCTGTTCAGCACGGGTCTCTTCGAGAACGGCACGACGCGAAACCACGATGTTACCGCGCGAACGATCCATTTTCAGGATCTGGAACGGCTGCGGGTTGTTCATCAGCGGGGTAACGTCGCGAACCGGACGGATGTCAACCTGGCTGCCCGGCAGGAATGCCACGGCGCCCGACAGGTCGACAGTGAAGCCGCCTTTAACACGACCAAAGATGGTACCGTCGACGCGTTTGCCTTCGTTGAACTGTTTTTCCAGCTCGACCCAGGCTTCTTCGCGACGCGCTTTTTCGCGCGACAGAACGATCAGGCCATCTTTGTTTTCATAGCGATCGACATAAACATCAACGGTATCGCCGATATTAACGTCGCCTGCGCCAAATTCTTTAAGCGGCACGCGGCCTTCGGACTTCAGACCCACGTCGACGATTGCATCGTCGTCGGTGGTTTTGACGACCGTACCGGTCATCACGCGGCCAATAAAGCCCTCGTCTTCAGAACCGAGGCTTTCGGCCAGCAGGGCGGCGAAATCTTCGCCGGTGGAGAATTGTGCTTGTTCAGCGGTTGTCATTAAAGAGACTTCCTTTCGAGTGTATCGTCACTATTCCGGCCAATCGGTTGTATCCGATGGTCTTGCCACAAAATCGCGGCGGGTTTTTGCCAATCGATGTCCCGATCCCGTTCGCGAAAAACCAAACGGTTTTCCATAGACGAAAAGGTGAACGCACATGTCGTTCACCTTAGGGTAACAACCCCTGAGATCGTTCTGTCGCTTGACGGTTAAAACGCCCGTGTGTCAGTCATTCTCGCCCATATGGGTCCGAATATGCGCCATGACTGCATTAAACACCGCATCAGCATTCAGACGATCCGTATCGATGTGGATTGCGTCCGATGCCATCTTGAGCGGCGCAACGTCCCGCGCACTGTCTCGAGCATCCCGTTCTTCAAGCTCCTTGAGAACGCGCTCGTATATAGCAGCGGGATTTTTTTCCTGCAACTGTTTGAACCGACGGTTTGCACGTTCTTCGACACTGGCCGTCAAATAGAACTTGATCGGGGCATCCGGACAGACAACCGTGCCAATGTCACGACCATCAAGAACAGCACCACGTTTGCCATCAGGCGGGCTGCTGGCAAGGTTGCGCTGAAAAGCTAGCAACACCGCGCGAACCTTTGGAATCGCTGCAACTTTTGATGCGGCACTTCCAACTTCTTCGCTACGAAGCTCTTCACTCTCAAGATCGTCGGCACCAAGTTTTTCTGCCACCCCGACCGCTGCATCCTCGTTCGAAGGATCAAGCCCAAGCGCCAAAACCTTTGCGCCCGTTGCCCGGTATAAAAGTCCGGTATCAAGGTAGGCATAGTCCATTGCTGCAGCGACTCGACGCGCCAAAGTACCTTTTCCCGATGCTGCCGGTCCGTCAATTGCGATGATCATGCGCGGGTGCCCCTGTTTGTTTTGATGTCACTTAATACTTGTGTGCCAATAACGGCATTACGAGCCCCGGTATGTGAATAGAGAAGCCTGCCCGCGAAACAGATTACGAACCAGCCGGGGCAAGGTTGGCCCCAAGTTCGCGCATCAGCGCTTCGAAACTCGGAAAACTGGTCGCAATCGGGTTGGCATCATCAACCGCAACCGGATCATTCGCGCCCAGTCCAAGAACAAGGAACGACATGGCAATGCGATGATCAAGGTGGGTCTCAACCATGCCGCCACCCGGCACATCGCCACCCGTAACAATAAGGTCGTCACCTTCGATACGATGAATGATCCCGTTTGCTGCCAGACCCGCGGCCACAGCGGCAAGACGATCCGATTCTTTAACCCGCAATTCTTCAAGTCCGCACATTCGGGTTTCACCCTGCGCATAAGCAGCAGCAACAGCCAGCACCGGATATTCGTCAATCATTGATGGCGCGCGTTCTGCTGGCACAACAATGCCGGTCAGGCGATTTTTACCACTAACAACAAGATCACCGATGGTTTCACCGGCTTCTTCACGTTCGTTAGCAATCGTAATGTCACCGCCCATTTCAATAAGCGTCGTGATCAGGCCGGTCCGCAATGGGTTTAAACAGACATCACGGATGGTAACCTGTGATTCCGGATTGATCAAAGCCGCCACCAGCGGAAATGCCGCCGAGCTCGGATCTGTGGGAACCACAATATCAGCCGCCTTCATTTCAACCGGGCCGGTCAGGCTGACCGTGCGGCCGCCATCGTCATTGATGCTGACATCAACATCGACACCGAAATGACGCAACATGCGTTCGGTATGATCACGCGATGGTTTCGGTTCGATCACTGTGGTCGTTCCGGCGGTATTCAAACCGGCAAGCAACACGGCCGATTTTACCTGCGCGGATGCCATCGGCAGCGTATATGTCACCGGTTTTGCTTCATCGGTTCCAATGACGGCCATCGGCGGGCGACCACGTTCACGCGTGATGAATTGCGCACCGAATTCAGCAAGCGGGTCGGCAACACGCCCCATCGGACGTTTGCAAAGCGACGCATCACCGGTAAAGAAAGTGGTGATCGGATGGGTCGCAACAATCCCGGCCATCAGGCGAATACCGGTTCCCGCATTGCCCATGTCAATGACGCTATCGGGTTCCCGCAAGGCGCCAACCCCGACACCAGTCACATGCCAGGTCCCGTCATTATCGCGATTAACGGTCGCGCCAAGCTTGCGCATGGCTTCTGCGGTTGCCAGTACATCTTCACCTTCGAGCAGGCCGGTAATTTTCGTTTCACCAATGGCAAGACCGCCAAACATCAGGGAACGATGGGAAATTGATTTGTCGCCGGGAACCCGGATATCGCCTTTAAGCGCACGGGACTTCAGCGATTGAAGCGGACGTTTGGTCTGCGAAGAGCTCATCGGGCCTGCCTGTCTATGTCTTGTTGTGACCATCAAATAATCGTTTTCCGACCATTGAACCGTACCTTGATGCCGCCGCAAGTCCAGGCGCAAATGGTACGTTCGATTGCCGGGGGGCAAACACGTATCATATGCGCTTTTGACGCACCAGTATCGAAGCCAAATTTTGCTTGAAGCTTATGGCGGTGCGTAGCGCAGAATCCCGCCTTTTTGAGGCTTGGAATAAAATCGGACAATTTCCTTTTGACAAGCCCGCCCCAAGATGGCAATTGGGCCAACTAGAAGAAGGTGAATTCGGCCTTCAACCCATTCTTTGATGAAACGGTATTTAAGAGGGTTTGCCGTAATGTCAGCACGCGGTAAGAAACGTCACTGCCAAGCCTGCGGTACCAAATACTATGATTTGAATCGTACGCCGGTCGTGTGCCCCAAATGCGCAACCCCGGACGGGGTGACCAAAATCAAGAAAGCCGCGGTTGCAAAGCCGAAGCCGGAAGAAGACGAAGATCTTGATGATGACGTCGATCTCGATGACGACGTCGACACCGATATTGATGACGATATCCTTGAGGATGCGTCTGATCTTGGTGAAGATGACGATGATCTTGGCGAAGTTCTCGAACATGTCGAAAGCGACGAAGACGACCGCTAGGATTTTTTAAAAATAGGTCTTGCCAAGATTTGGTGAACCTTCTAAATATCGCCCGCGCCGCAACGGAAACACTCAAAATCGTTGCGACGCGGACTAAAATGGGGCCGTAGCTCAGTTGGGAGAGCGCTACAATGGCATTGTAGAGGTCGTCAGTTCGATCCTGATCGGCTCCACCATCAAAACCCGTCGCCTAAAGCGACGGGTTTTGTCGTTTCAGTATTCTTTTCCCAAATGAAAAGGCCGTCCAAAGGACGACCTTCAAAAGCGTCTGGATGCAAAATACTGCTTAGTGCACGGTGCGATCGATTGAACGCTCCGGATCGGGAAGATGTCCAAAACCATCAAGCAATTCGGCGATACCATCTCCTGCACGAACCACCATAATACGGCCTGAAACAGGGTTCCCCTTTTCCTGTCGCAAAATTCCAATCACATCGGCAATGACTTTGAACTGGCAATCTTTCAACCAGTCATGAATTGCCTGTTCATGATGGCGGAACCTTTGCCCCGGCCCAAGATCGAACGGGAATGTGTCACCATGTTCAAGTGAGAAAACCATCAATCCACCTGGTACAATCCGCTCGTGGGCAGCCCGCAGCGCAGGGACAAGATCGCCAAGATAATTCAGAACATCAGCAGCAACCACCAAGCCATAGTCGCGATCAAGCGCATCAGGCAAATCCGTGATGTCCCCGGCAATCAGATTTCGATAAAGACCCTTTGCCTTTGCCCGGTTAATCATGCGCGGCGATAGATCGACACCGTCAATCACGTCAACATGGCCCGCAAAAACGTCCGCGACCAATCCTGTACCGCAACCAAGATCAAGAACCCGCAACGGGCGCAACAATTCCGGCAAGTATGGCCGGATGGCTTCAAAAAGAAGCTCCGGCCCACGATAGGCCAAGCGATCCCGCAACGAGATTTCAAAACGTGGTGCATAGTCGTCAAACAGGGCCCGAACATAATCAGGCGGCAAGCGATCGCGCATGGCAACCGCACCCAGCAAAGTCAGTCGAACTTCGGCTCCCATACGGTCAACCGGATCAAGAGCAAGGCACTGACGAAAAGCTTCGATCGCATTTTCGTGCTGTCCCATGCGTTCGAAAATATCGCCCAGCACAAAATGTGCTTCTTCCCAATCGGGATCAGCCGAAATTGCCGCCCGGGTCACATCGATTGCGGCCTCGGTATCATTCTGCCCGACAAGCGCCAGCGCGACATCAAGCCGCCGACTGGCCAACAAACGATCTTTGCTCATGTATATGAAGAAATCCGAAAAGGCTCCGGCCAAATGACCGGCAGCATCAAAACTCGATCATCGCTATATCAGCTGAATCCGCGCTTTTGGCAATATGGATAATATCATTTAAAATCAGATGTTTATCTAATTTTATCGCTTTTGCACGCTGCAAAATCATTTTATCTGGTCCCTCTGCATCAGAATTCACGACAAACTTCGCAGTTGATGAATAGTCTTGGATGATCCGGGCGATCACCAGAATAACTTGATTAAAACATAATGTATTAATATAAATATTTACCTCAACCTCTTGCTGCCGGGAAACAAGATGGAAAACTTTACGCCTTATTCCGCACTTCTGGGTGGTGCGCTGATCGGACTGGCTTCAGGCCTTTACCTTTTGCTCAATGGCCGCATTGCAGGCATCAGCGGCATCCTTGGAGGCCTGCTTACCAGCAAAGGCCCGACATCGGGTCGCGTTGAAAAACTTGCCTTTATCTCTGGCATGATCATTGCTCCAATGATCCTGTTGGCCCTCACCCCGATCAATGCCCAAAGCATTGTAAGCGCTTCATGGCCGGTCATTATTGCAGCCGGCTTGATCGTCGGGTTTGGCACGAGACTTGGCAGTGGCTGCACCAGCGGACACGGAATTTGCGGCCTGTCGCGTCTGTCAGCACGATCAATGGTCGCCACCCTGTGTTTCATGGGCGCGGGCATGGCCAGTACCTTTGTCATTCGTCATGTTATCGGGGGCTAAATCAATGCGTATTCTTGCTTCTGCTTTCTGTGGCGCCCTGTTCGGCTTGGGCCTAATCATTTCGGGGATGACAGACCCCCAAAAGGTTCTTGGTTTCCTTGATATCGCAGCGATCCAGACCGGAAACTGGGACCCCAGCCTTGCGTTCGTCATGGCGGGTGCCCTTGTTATCGCATTCCCGATATTTCGCTTTGCCCAATCCCGCAGAACTGCCATTTGCGGCGGGACAATAGAACTGCCGAAACGACGCGACATTGACCGCAATCTGGTTATTGGCGGGCTATTGTTCGGCATTGGGTGGGGCATGGTTGGCTATTGCCCGGGTCCCGCGATTAGTGCGCTTGCCTTTGGGCATATCGAAACAATCATTTTTGTGATCGCGATGATCGCCGGAATGATCGTGCATAAACTGATGATGAACACATTGGATCAGGCCGCAATCGCGCAAAAATAGCGAAAACCTTAACCTTTATGGCAAGTGCGCCACGCAAACCAGCCATACGCCACAAATTGCCATTCGCAGGGAAATCAATCTGTTAGCATTCAAAATTTGTGGCGACTAGTCTGGAAAGCCTGAAATCTTGCTGCAACATGCTTGTCTTTGCAGCGACACTGGCATATGTGCAAAACAACATCACAGTATGATTTCAAAGGCCTCGCATGAAAATCGGCATTCTTGAAACCGGTCTTGTTCCGGAAGAACTTCGCGATGAATTCAAAAGCTATCCATCCATGTTCGAAACCATGCTTGGCGCATTGGATCCCGAGCTTGCCTTCCAGACCTGGACTGTACTTTTGGATCAATTCCCCGAAGACCTGAATGCCGTCGATGCCTGGATTGTGACCGGATCAAAGCATGGTGTTTATGAAAACGAACCCTGGATGATCCGTTTGCAGGAATTGCTTCGCGATATCGTCGCCGCACAAATTCCTGTTTTCGGGGTCTGCTTTGGTCACCAGATTCTGGCAGCCGCCCTTGGTGGCACGGTCGTCAAATCTGACAAAGGCTGGGGTATTGGTGTTCATGAATACACCACCAGCAAAACGGCCCCGATCTGGCTTGGAAATGCGCCAGCCAAGTTCAAGCTGAACGCATTCCATCAGGATCAGGTGATAGAATTGCCCGAAGGCGCAAATGTTTGGGCAAGCTCCGAATTCTGCCCCTATGCCGCTATTCAATACGGCGAAACCGCTGCTTCGATCCAGCCGCATCCGGAATTCCAGCGCCCCTATGAAGAAGCATTGCTGAAGGCACGATACACATTGTTGCCCGAAGACGTACATTCAAAGGCAACCAAGTCACTTGACGAAAAGCTTGATAGCCAACTGTTTGCCAAATGGATGCTCAATTTCCTGCGGGGTAATCGGGCGGTTAAAGCCGCCTGACCCAGGATCGGGAAGGCATTATCCCCTTATAACGGACCGCGGCATTTCGATGGCGGTCCGTTTTGCGTTTTAAGATATAGTGATGCATGCGCAACCGGCTGGAAGTTTTCAGAACATTCCGCAATACGATTTGTTTATGATTGCGCCTGATACTGGACTTTAGCAAAATTTCTGCCAGTAAAATGGAATGCCATGATCCAGAATTTACGGCTTTATTCCGGTCTGACGCTGTTTGCATATGTCTTCATGCATCTGATCAATCAGGCCGCTGGCATCATTTCGCCCGAAGCAATGGAAGCCATCGTCCCGGTTACAACCGGTATCTGGCAATTCCCACCGCTGGAAATTCTTCTTTTATGCGCTGCGATCACGCATTTCCTTCTGGCGACAGCGCGACTGACCAGCAGGCGCTCCCTGCGCCTGCGCAAATCCGAATGGACACAGATGATCCTTGGTCTGTGCATTCCATTTCTATTGTTCCGCCATATCATCGCAACGCGGATCATCGACCTCGGATTTGGTGTCGATTCCGCGTTTGAACGTGTTTTGCTTGATCTTGCCGTGTTTATTCCGAGCCAGGGCGTATTGCATGCAATCGCTGTGATTGTCGTCTGGACCCATGGTTGTATCGGTATTCATTTCTGGCTGCGATTAAAGCCATTTTACCCGCGTTGGCGCGGTGTGCTTAGCGCATCAGCAGTACTTGTCCCGACACTGGCACTGGCCGGATTTGGCGCGGCATCCGCTGAAATCATTCGCCGGACCGAAGAAGGCGGACGCAAATATGTTTTTGGTGTTCTGGATGCCGCAAACGTCAATGACGCGGCAGTAAAATTTTATGAAAATGCACTTCTCCCAGGCACGATAATTGCCATTTCTCTGGCTTTGGCACCCTTTGTCGTGCGGCAAATTCGCCAGACCGTTGATCGCATCAAACGCGGACCGATGCTATCGATGCCCAACGGCAAGCTGATCCGCGTCGCCCCCGGGGCAACGGCACTTGAAGCCCTTCGCGATGCCGGTGTGCAGATGGCATCGGTTTGTGGCGGACATGGTCGTTGCACGACATGCCGCATCCATTGCGGATCGGGCATTGATCAGCTTGCAGCCCCCGGCAAGATCGAAGCAGCCGCGCTTGAGAGCATCCACGCGCCGCGTGGTATGCGATTGGCCTGCCAGATCAAGCCGGTAAACGATCTTGCGGTTGCGCCGTTATTGCCGCCGAACGCCACCGCACAGGATGGACGCCGCCCCGGCGGTTTGTCCGGTAGCGAACGTCAGGTTGTTTCCATATTCACCGACCTTCGGGATTCGACACGTTTGGGCGAAAAGAAAATGCCCTACGATGTACTGTTCATACTGAACCAGTTTTTTGCCGAAATGACAGAAGCCTTACGCGAAAGTGGCGGGCTCTATGCCCAGTTCACCGGTGATGGCCTGATGGCGCTTTACGGTCTTGATACGGACGATACGGAAACCATGATCCGTGATGCCCTTCACGGGGCGGCGGGGATGTTGCGCCGAATCGAAAATCTGAATGAACATTTGAAATCAGAGCTTCCGCATACATTGCGCATCGGTATTGGCATTCACATGGGCGAAGCGATTGTTGGCGAAATGGGGCCACCCGGCCGCGAAAACATCAGCGCCATCGGCGACACGATCAATACGGCGGCAAGACTGGAAAGCCAGACCAAAAAGCATGGTGTGCCGTTGGTGATATCAAAGGCAATTTTCGACCATGGGCCGATTCCATTACCTGAAAATGCGGTGATGCATGAAGTGGCCTTGCGCGGAAAGGATCAGACTGTTGCCTACTATGCACTGGAAAATATGCCCGAACTGCCGGAACGCGTTGTATGATCATCTCTGATCGGTCATGATCTGCGTATTACACAGGTCTGATATCGCATATTCCCAAGGTTTCCGCGGTTACAGTATCAATCCGGGTCTTGACTATGCGATAGAAAACCACATTTATTCGATTAGATAGATATGTCTGATGCCGAACGGGTCGGGTCAGATGTTCAGACGCCCGAAACGCCAAAAGCGTGGGGTCTGGTCGATATCACACTCGCTCTACTGAGGAGGTGCTGCCTATGTCACGAATTTCAATGTTTAACAGTCCGCTGCTGTTGGGGTTTGACCAGATCGAACGTGTTCTTGATCAGGTTTCCAAAACCAAGGCAGAAGGCTATCCGCCTTATAATATCGAGCAAATCGGCGAAAACCATCTGCGTATCACGGTCGCGGTCGCAGGATTTGCCGAAGACGATCTGTCGGTAACGACTGAAGACAACCAGTTGATTATTCGTGGCAAGCATCAGGAAGACGACAGCAACCGCATCTATATCCATCGCGGTATAGCATCCCGCCAGTTCCAGCGTTCCTTTGTACTGGCCGAGGGTATTGAAGTTGTTGGCGCCCATCTTGATAACGGACTTTTGCATGTGGATTTGAACCGTCCGGTTCCTGAACCGGTTGTACGTGAAATTGCGATCAACTCTGCCAAGAAGAAAGCCGTCTCGTCACGCACCATAGATATGACCGTCGATGCTGAAAATGGCGCAGACGCGGTCGAAGATAAAAGCCGCAAGGCGTAACAAGGAGAGTGGTTTTATGAGCAATCGCATCTCAGACCATGAGACCAAAGAAACCCGCGGCGCGGAACAGGATTTGAACCTGCTTTCGTCTGGTGATTTTGCCATGCTTGGCATTCACGATTTTGCTTATGTGCGCGCGATGGCCAATCCCGAAGACGAAAGCAACGAAACGGTCTTTGGGGTATTTACCGCGGATGGTACCCATATCGCATCGTTCGAAAGTCAGGCCGTAGCCCATGCGGCAATCCGCCAGCACGACATGGACCCGCGTTCGGTTCACTAAGACGACCCGATCAGGATATCTCGGAAATCAGAAGGCAGCCGATGGGCTGCCTTTTTGCTGGGTTTGCTGAGGCGTCACCCTAACGGATTTCGATCACTTCGCCAGGTACGGCAACCCGTACCTGCGGATTTTCGCGCAGAAGTTCGGCGATCTCGCGTCTTACATTACGTTTGATGTGATAGAGCCAGAAACGTGATCCGGGCATATCAGATGCCAATTGCAGAACAGTTTCCAAATCGCAGTGCGCGGCATGTTTTGGATCATGCTTGGGCAAATATGTTTCCTGAAACACCAGATCAGCAGCGGTAAAAAGCGCTGTAGTATCGGCTGTCACGTTACCGTCACCGGAATAGGCAAAACCCTTATTCTCGAAACGCAGCAAAATTGCATGGTTCTGAACGCTGTGATCGGAACGGGCAAATTTGGTTTCGAACGGACCTATCTGCGTGGTTTCCGGCACCGCATGCCAGATAATTTCAAACGGCCACGCACTTCCAAGCCCGGCAAAGCCAAGCTCCATGATCTTTTCCAGATGATTGCGTACCGCAGGTGTCGCGATGATATGGATCGGCTTTGATCGACCGTCATCGCGCCAGTTCAGCATAACCGGCACCAGTCCGAAAACGTGATCGGGATGCATGTGGGTGAAATAAATCGCATCAATGGCATCCGGATCGGGAAACTTGCGCATCAGCAATCCGGGCACCGTTGCCCCACAGTCAATCATCAACCGATAGCCATTTGCACTCACCACGACGGATGAGTTTTCAAAGGCGGGATCGAATGCCTCGCCAACACCCAGAACATCTATGCGCATATATTCACTCGACATTCCCTGTCACCGCGCTGTTTGCGGATCATTTGCAATGAGTGTCTATTTTTGCTGAGACAGTGAACATTAGGCAAGCTGTTCAGATTTGTTTTCGCGATAAAGTCTCAAAACCGTCACCGCACAAACAAAACTGGACGGCCGAATGCATCGGCCATCCTGCAGTTCGATACATCTGTATAGGAAATCAGACGGTTAACGCGCCAGGACTTCCGCAGCCTTACGGGTTCGACTGACCGAGTCGGCGACCATACCCGTGGTGGACTTGATGTTATCAAGGTTCCGGGCAAGACCGTCAACCGCACCTGCCATCATGCGCATGTTTTCCGAAACGCCTTCGGTCACCGCACTTTGTTCCTCAACCGCCGAGGATATGTTGGTGACACTGTCCCTGACCGTTTCCACCGAATGACGAATGGTTTCAAGGGCACCGACAACCTCTGACGAGATCGACTGAATGCCTGAAATTTCATCGGAAATCTGCTCGGTCGCACGAGCGGCCTGATTGGCCAGGTTCTTGACCTCGTTGGCAACAACGGCAAACCCCTTGCCAGCATCGCCCGCACGCGCGCTCTCTATCGTCGCATTCAATGCCAGAAGGTTGATCTGCCCGGCAATATTCTGAATGACTTCAACGATGCTCCCCATTGACTCGACAACCTCCGCCATACGCTGGGTCGAGCTGTTGGCGCTGATCGTCTGATCAAATGCGCGCTCTGTTTCGTCACGAGACTGCGCCATACTACGCGAAATTTCTGCAATTGATGCCGCCATCTGCTCGGCACTGGCCGCAACGGTCTGCACCGTATGCGAGGTTTCCTCGGATGTGCTGACACTTTGATTGGCCGAATTGCCCAAAGCGGCGATGTTACTATCGATCTCGGTAAAGTTCTGATCGATCATGGTCTTGAGCTCAAGCAACAGAAGGGTTTGCTCGGTAATATCTGACGCGAACTTGATCACCTTGAAAGGCTTTCCAACCGGATCAAGCACCGGGTTATAGGACGCCTCAATCCAGATTTCCTTGCCGCCCTTGCCGACGCGTTTGAATTGGCCCGTATGGAAATTCCCGGTTTTCAGGGTTTCCCAGAACGAGCGATATTCGGCAGAGTCACGATATTCTGGCTCAACAAACATGCTGTGATGCTTGCCGATAATTTCATCGAGTCTGTATCCCATGGCATCAAGAAAATTCTTGTTTGCCTTAAGGATAATGCCGTTCAGGTCAAACTCGATCACGGCCTGCGATTTTTCCATCGCGTCAAAGACACTTTGCAAAACCGCACGCTCAACGCGACGCGCTGTAATGTCGGATGCAAATTTGACGACCTTCGTCGGCTTTCCGTCTTTGCCAAGAATCGGGTTGTAAGTCGCTTCAAGCCATATCATCTCGCCATTTTTGCGCACACGCGGCACAGCACCCGACGAGAATTTACCGCTGCGAAGCTGTTCCCAGAATTTCCGGTATTCTTCGCCATTACTGATTTCACGCGGGACAAACATCGAATGATGCCGACCAACAATTTCCTCCAGCGAGAAACCCATTGTTTTCAGGAAATTATCATTGGCCGTCAGAATCTTGCCATCAATCGAAAACTCGATAACAGCCATCGACAGGCTCAGCGCATTTACAATCTGCTGACCTTCCTGCGACCTGTCATTACTGAAAAGTGACGCAAAACCCATCCGAATGTCTTTCTTGTGTTGCCCGGGTTTCTAACTGAAGACCCGGTCATTTAAAGGCCTGTATAAAAACAAAACGAACAATTCCGCATATACTGCGCAATTGTTCGGATCACAGGATATCTATACCGATGAAGTAATCAATCACCTATTTTAGCATAGGTGAACATACTTTGGATTATACGTTCAAGCTGGCCATTTAACAATATATCGGGTCAGATCAGGGTGGGCGTCATCCTCTGAGATCACCATTCCCTTGATCGACATTCCCGCCGCGATCGTTGAGTCTGCGCGTCCTGTAATTAGTGGGTGCCAGTCAGGTAATCCTTTTCCTTCGGCCATCAAACGATAGGCACATGTCGATGGCATCCAGGACAATGTCGCGACGTTTTCCTGCGAAAGTTGCACACAGTCAGGCACATGCTGGGTTCGATTTGGATAATCCTTGCAGCTGCAGGTTTCGCAATCGAGTAATCGACAGGCTACCGAGGTATAATAAACAAAGTCGGTATCCTCATCCTGCAGCTTATGCAGACAGCATTTGCCACATCCGTCGCAAATGGACTCCCATTCCTCGGTAGTCATTTCATCAAGCGTCTTGGTTTCCCAAAACGGTTCATTCCCTGTCTCAACCGTCGGCTCTGTCATCGTCTCTCTCGTCCGGCATCATTTTATTATTTTTGGATTATAGCATATGGCGGACTTCCAAACCGCAAAGATCACCAATCGAAGCTACTGGCAGATCAGATGAAAGAACGAGCCGAAAACACTGCCCTTCATCAAACCGGCACTGCCAAGGTCACCACCAGTTGCCGTGGCCATGTTTCCAAGGGGCGTACCATCGGCTTTGATCGTCGAGGCATAGTGAAACTCGTGCCCGCGAAGAACGGTCCCAACCGGCCCCAAAGCTGTTGCCCCGGACAAAACCAGTGTTCGATATCCCAAATGCAGCTTGCGATCAGCAAAGCTCGTCACAAGGGGCAAAAGCCCAAGCATCTGGTGATGTTGGCCAGTTGCATCAATCAATGCCTCGCCCAGTATCATATAGCCACCGCATTCGCCGTAGATCGGGATATTTCTGACTGCCATCGCCGCGATTGCCGCTTTGAAATTTCCCGCATTCGCCAGTTGTTCACCATGCAGTTCCGGATAACCGCCCGGCAGATAGACCGCGTTCGCCCCATTGCTTGGGGTTTCATCGGCAAGCGGGGAAAAGAACGATAATTCCGCCCCCTGACGGCGCCAGTCTTCAAGAAGATGGGGATAGGCAAAGGCAAAAGCCGTATCCCGTGCGATGGCGATATGCTGCCCCAATGGCGGGATACCGATGCCAACCGCATCCGAACCATCACCAGCCCCCACCGCAAGTTTCCGCCCGCGTACCAGACCGATCAACTGATCAAGATTGACATCCTCGGCAATAATCCCGGCCGCCTGATCAAGAAACACATCAAGCGCGTCATGTTCGCCTGCCTGCACAAGGCCAAGATGCCGTTCGGGCAGCGATAATGCATCACTGCGCCGGACCGCCCCGATCACAGGAATTTCCGGAAGATGTTCGCGGCACGCCGTTTCAATCATCATACGATGCCGATCACTGCCAACCCGGTTCAGGATCACAGCCGCAATTTTCACATCTTTGCGAAAGCCGGCGAACCCGGCGATCACCGCGGCAGCCGATGCCGACTGCCCCTTGACGTCAATAACCAGCACCACAGGCCAGTTCATCATCGCCGCAAGATCGGCCGTTGACCCACTGCCGTCCGCTGCCCCGTCAAACAACCCCATCACACCTTCGCAAAGAAGAAGTGACTTCTCCCCGGCCTGCCGCTGGGCAAGCGCAACGATCTGATCACCGGACATCGCCCAAGGATCAAGATTGATACATTTTTCTCGGCATGCAGCGGCCTGAAATGCCGGGTCTATATAGTCCGGTCCGGTTTTCGCCGCCGCTACACGAACACCCCGATTGGCAAGTGCACGCAAAAGGCCAAGCGTCAGAACCGTCTTGCCGCTATTTGACGAAGGTGCGGCAATAATCAGGCCCGGAAGCTGCATTGCAGATAATTCCATATTCTTCCGATTTCCCTGAATGCCGCACAAACTGATCCCTACAGAAACGCGGTAATCATCCGTTCTTCTTAACGACTTCGGCAATGCCCTTTGCCATATCTTCCGGGGCTGTTCCGTAATTAAAGTGACGGATAAATGACCCATCACGTCCCATCAGATACACAAAGGACGAATGGTCCATCAGATAGGCATCCGAATCCTTTGCTTCCCCGTCAGCATATGCCTTAGCGTAATACACACGGAAAGTCTTTGCCGCGGCTGTAGTCTGTTCAAGCGTTCCGGTCAGGCCGACCATACGTTCATGAAAATGGGGAACATAAGCCGCAATCGCGTCAACTGTATCGCGTTCCGGATCAACCGAAATGAAAACCGGCGTTACTTCATTGGCAATTTCGGGATCAAGAGCATCAAGCGCATTGCCCATCACCTGCAATTCGGTCGGGCAAACGTCCGGACAATAGGTATAACCGAAATAAATCAGCATGTATTTTCCGCGGAAATCCTGTTCGGTGCGGGTCTGACCATTTTGATCAACCAGTTCAAACGGTCCGCCAATTGCCGCAGCACCCGAACTTGAAGATGCGGTTTCCGATCCCATCATCATCAGTCGATAGGTCAATCCGATTCCGAGAACCAGCGCAATCGCCAGAATGATTACGAGTGTTTTCCTGCTCACGCCGCTACCTGTTCCTTTTGTCCCGGGATTACCTTTGCCGCAATCAACCGGATGAATAACCCACTGTCTTGCGGGCACTATAAATCCGCAAAACGATCATGCAAGACCCGTGACTGTGCCATGGCTCACAATAGCGTCATTGCGAATTCGCAAAATTATCCGATCTGATGAAATGCCAGCATGGCAAGGATGATGGCGTTAACGACCATAAGCCCCCGACCGACCGGTGCCATAAAAGCACGAAAACGTCGGGTGGCATACTGGCCGATCACGCCCGTTGCAAACAGCATCGGCACGGTGCCAAGACCAAATACCGCCATGACGAACCCGCCGGTCAATACATTGCCACCTGCGGCCGCCAGAACCAGCGCACCATAAATCAGACCGCAGGGAATAAATCCAAGCATGATCCCCAGCAGATAACCCCGCCAGCCAAATGGCGCACCAAATAGCGGTTTAATGCGGTCACCAACCACACGGTTCCACCATGCCCCCGCAGCGTTTCCTCCAGCCACGTTTGGAAACAGCCCGGCAAGATGTGGCACCAGACCGATTACCCCAAAGACCAGAAAGAAAAGTGCCGCACACAAAAGCAACATAGGCCCCAACCACCAGATTTTGGTCAGCACCGTGATGCTATCGGCGAAAAAGCCCGCCATCACACCAAGCAGGGTATAGGTCGTCAATCGGCCAAACTGATAAGGCAATAAGGCGGCCCCGGTAAGTCGGCGAAGCTCGCTCATCTTTTCAAGCGGCAGCTTTTCCATGCGCGACGTGACCTGACTGATCACAAATGGCCCACACATCCCAACACAGTGCGTGGCACTGCCGACAAGTCCGGCAATCAATGCTGTCGCCAAAACGCCGCTGTCTTCTTGCAAAACAGTCATGCATTGTGCCCAGCCGCTTTCGATGATGCGGATCAGTATCTGTTGTTCGTCCATGATCCACCCGAAATGATCAGTTGCGTCGATTGTGACGCGCCGATCCATTGTGAACAACGATATAGATCAATCCGGAACTCAGGATTTGGAAACGTTCGCATCCGCCGGCATGGTAATAAGGTCAAGAACCTGTTCGAACGGAACATGGCGCACGGCTTTGACGTCATCCTGCGGCGAAAGCCAGTTCAACCGGTCGCGCAAGTCGACCACCTTGCCCAGAATACAAACTGCCGGCGGTTCCACACCGGCTTTTTCGACATCATCGGCCGCATTGGCAAGCGTCGAAATCAGAATGCCCTGATTGGGGGTTGTTGCCTGATTGATAACCGCAAGTGGTTCGTCACCGGATCGTCCATTGGCCATCAGTTCCGATGAAATACGGCGCAAATGCTTCATCGCCATATACAGCACCAATACCGGCGCCCCTTTGGCAAGAGCCGCCCAATTAATGTTATCGGGCATTTCGCCACTTGAACCGTGGCCTGTGACAAAGGTTACCGATGAATTGCAATCACGATGCGTTGTTGGAATCCCGGCATAGGCCGCACCGGCAATCCCCGCCGTAATACCCGGCACGACCCGGAACGGCACATTATGTTCAACCAGCGTCAGGCCTTCTTCACCACCGCGGCCAAAAACAAACGGATCACCACCTTTAAGCCGCAGAACCCTTAAGCCCTGCTTGGCGTAATCAACAAGCTGCAGGGATATATCCGTTTGCTTTGAAGACGGCCGACCACCGCGCTTCCCGGCATAAACACGCTTGGCATCCGAACGCAAAAGATTGAGAATCCGGTCATCAACCAACGCATCATAGACAACAATATCGGCCTGCTGCATCGCATTGACAGCATGAAGCGTCAGCAAACCGGGATCACCCGGACCTGCGCCGACCAGCCAAACCCAACCCGGCTCAAATACCGGAAAATCAAGACCAAGTGTCGTCATTGCGGAATTCTTTATCTCTCAGCCAACTGGTCCATCTGTGCAGGACCGGATCGTTTGGATATGTTAAACAGCATCTTGGTGCTACGTCCAACATATTAATCCGTATTTTTTTCGTTATTTACCTAATACCACATCATTTATAATGTTTAATATATGAGCTCTGTCAAAAAATGCGTGGTGCCATAATAATGGTTAACCCAAATCTTCAAAGCCATAAACCGGGATCGCCCGCCCCATGACCCGAAAACCGGACGGACCACTACGCAAGGGATGGACAACGGGGGCCTGTGCCACCGCGGCAACCCGCGCGGCGTGGCAAGCGCTGTTGTCTGGCGAATTTCCTGATCCGGTCACCATCATCCTTCCCCGGGGTGAAACACCATCCTTTAACCTGATCAAGGCTGAAACCGGCGATGGCTGGGCACGGGCAAGCGTGATCAAGGATGCTGGCGATGATCCCGATGTCACCCATGGCGCGGAAATCATTGCAACAATCCGCCATGGACAACAGGGGTCCGGCATCACCTTCCATGCCGGCGACGGTGTCGGGATGATTACGAAACCTGGCCTGCCCATCCCGGTGGGCGAAGCCGCGATCAACCCCAAACCGCGCGAAATGATGACACAGCAGATCGTCGAACTGGCAAACAAGTTTAACGCGACTACCGATGTCGAAATTGAAATTTCCATTCCCGGCGGGCGGGAAATCGCTCTGAAAACCTGGAACCCGCGACTGGGAATTGTTGGCGGTCTTTCCGTACTGGGAACCACCGGCGTGGTGATTCCGTTCAGCTGTTCGGCGTGGATTCATTCCATCCATCGTGGCATTGATGTCGCGCGCGCCACCGGCCGCAAACATGTTGCCGGGGCCACCGGCAAAACGTCCGAAGCAGCCATTCGGCAATTTTATAATCTGCCGGACGAGGCTATCCTGGATATGGGCGACTTTGTTGGCGGCATGCTAAAATATCTGCGTCGCCATCCAGTCGATCATATCACAATTTCAGGCGGATTTGCCAAACTAGTCAAACTGGCGCAGGGCCATATGGATCTGCATAGCAGCCGGTCCGAAGTCGATTTCAACAAGCTCTCTGATACAGTTGCCGCACTTGGCGGTGATGCCGAACTGGTATCTGAAATTGCCAACGCCAATACGGCTAAACAGGTTCTGGAACTTTGCTCATCCAGAAACGTTGATATAGCACGCACCATTGCCCTTCAGGCTGGTGAAACCGCCCGCGCAACCATCGACGGCGCTTCCGCCATCGAAATTGTCGTTGTTGATCGTGTTGGCAGGATCATCGCCCGTGCCGGACATGGTGATTTTGACGCCTTTCTTCCCGCCGAAGGCACAAAGCCGAACCTTTAAAATGAACAAGAACAGGCCCGCAACATATGACTCCCCCTCGAAACACAGAAACCCCGCTGAACATTCTTATTTTTGGCGGCACGGGGGATGCCAACCGTATCGCTGCTGACCTGTTACAGGAATTCGGATCAGATGTGCGTCTGCAGCTTTCTCTTGCCGGTCGTACCAGTGCCCCCAGATTACCGGATGGCATCCCCGTCCGCATTGGTGGTTTTGGCGGAGCCGAAGGCATCATATCCTGTCTGGGTTCGGAAAAAATCGATCTCGTGATCGATGCAACTCACCCCTATGCCACACAGATATCCAGCCACATTGCCCAAGCCTGTCACGCGGTGGCGACACCCTGCATTCAGTTTCAGCGGTCAGCATGGCAAAAAACGGATAAAGACCGCTGGATCATCGTCAGAAGCCTCGCAGAGGCAGCTCAAATCCTGCCCGAACACGGAAAACGCGCCTTGATCGCCAGCGGACGCAAGGATCTTGCCCATTTCGAAGGCTTGGAAAAAACATGGCTGCTTGTGCGGACTGTCGAGTCTCCCAAAGATCCATTCAATCTGACTCTGGGTGAATGGCTGATTGCCCGTGGTCCCTTCACGGTCGAAGGGGAAATCGAACTTCTGCAACGCCACAAAATCGATGTCATCGTCAGCAAAAATAGCGGCGGTGATGCTACCGAAGCCAAGATTCTGGCTGCCCGCGAACTGAACATACCGATCATCATGGTTGAACGGCCCGGTGCAGCTCCGGTTGAACAAGCAGAGAAAATACAAGAAATAATAGAAAAAATCAGAAATACGCTTGCAAAACACTGACTCAAAAAGATATTTCTTCTCGTGATTTGGACCTTTCAGGGCGGTCCAAGTAACAACAGTCGAGAAGGGCAAAATAAGCCGCCGACACCCTGAAATCCTTTAATGGGAATTGTCATGACCGGCAAAATTGGTTTGCGCGGAAGGCTGATGCTGGCAATTGTGCCAATCGCCTTGCTCGCTGTATGTGCCGCCGCCCTAGCGGTTTTTTCTTTCCAAATCACAGAACAACAGCAAAAAGTCGTAGCAGAAGAAGCTATCCCGGCCCTGATTTCCGGCCAGGAACTAAGCGCGTTTAGCGATGCCGTCACAGGCATGGCGCGTCGTGTCACAACTGCGCAATCAGAAGCACAGTTGGAAAACACGACCAAAGCACTCGGCATGATCGAAAATCGCATGAACGATCAAATCGCCGAGTTGGCCAGATACGATATTGATGGCGAAATACTAAGCTCATTCTCCCAACAAACAGGGAAGATGATCAATAATATTAATAGCTTGTCCGATATCATGAAGTCACGATTTGACACGCAGAAAACGCGTCAACTTATCATGAGTGACATCATTCGCGCCGTGAATGAAATTGAATCGATCACAATCAGCGCCAGTGACATGGCGAACAGCAATCTGGAAAACAACTTAAGCCAGCTATATGGCCTGGTCCGCAATCCGGAGAAAACCAAAGAAGTCTTTCAAACGCTGAATACGCTTCGCGGAGAGGACGCGCCAACAACAAAGAACATGCTGGAACTGCGCGCGGTGGCACTTAAGATTCCCGCACTGGCCCGCATGACTTTCACGGCAAGCAGCCCCGAAGAACTCGACAAGATCAAGAATTTATCAACGCCGCTTATCCCCCAAATGCAAAGTGGCTCAGATGAAATTCCGTCGGATGAAGATCGCGAAACGGCAAGATCGTCGGTTGAAACAATTGCAAATGGTCTGACATCGAACGGCAGTAACAATCTGT
Organism: Thalassospira sp. MIT1004; assembly: GCF_001858545.1. Classification (NCBI taxonomy): domain Bacteria; kingdom Pseudomonadati; phylum Pseudomonadota; class Alphaproteobacteria; order Rhodospirillales; family Thalassospiraceae; genus Thalassospira; species Thalassospira sp. MIT1004. The sequence goes on along the minus strand of NZ_MCAO01000033.1, from coordinate 495,670 downwards.
TCAATTTGCGTCAGAACGAATTCGTTAGCGAAGCTTTGCTGACCGATCTGTTGACACAAACAACAGAGACATCCCAACAAATGGCCCAAACCGCGCAACAACTTCTGGAAGATATGCGCGCGAAAATCAACGATGCCAATCAGGGGGTTACAACCACCATCGGCATTGCGAAAAACATCATGATCGGGGTTGCGACCGCAGCACTGATTATTTCTGCACTGATCATATGGCTTTATGTCCAACGCAACCTTTTGGCCCGTCTGATCGGATTGAACGTTGCCATGGATCGCTTGACCAAAGGCGACCTTGAAACACCGGTAACCGATCATGGCAGCGACGAAATTGCAGATATGGCATCGGCAGTCGAATTGTTCCGGGAAAACGCGAAGGAAGCAGAACGTCTTCGGGAAGAAAACAAAGCCGCAGAAATTCGTGCGGAACAACAACGTCGCGAAGCATTGCTGGAAATGGCGAACGGCTTTGAAAGCTCCGTCAATGGGCTGGTCACGGAACTGCTGTCCCAGGTTGGTGACATGCGCGATGCCGCCGACAACATGGCACATAACGCCGGTGACAACGTTCACCGCGCAATCGAAGTCAGCGAAGCATCCCAGAATGCATCCCAGAATGTCAGCTCGGTCTCGTCCGCAACCGAGGAACTGTCTGCATCGATTGCCGAAATCGAACGACAGGTTTCCAAGGCAGAGGAAGTTTCCCGCGCTGCCGTTTCCGAAGCCCGCAAATCTGATGAAACCGTTCGCCAGATGTCTGACACGGCAAATCGCATTGGCGAAGTCATTGAACTGATCACGACCATTGCTGACCAAACCAACCTGCTGGCCCTTAACGCTACCATAGAAGCCGCGCGAGCCGGTGACGCAGGCAAGGGTTTTGCCGTGGTCGCAAACGAGGTCAAAAATCTGGCATCCCAAACCCAGCGCGCGACCGAGGATATCGGCAAGCAGATCGAAGAAATGCGTTCGGTCAGCAGCGAAGCCGTCGAGATGATTTCGACCATCGCCCGGACTATCGGCGAAATCGATACGATCTCAAGCTCGATCGCAGCCGCCATGCGTCAACAGGGTTCTGCCACGGCCGAGATTGCCAGCGGATCGGAAGAAGCCGCCAACGGTGTGCGTCACGTGTCTGAAAACATGCTCAATGTATCGCGTGCCGCCGAGGCAGTTCAGAAACTGTCAGGTTCAACCCGCAACACTGCCGAAGAGCTTCTGCAAAAGGCCCATCGTCTGCAAGACGAAGCCAACAGCTTTGTAGCCCGTGTTCGCGCCGGTTAGGCTGCTTGAGAATGCCTGAAATCAACAAAAATCCCCGCCGAAATAATCGGCGGGGATTTTAATATCAGTTCTGAAAGATTTAGTGATTAGACGAAACGCCGGAACTCACCGCTTTTGCGCGGCGGGCAGAAACGCTTCAGATAGGTCGGCGCAATTGCTTCAACGCTGTTGGGCGTAATGCCAAGCTCGGCAAAACCTTCGGCACCGTCAGACACGACATTATCGGTTTTAAGCAGACGAACCTGATCCGGGGTCAAAAGCGGTTTTGGCAGGAATTGCAGGAAAAACGCCTTGATCGACGCCAGCCAGAACGGCACCGGCATCAGAATGGCGCGCTGGCGGGTGATCTGCAGCATATCGCGCAGGAGTCCCTTGAAGCTATAGACTTCCGGCCCCCCCAGTTCATAGGTTTTACCCGCAGATTTACCTTCGACCAGTGCCGTCACGAATGCCTCGGCAACGTCGGCAACATAGACCGGCTGGAATTTCGGTCCGCCATCGCCAAGCATGTCGACCTTGCCTTTGTCGAGTTCAACCTTCGGCAGGCCCGGCGCACCAATGACCGGCAGAACCGGGGAATAGCGCGCCATGGTGGCAAACTGGTTCAGGAAATTGTCTTCCGGGCCGAAGATAACCGACGGACGAAAAATCACCGCATCCGGGAAGGCTGCGCGAACAGCTTTTTCACCAGCCAGTTTCGAAGTCGCATAAAGCGCATGCGGGTTCTTATCCACACCAAGCGCCGACATATGCAGGAAGGTTTTCACACCGCATGCCTTGGCTTCCTCGGCAATACGCTTGGCCGCTTTGACATGGATATTCATGAAACTGCTGCTGCCGCGCTGATACAGAATGCCCAGCAGATTAATCACCGCTTCCGAACCTTCGATCGCGCTTTTGAGCGACTCTTCATTGCGGACATCGCAATGCACCGGAACCACCTGCCCAAGATAGCCCATCGGCTTCAGTTTCTTGACGCGCTCAAAGCTGCGGGTCGGAACGCGGACGATAAAGTCGCGCTCAAGCAGGCGCTTGACGATATGACGCCCGACAAATCCGGTGCCGCCAAAAACGGTTGCGATACGACGATCCATGCTTGCTCTCTCCTTGCCGGTCGGTAATGTCGCGATGATCCCGCCATCACGATCCGGCGCTGGGTACCATCAGGGCCAAATGCGGATATCGGCCCGATCAAAATTCCTAAGCGGTTATATACGACCCATAGGGTGCGTCAACAATGCGCTTTTAAAGCGCATGTGTCCCGCCCCCGTTGATTTTGGCCAATATTTCATCATGGAGCGCCAGCAAACCCGCCTTGTAGTCGGGAAAACGCAGCTTCACAACAAGTTCGGCCTTGATCCGGTCATTGGCAACCCGCTTGTTATCTTCATAAAAGCTTGCAGCCATCGGGCTCAGATATGCCGTCTTGAAATCTTCCTCCGGCGGAGGGTCCATACCCAGCAAACCACAGGCATACGCGATCACATCCTGCGGAGGAGCGGCATCATCGTCACACACATTATAAGCCGCACCGGCATTCGGACGTTTGATGGATGCCAGAACCGTCTGTGCAATATCTTCGACATGGATACGTGAAAAAACCTGTCCGGGCTTTACAACCCGCCGCGCCCGTCCGGATCGAACCGTTTCCAGGGCATTACGTCCCGGTCCGTAAATCCCGGCCAATCGGAAACTTTGCACACAAAGATCATGACGCTGCCCCAGATCGAACCATGCCTTTTCTGCGGCCACCCGTCTGCGACCACGTTTGCCGCTTGGCATCAGGTCGTCATCTTCGGTGACGGTCGCACCGTCGTAATCGCCATAAACACCTGTTGTCGACAGATATCCGATCCATGTACCACCCGGCAGCGCGGCAAGATCACCGGCATGATGGGCCAGAACAGGATCACCATTTCCACCCGGCGGTGCAGAAATCAGGACATGTGTCACATCTTTCAAGGCATCGCGAATATCGGCAACCGGCTTGTCATCGGAAAAAATGTGCGGCTCGATCCCCTCTGCGCGCAGTTTATCGGCCTTTTCTGCGCTACGCGTGGTGCCGGCAATTTCCCAGCCTTCTTCGCGTAACTGATTTGCGACAAGGCGCGCTGAAAATCCCAATCCGAAGCAAAACAGCTTTTCGGTCATTATCAAATCCATATGCCGGGGCGACTATCTTTGTGTGTGGAACACTATCGGCCCTGAACGCGCATGACAAAAGCTTTCCGGTCGGTTTTCGGAAACTTTGAAATCACAATCATTTTCTTGCCGCTTTCATGATTTGCAATGCGGCCCTTATAAACGGCTTCTGGTCAGAATCGACAACATCCGCCTATGCTGATCATTATCGATCCGCCTTGCAACCAACGCCAAACTGAAAGGCCCATCATGTCTGAACTGCTTGCACGCAAAACCCTGCGCGCATCATCCCTTGTTACGATGACTTTGTTTGGCATGGTTCTGGTTTCGCTCGGCCTGCAAAGGCAAGCCTTGGCGCAAGGCACGGATATGAGCGCGGAGGACGCCAAACAATATCAGGACTGCCTGAAACTCGCCCGCCTGAAACCCGAAGACGGTTTTGAAAGCGCCATCGCGTGGCGCGATATGGGCGGCGGTGAACCGGCGAAACATTGCGTTGCGGTCGCCCTGATTGCACTTGAAAAATACGAAGAAGCCGCAACCCGCCTTGATGCACTTGCCGATGAAAGCACATCCCCCCAACAGGTTGTCGCCGGGCTTTTGGCCCAAGCAGGACAAAGCTGGATGATGGCGGGAAATCTGGAATTTGCCTGGCGCGACCAGTCCCGCGCACTTGGCATTGTTAAAAACGATCCGACCCTTTGGGTTGATCGGGCAATGGTACTTGGCATGGCCGGTCAGTATTGGGATTCAATCGATGACCTTAACAACGCGCTTGATCTTGATCCAAACAATGTCGAAGCACTGATTTATCGCGGCACGGCATGGCGCATGCTTGAAACATACGACCTTGCCATGACCGATATTCAACGCGCGCTGGAACTCTCGCCCCAAAATATTCAGGCGCTTTTTGAACGTGCGAACCTGCACCGGATCAACAAAGACAATGACCTTGCGCGTCAGGATTATCTAACTGTCATAGAAAATTCAAACGGAACCCCTGTCGCTGATGCGGCAAGAGCGAATATAGAAAAGATGGATGTTCAAACCGGATCGGAATAGGTTCTGATCCGTACTTGATATGTGCCCGCCGGTTTCGGGACCATATCGCCAGATTTTCAGCCGGGGGACCCCATGCGTCGTTTGATTGCCACGACCGCCATCGCCGCGTCCATATCCATGATGCTTGCCGCAAACACTGCGCAGGCGCGTGACCAGATAAGAATTGTCGGTTCTTCGACCATCTTTCCGCTGACCACCAAGGTCGCCGAATATTTCGGCAAGACCACCGGTGAACCCGCCCCGGTGGTTGAAAGCACCGGTTCTGGTGGCGGTTTTAAACTGTTCTGCGGCGGGATCGGTGCGGAATATCCCGATATTGTCGATGCATCACGCCAGATCACCGGGTCGGAAACCGCCATCTGTGCTGCCAATTCGGTACGCAATATCAGCGAAATAAAAATCGGTTACGACGGCATCGTGCTTATGGGAGGACGTAATGCACCGACCATGTCATTGACTGCACGGCAGCTTTATCTGGCACTGGCCCGTACTGTCCCGGTTCAGGGCGCAAGCGTTCCCAATCCGAATGTCAAATGGTCCGATATCGATGCCGACCTGCCCGATATTCCGATACGCGTCTATGGTCCGCCGCCGACATCGGGTACACGCGACCTTATGGGACAGCTTCTCATGGACAAGGGATGCGCAACTTTCAGTGACATCGCCAGCCTCGAAGCCAGCGACCCCGAAAGCTTCCGCCTTCTGTGCCGCACCATCCGCGAAGACGGTGCCTATATCGCTGCCGGTGAAAATGATCGTCTGGTCATCAGCAAACTTGAGAAAGACCCGAAGTCCTACGGCATTATGGGTTTCAACAACCTGGACCGCAATCGCGACACCATGCAGGGTGTATCGATCAATGGCGTTGCCCCCGATTACGATACGATCCTTGACGGAAGCTATCCTGGATCGCGCGCCCTTTACCTGTATGTTAAAGATGATCACCAGCAACTGGTCAGAACGCTTGGCTCGTTCATTTCGACCTATACCTCGGACACGGTGATTGGCGAGGAAGGCCTGCTTGCCGAAAATGGCTTGGTCCCGTTGCCCGATGATGAACGTGCAGAAGCCCTTGCAGGGGCAAAGAAATTCGTCGGGAACTAAGCCCGCGCAAAATGGATGAACAAACGGCCGGACATCAGTCCGGTCGTTTTGCCATCCAGACCTGATTGGCAGCATATCGCGGCGGGCTGCCTTTGAAATCCGAAAATTCCGACACCGAAATGAAACCTGAAATCTCTAACATCAGGCGCATTTCACTACGATGAACCCATCGCATGTGATGCCAGCAATCCTCGCATCGCAGAACCTTTCCTGACGGATCGATTTCCTCGAACCGCCAGTGTTCTTCAAACCGCTGGGTCAGGGGGTCGCTTGTTCGCTCCATTGCGGTGATCCGCAACCTGCTATCTTGTGCTCCAACACCTTCTGGCATCGGAAACAGCGGAAGTTCAACACTTTCCGGATCACCTTCCGGAAGGCAATACTGAAGGTCGGGATCAATCAGATCAAGAACCAGCATCCCGCCAGGCAGCAAATGATCAGAGGCCGTCATCAGGCAGCGTTTCTGATCCTCGCCATCGGTGATTTCCTGAAAACCACGAAACGGGATGATGATCAGGGCAAATCTCCGTCCCAGATCAAAGTCGCACATATCGCCCTTGTGCCAGACCATATCGGGATATTTCGTCCGTGCCTTGGTCAGCATCGCATCGGAAAGATCAAGTCCTTCAATCGCGATACCGGCCTCGTGAATGGCAGCCGCAATGCGCCCGGTGCCACACCCCAGTTCAAGAACAGGGCCACCGGTTTTGACGGCAATATCGCGATAAAACGGAATCGGGTCTTCGAATAATTTGCGATCAAGATCGGCACGAAGGTCGTAGCTGGCGGCGTTAAGGCCACCTTGCGGGTAAAAGCTGTCGACCTTCGACGAACCCGTCATTCAAAATCCAGATCTGCATAATGCGGGGACGGTGGGAAGCTTGCCTGCCGGTCCGCCAGAATATCGCGCATCGCGGGGCGGCTTTTGATCCGCATATACCAATCCTTGGCACGCGGATGTTTCGACCAGTTGATGTCACCCATATAATCAATGACAGAAATCTGTGCCGCGGCAGCAATATCAGCCATGGTCAGATGTTCGCCAGCCAGCCAGTTCCGGCGTTCAAACAGCCAGCCGATATAATCCAGATGATAGGCCGCATTGGTCCGCCCGGCGCGCAGGATTTTGGTATCCGGCGTCCCGGTCGAAAAGAATCGTTTCAACAATTTCTCGCCGAGCAGATGATCGGTGACCTCGCGGTTGAACTTACCATCAAACCACGCAACAAGGCGGCGGATTTCCGCACGTTCCTTGGCATCCGAACCCAAAAGCGGCGTGTCGGTATAAACTTCATCCAGATATTCGCAGATGACGGTTGAATCGCACAACACCGTGCCATCTTCTTCTTCCAGAACCGGCACTTCGCCCGCCGGATTCAGCGACAGAAACGCATCGCGTCGCTCCCAGACAGGTTCTGCCTTAAGCTCGAATTCAAGCTTCTTCTCGGCCAGAACCAGACGCACTTTGCGCGAAAACGGTGATAGCCAGAAATGATGTAATTGACGCATGGAATTGAAGATACCCAACCAAGGATGAACGTTTTGCAAACCGGGCCGCATATGGCAGTTTGATACCATATGGCGTCTGTGCGCCATTCATTACAGGACCGGAATTTCAAATTCTCTCAAACCACGCAAATGCGCCGATGTAAAGGCTTTGTCGCGCCAAACAGCACCAATCTTGCGCTTTTTGTCATCCTGTCATCCTGACCGGCTTTGTGCCAATGCCAAAAGCCCGTCAAGATCAAGGCACGCCCCAACATGATCGGCCAGTTCATCAAGGGCGGCATCAATGCCAGCTTCAAAATCGATGGTACTGTTCCGGTCCCGGTTGACGATCGCGCTCAGATAAGCCGACCGGAACGGATCACTGCCAAACAGGCCATGTAAATAGCATCCCGTAACTCGTCCATCGGCACTTTGCGCACCGTCAATAATCCCGCCATCAAGACAAAGCCAGCTTCGGTCACGATCCGGCCCGGTTGTCTCGCCCATATGGATTTCATAACCACTGACCGGGATATCGGCCATAACCCCACCAAGTCCCGCCAGCCCGGTGGTTTGACGCAGCGTCTTGTCACCGCCCATCACGGTTTCAACGTCAAGCAATCCAAGCCCGGCTTCTGATCCCGCCGCACCTTCTATACCATCGGGATCATGGACCATGCGCCCCAACATCTGATAACCACCGCAAATTCCGACGACATGGCCACCCCGGCGGTAATGCGCCAGAATGTCAATATCCCAGCCCTGCTGTTTCAGGAAACGAAGGTCGGATGTGGTCGATTTGCTGCCAGGCAAAAGTACCAGATCAATATCGGCAGGAATAACTTCGCCCGGTTTAATGATCAGAAGATCAATATCTCGTTCGGCGGCAAGCGGATCAAGATCATCAAAATTCGCAATCCGCGGCAGGTGCGGCACTGCAATCCTGATCCGGTTCTCATCCACGCCCGACCGCACATAACGCCCGGCTTTTTCAAGCGCCACGCCATCCTCGGCCGGCAGGCGATTGGCCCCCTGCCAATATGTTGCGATACCGTAACTTTCAAGCCCGGTTTGATCATGAATGATCTGCAAGGCAGGCTCAAACAGCGACACATCGCCGCGAAACTTGTTAATGATATAACCGCGCAGCCAGTGACGGTCCCCCTCGGACAGCAGGGCATGCGTACCGACGATTGATGCGATCACCCCGCCCCGATCAATGTCCCCCACCAGAACGACCGGAACTTTGGCCGCCTCGGCAAAGCCCATATTGGCAATATCGGCGGCACGCAAATTAACCTCGGCCGGTGATCCGGCACCTTCGACCAGCACAAAATCGGCATCAGCAGAAACCAGATCAAAGCTTTCCACCACACGCGGCAGCAAATCGCGTTTTAACCGATAATAATCCCGTGCCTTCGCACTGGTCAGGACCTTGCCCTGTACCACGACCTGAGCACCAATTTCACTTTGGGGTTTTAACAGAACCGGATTCATGTGGACCGACGCAGGCACACCGCACGCCCGCGCCTGCAACGCCTGTGCCCGGCCAATTTCGCCACCATCTTCGGTTACGGCCGCATTATTGGACATGTTTTGCGGTTTGAATGGTCGCACCCGAAGCCCCCGTTGCGCAAAGGCACGGCACAGGCCCGCCACCAGCAAGGATTTTCCAACATCCGAACCGGTACCTTGCAACATCAAAGCAGGAACAGGGCGCACGCTCATTCCGGTTTCAAAACTTTCTTTTATCTGGCTGTATGCCAAGACCGCAAATCAGAACTCGACACCAATCTGCGCCTTGATGCCCTGTTCGCGGAACGGATGTTTGATCATTGTCATCTCGGTCACAAGGTCTGCCGCCTCGATCAGGGTATCAGGCGCATTACGCCCGGTCAGGACTACATGCTGGTCGGGCAGTTTGTCGGCCAAGGCTGCCAGAACATCATCAAGGGGCAGGAAATCATAGCGCAGAACGATGTTGATCTCGTCGAGGATAACCATGGCAAAGCTTGGATCACGCATCATCTCAAGCGCCTTGTTCCAGGCTTCACGTGCCAAAGCCACATCCTGCGCCCTGTTCTGGGTTTCCCAGGTAAAGCCCGCTCCCATGGCGTGAAATTCGCAAAGATCGGGGAATTTCTTCAAAAGCTTTGCCTCGCCGGTTTCCCAGCCGCCTTTGATGAACTGGACCACGCCAACTTTCATGTCATGCCCGACACAGCGCATCGCCATGCCAAATGCCGACGATGATTTGCCTTTCCCCTTACCCGTATGAACGATGATCAGGCCCTTTTTGTCGATCTTCTGCGCCATCATCTTGTCGCGCGCGGCCTTGATCTTCTTCATTTTTTCGTCGTGGCGGGTATTGAGATCGGTATTGGGCGTGTTGGTGTCGGTCATTGCTTCATCCCTTTGCATTTCTGCCCGAACAATGCGGCGAAGCGTACGCCGGATCAAGGACAGTTTTCGGGTTTTCGATCCAGTTCGACATGCGCGATGACACCCTGAAAACCGTATTTTCGGGCTTCGGGGCAGAACCGGTCCGGATTGACCCCCTCTTCGATATATTCAATGGCAAAGACCGGCTTGTTCATCTGCACATAGGACAAAAACGCATCCATGAAGCCAAACCGATAAGATGATTCAAGCAGGGCGAAATCCATTCTGTCGATCAGATCAGGCACCAGTTCGGCAGCATTTTTCTGCCCAATGGCAAGCCCGCGCGCATGCGCCTGCTCAATCAGCCATCCGATATATCGAACCTGATCGGACCGTGTCAGATCGAACCCGGTTTTCTTGTTGGTTGTATCCGCTTCATAGGCATCAATGTTATCCGGCTCAATAGCCAGAAAACCCTTTTCCCGACACAGGTCAAGCCGGACTTCCATAATATGGGCGAATTGGTCAAAGCGGCTGATATCAAGCCAGTTTTCACCTTCCCACCCCCAATAGGGATTCCCGATGACACCCTTTGGGAATTGTCCGTAATCGTCGTTCCATTCCTCGACCGCACCAACATTGATATAGCAAATAGGGAAAATACCGGCCGCGTGCCATTCCCGAACCTGCTCGGCCGTCGTTTCAAACAGATCGCTATCGATTACGCGGATATTGCCGCTAACATCAATGTCACCCTGCAACTGCCAATGCAGCGACCCGTCCGGCACCGTTGGCCAGTCATCCGCCGCCGCGATGCCGACCCCTGCAGAAAATTGCAAAACAAAACCAGCAACGGCAACAAACGCGCGCATCCATACCCCCGGAAAATCAATTTTGTGAGTTTGCCCGTCTGGCGGGCAATAGACAACCACCCAAAAAGAAAGCGCGGCCGTTTCCAGCCGCGCTCTTGCACCCGTAACGGGTGCGATCCCCCGAAACCCGCCGGGCTCGGTCAATCGATATATCTTTTAGCCCTTCAGCCTGACGATAAACCAAGGTCGCCGGTCACCAAATCGGCCCATTTATCAGGCTCACGCATGTCGGTATTACGCAATTCGGGGCGACGCATCCGCGCCTTGTTAAATAACTGCAACCGGTCGCCCGGCGACATCTGACGCAGGCGAAGCAATGCCTTGCGCACCGCATCATTCGGGGCATGAACCGGTTTCTGGAAGCTTTTTTCGATCACTTCGAGCCGACGCTCAAGCCAGTTGCGCGTCGAAACCACATCCGCAATCAGTGACTTCAATTCGCGAACCACCGGGAAATGATTTAACGCCACATGGGCCCTTGAAATGGTTGCACGCCATATCTGGCGTTCAACACCTTGCAGGTAACGCCAGTAAATCCGGACCTTGGCATCAATTTTAATGGTTGTTTGATCCGGCCCCGGCAGATGGCGCGCAAGTTCGTCCAGGTCATCACGGAATTCTTCAATACTGACCGGTGCATGAACGCCGTGAAACCGTTCACGCAGGTCAAGAACCGAACGGATCGCACCGCGGGCCGGGCGATAACGGCCCTGGCCGTGCAAATCGGCACGTAACCAGTCAGGAAGGTCGGCATCAGCAAGCAGGAAATCGACAATTTTTGCATGTCCGGCATGAACCGGCAGAGGGGTCCGCAGATAGTCAGGCAAACGAACGTGTTTCGTTCTTTCCATAGTGGCCTCCTAACTCTGTTGCCGATCCGTCTTGTGCGGTTATCGGCTCGATAGGTGTGCCCCGTCCCTCAACCAATAGATTAACACTTGGTTAAAAGAGATATGGTGCGAAAACGAAACGTTTCAACCGCCCGGTTTGTTCCGACCATCCATTTCAACGGTAAAATTCTCGTGATTTACGATAACGTCTAAGGCCCGGTTATGCCGCGCCATTCCCCATCAGATCGACTGATACGGAATTCCGGCGCGGCTGCCAAAGGCCACGATCAATCGCCTCGCGCAGACGATTGCGGATATCAGAAAGTGCGTCGGGATTGTAATCCCTGATAAAATCACGCACATCCGTATCATCGAGATACGCATCATAAACCAGATCAAAATGATGATCCGCAACACAGCGCGCCGTTGCGGCAAAGGCAAACAGGTAATCCACCGTCGCCGCCATCTCAAATGCGCCCTTGTAACCATGGCGCATTACGCCTTTGATCCATTTCGGATTGACCACGCGTGCCCGGACAACACGGGCGATTTCTTCTTCCAATGTGCGGATTTTCGGGCTTTCCGGGCGGGAATGGTCGCTGTGATAAACCGTCGGCTGTTTGCCGGACAGATGCCGAACTGCCGATGTCATTCCGCCTTCGAACTGATAATAATCATCGGAATCCAGCAAATCATGTTCGCGGTTGTCCTGATTATGGACAATCGCATCAACCCGCGACAGCCGTGTTTCAAACATATCACGCGCGGCTTCACCTTCCGCCCCGTTGCCATAGGCATAACTGCCCCACGCCAGATAGGCATCCGCCAGATCGGCCTCGTCCTCCCAAAGCTCTTCGTCGATCATCGCCTGTAATCCCGCGCCATAGGCACCGGGCTTGGCACCAAACACGCGAAATGCCGCCTGTTTTCTGGCCTGATCAGGACTGGCCCCGGCGTCACACAGCTTTGCCGTTTCTGCCGCCACCCGAACCGCAATCGGGTTCATATCGGGCGCTTCATCCGCCTGTTCGGCCACCGCACGCACCGCGCTGTCAAACAGGTCAATCAGACCCGGGAACGCATCGCGGAAAAACCCCGATATGCGCAACGTCACATCAACGCGCGGTCGCCCCAGCAGAGATGCTGGCATAATCTCGAACCCGGTCACACGGCGCGATGCGCTGTCCCATGTTGGCCGTACACCCATCAGGGCAAGCGCCTGGGCAATGTCATCACCGCCAGTGCGCATATTGCTGGTGCCCCAAACCGAAAGACCAAGGGCCGCGGGCCATTCACCATGATCCTGCACATGCCGTTCCAGTAACAATTCGGCTGATTTCCACCCCAATTGCCATGCCGCCGGGGTCGGGATCGTGCGCGTATCGACCGAATAGAAATTCCGCCCGGTCGGTAAAACATCTGGCCGCCCGCGCGTTGGCGCCCCCGATGGCCCCGGTTCGACAAACTTGCCCGCAAGACCGCGCAGCAATCCGGCAATCTCTGCCTCGCCACAGGTTGTCACCGCCGGACGAATAGATATTTCGATATCGGAAAGAACTTCAATTGTCCGCTGCCATGCCTGATCCGCGACCACCTCCCCACGTACCAGATCACGCGCCAAAAGCTCGATCCGCTCCACCGTATCGCCCATGGTACGCCACGCACCAACGTCATATTGCGCAAGAATTTCGGGCCTAATTCCTGGCCAGAATTCGGCAAAGGCACAATCAAGCGGATCAAAATCGGGATCACCAAGGATATCGGCGGCCAAGGCCCGATGAAGTGACGCCTTCGACCCCTCGCTCGCCCCGCGCGGCAATCTTGCCAGTGCGACCAGAAGATCGGTCAAAAGATCGCCTTCCGGTGCCTTACCAAAGATATGCAGACCATCGCGGATCTGAAGTTCCTTCAACTCGCACAGATAGTTATCAAGCTTGGCAAGCGCGCTTTCCTCGTCCTCGTCCGGCTCAATCCCGCAATCGCGGTCAAGCCCGATGCGAATAGCAAGCTCAAGGATGTCACGCTTCAGGATGATCAATCTGCGTGGATCAACTGCTGCTGCGTCGTAATATTCATCAACTAGCGCCTCAAGATCCTTAAGGGGTCCGTAACTCTCTGCTCGCGTCAAAGGCGGGGTCAGATGATCAAGGATCACCGCCTGTGCACGGCGCTTGGCTTGTGTGCCTTCACCCGGATCATTGACGATAAAGGGATAGAAATGCGGTGTCGGGCCAAACACGGCTTCGGGGAAGCATTCTTCCGACAGCGCTAATGACTTGCCCGGCAGCCATTCCATATTGCCGTGTTTGCCGAAATGAATGACTGCCTGTGCCCCGAAATGATGGCGCAGCCAGATATAAAACGCGAAATAGTTATGCGGCGGCACCAGATCGGGCGAATGATAGCTTTCAAGCGGATCGATATTGTATCCGCGTGCCGGTTGCAGCCCAACTACAACATTGCCCATCGGCAGGATCGAAAGGGCAATCGCCGACCGATCTGGCAGATAAAACGGATCACTTTCCGGCTCTCCCCAGGCATCCGTTACCTGCTGACGGATGCGTGCGGGCAGGGCGGCAAATGCCGCGCGATAATCGGCAACCGGGATCGTCACACGAACGGTGCGATCCGCCAGCGACTTGAAATCATTCGTCGGTCCGGCCTTGACCGCTGCGATCAGGTCATCGCCATTTTCCGGCAGCTCATTAATCCTGTACCCGGCATCCTTCATCGCCCGAAGGGTTTCAATCATCCCGGCCGGTGTATCAAGCCCCACACCATTGCCAAGGCGCGCATCCTTGTTGGGATAATTGGCCATGATCATCGCAACTTTGCGCACCGGGGCATCCGTCTTGCGCAATTTGACCCAATTGGCCGCCAGTTCGGCAACAAACGCCACCCGATCGCGCACCGGGATATATTTGACCAGATCAATCTGCGTCAGGGCATCCTTGCCCGCCGATCCCTTGAACGACACGGCGCGCGATAAAATACGGCCATCCACTTCGGGAAGTGCGACATTCATCGCAATATCCCGCGCGGCAAGGCCGTTCACCCCATCCCGCCACGATGCTTCACCACCGCCAGATAGCACCACCTGGAAAACCGGTGCATCGACAACATCAAACGGCCCATCTTTTCGTTCCACACCCGGAACGGAAAGAGAGAAGCCGGTGGTGTTCAGGATCAAATCCGCACGTGTTGACCCCAGCCATTCTTCAACCAAGGCCGCCGCAACCGGGTCTTTGAGGCTGGCAACAAAAACAGGCAATGGATTGAGGCTATTACCCAACAACTCCTCAACCAGCGCATCAATTACATCCAGATTACCAGCCTGAATTAATGCACGGTAGAAGATGATCGAGACAACAGTATGATTTTGTTTCCAATTCTGTTCAATTTCTTCGAGATTTGCGGTGATTTTCCCCGGCCAATAAAGGCCTGCCTTGACCAAGGGTGCCGCCGGCTTCCAGTCCCAACTGACAGACGGGTTCAATTTTTCATATATAAGACGCAGTAAATGTTCAGCATTTCCCGGACCACCTTCGATCAGGTAACGCCAGATTTGCTGATACGTTGCACCCTTTACCGTCGATAACGACAACAGTTCCGCATCGGGTTGATCGTCACCTGGCAACAGTACCAACGGCACGTCGTTGCGACGGGCCAGTTCGACCAGCTGTTCGATCCCGTATTCCCAATATCCCCGACCGCCCAGAATGCGCACGATGATGAATTTGGCATCGGCCAGAACATCGTCGACATAAAGATCGACCGACATGTTGTGGCCCAACTGCAAAAGGCTTGCCAATCGCAGCGATGGTGTCACATCACCAAATGCCGAAGTCAATCGCGCCTGCGCCCCCGCCAGACAGGCAAGCTCGGACTCTGCCGCCGACAGGATAACGACATCGCCCGGGCTTTGCCCCAGATCGACGGCTTCGCTTCCATCGGTAACAAGTCCAGGCTGGGCGGCAAGCAGATGCATCGGAAATGTCCGTTTCTTTTATCGTGTGCTGGTTCAAGATCATCCGCCCGCACAACGTTGTCGACCGGATGATCTTACAATTTCAAAACGTCACGATGCCTTGATTGCCGCTTCGATGGCACCGCGATCCAAGCCATGCAAGCCGATCACCACCAGTTCCGACCGGCGCGTTTCGGTTTCGGCCCACGGCCGGTCGAAATAACGCTGGAACCTCTCACCAACGCCCTGAACAACCTGGCGCATCGGCTTGCCGGGAATATCAAGAAAACCCTTGATCCGTAGGACATCGAACTGACGCACGACATCAATCAGGCGTTTTTCAAGTACGGCCGCATCGTCAACCGCGTCAAGTGACACGACAAAGCTTTCAAAATCGTCGTGGTCATGTTCGTGACCATCGTCATGATGTGAGGGGCGGCTATCAAGATCGTCTTCGGCCGCCGCTCCAAGTCCCAGCAAAACAGCATTTTCGACCTTCGAATGCGCGGTCGCGATGATCTTGACCGATGGGCGTTTCAGCTCGGCCCGGATATCTGCCTCTACCTTGGCAATTTCGGCAGCGCTCAGCAAATCGGTTTTGTTCAGAACCACCATATCCGCACAATGAAGCTGCTCTTCAAACAGTTCCTCAAGCGGGCTTTCATGATCAAGATTATCATCAGCCTCACGTTGGGCCTGAACCGCATGATGATCATGGGCAAACAGACCGTCGCGCAATGCCGCCCCGTCCAGAACAGCCACCACACCATCTACCGTGACCCGTGAACGGATTTCCGGCCAGTTGAACGCCTTGACCAACGGTTTTGGCAATGCCAGTCCTGACGTTTCGATAACGATATGATCAGGCGGCGTGTCGCGATCAATCAGGCCCTTGATGGTCGGCAGGAAATCATCGGCCACCGTGCAACAGATGCAACCGTTTGCAAGTTCGACAACGTCGTCCTCGGCACAACCCGATATGCCACATCCATTAATCACCTCGCGGTCCACGCCCAGATCACCAAATTCGTTGATGATCAGCGCAATCCGCTTACCCCCGGCATTTTCCAGCATATTGCGGATCATCGTGGTTTTGCCTGCACCAAGAAAACCGGTGATCACTGTTGCCGGAATTTTTCCAAGCTGTGCCATATTCAATTACCCTTAAATCTATGAATTCTGATCTATTTAACCGACATCGGAATGCCCGCAACCACAAGCGTCACCTGATTGGCAAGCTCGGCAATCCGTTGATGCAATCGTCCGGCATGATCACGAAAGCTGCGCGCCATGGCATTTTCCGGCACAATCCCGAAACCAACCTCGTTCGAAACCAGAAGAACTGGGATATCCAGCCCCGGCAAAAGGTCGCAAAGCCGGTCAAACTCGGCCCCGATATCGCGATCTTCCAGCATCAGATTGGTCAGCCAAAGCGTCAGGCAATCGACCAGAACCGGTTTACTGCCGTCGTGATTGCAGGCAGACAGGACAGCGCAAAGATCAAGCGGTTCCTCAATCGTTTGCCACATTTCGCCGCGCGATGATTTGTGAAGTTCGATGCGATTTGCCATTTCCTCGTCCCATGCACGACCGGTCGCGACATAAATACCGCCGCCTGCATGGTTGATCCGGTTTTCAGCAAACCGGCTTTTGCCCGATCTGGCACCGCCAAGGATCAGATGGATCCCGGCAAGCTGGCTGCTATCAGCCATATTCTGGGTCATACCCACTTTCCTTCGCCTTGACCTCCCACCGAGGCCGGATTGCGTTACCCCATATCCTTACGAACAGGAATACCGATGGCTGGTTTCCTGGCTGCGGGCATGAAAGCAATCCGCCTTCCCGGCATGTTGTCTGCAAATCAACATTACCGGTGGCTTGTGACATCACATCACCCGGATCACCCAACCCGTTACAGTTGCGGGGGCAGCACCGGCATCACACCGGTTTCCCATCACCAAACGGCAGCGCCGAACCTAGCAGCTTTACCCCCACGACCAAAGCCCAAACTCCGACCTAGCCATAAGGTCAGTATTTGTAAGAATTGACTGCTTGTCGGCGGTTATTCTTTAGGAGAACATAATTTTGTCACGATGGATCAGAGCCGACAAAAGCCGCCCGCGTGACCGCCGGACATTACAAAACAAACAAAGTCCGGATGCCGAAACCGCAAAGGGTTTCGGAAAAACTTCTTGGGGTTAATTGGAAATTTGCTGATCAAATGGCAATTCATGAACAAATTCAACGAATTCGGAATCTGAAATCAACAACCTGGCAGACCGTATCACGCGAAGACATGTGGCGCGGGCTGCTGGATAGATTGAGCTATAATGATCAATCCTTTCCCGAATTCCTGCAACATCATGCTGTAAATGGTGAAATATCATTGGCGCGTCGTGATGTTCGAAACATTTATGCCAGCCGCCCGACCTGTGGTGTTGTCGCGACCATCATTTGGTCGCATGCGCGTGGCATCCGCGTAAATGCGCTTTCTCTTCTGGTCCGTGACCTGACGAAACTCGTAGAATTGTTCGAAAATGACGATTTCGACGAAGATCAAATGTCACTGCTTCTGGGCCAGCCCGGGATATCCATCCCGACCGCCAGCAAAATGCTTTCAGCCTGTGGCAAGAAATACAAAGGCAAACCCGCCGCCATCATCGACGACACGATCATTCAGGTTATCGAAGCACCGGAATTTGCATCCGACTTTACGGAAATCAACGAGCTTCGCGGCAAATCGCGCAGTCGGCCTATTCCCTACTACGAAGCCTATCTTGACGATGTCGCGTCAATCTGTGGCAGATACGATGTCTCTGCCGATATGGTAGATCGCTTTTTGTCGGAATATGCACTTGTCGATGCGCAGGAAACCGATCAACGGAAATCCGCCTGAAAACTGATACCCTGTGTGGCATGTCATTCAAGCCCAACAGGGTATCGGCAACTGCACAGCCCCCTTTAATCAGTAACGCAGATTAACCCCGGTCACCCGCCAGCCCGGTTGATCGACGCCGGTTATATGTTCGATCCGGGTCACGCCAAGCGTATCGATATGAAATGATAAGGCCGCCTCAAGCGACAGACCAAGCGCATTGGCAAGGGCCGCGCGCACCGTCCCGCCGTGAATAACGGCCACAATATCGCGCCCGGCCCAATATCTTGTCAGCCGGTCAAATATTGGCCCAACCCGTTCGACAACGTCGCTGAAACTTTCCCCATTCGGAGGATGCTGGCGCGCGAAATCGGTCCAGAAACGGGTGGTTTCCCCTTTGGGCAGATCATTCCAGTGTTTCTTTTCCCATGCGCCAAAATGCTGTTCGGCAAAGCCGGTTTCACGCGTCGGCAGGATGTTTTCATCCATCAGCTCAAGAAGTTTAAGCGCGGTATCAAGCGTGCGCGAAAGGTGGCTCGTAATCCAGACCGCGTCGTTTGGCAAATGGCGCGACAGGGCGCGCAATGCCTTTTCATCGGTAAGATCAACCGGCATGTCGCTTCGGCCATAGACAAGCCGTTCCGGGTTGAGAACCGGCGCATGGCGAACAAGCCACCAACGGGTTGTCACTGCTTTGTCCATTCTTCCCCCAAGGAAAAATGCGGTCGAAAAATACGACCCGGGTTTGGGCTCCGTTTTAAACGGTCCTTTTCATGATCTTATCATCAGGCAATCTGAAGTATCGCGATAAATGCAATACCGACAAGCAGCTCGGAGATGATTTGAGTCATGCCCAGCACATCGCCAGTATGGCCGCCAATCTGATGCCGGGCGATCCATCCGACAACCGATGCCCCGACCATCATGGCTATCAGACACATGAACGCGGTCACCGCACCCGCAACAATCACCACCAGAACCAAGGCGATGGCAATACCCGCGCTCACCACTTTGATGTCGGGTCGTCCGGCACTTTTGCCAAGACCATCTTCACGAGCCGGATCAAACACATAGGTCACAATCGGCATCGCCGCGCGCGATAGTGTCGCCATCACAATCAGGATGGCGGCCATGCTGCCACTTTCACCCGCAGCATCCAGAAGGGCGATGCGCATCGCTAGGCATAAAACAAGCGCAACAACACCATAAGTGCCGATCCGGCTGTCGCGCATGATTTCAAGCTTGCGTTGACGGTCCAATCCACCGCCAAATCCGTCGGCACAATCGGCAATGCCATCCTCATGCATCGCCCCAGTCAACGCGATCAGGGTAAAAGTCGCGACAATGGCCGTAATCATGACATTGCCGGTCAGAATCTCGATGACGTAGGCCGGAATGATCGCAATCCCGGCCATGAACAACCCAACCAGCGGCCAGCACCAAACTGATCGTGCCATCGCATGCGCGCTGAAGTCACATGGAATGAAAACCGGTATCCGGCTTAGCAGGGCAAGAGCACGCCAAAAATCAGCAAGCATCCCCTTGGGGGGGGCTTCAGGCTCAGGTTCTGATTCAGATCCGGTTTCTGGCTGTTTGGCATCAACTTGATCATCATCAAGGTTTTGCAAATTCATTCCGGTTTGATTATGATCATTGTTCACGGGTGTGTTCCGATATTCGAACTGGCATTTTGCACGCAATCAGACTAATCATGGGCGCGACAGAAGCCAAGCAGAAGACGCTTTGCATCCTTGTCCGCCAGCCGGAGATTTTCCATGTTCGATCCCAAGCATCCCCCCCAAAGTCTTGATGAAATCCGCACCCTTATGGCCCAATTGCCCGGTGTCGATGCAGAGTCACAGGCAGCCGTAAGTACGCGCGAGCCACAATTGACCAAGCCCGCAGGCGCGCTCGGCAGGATGGAAGATATCAGCCTTTGGCTGGCAGGGTGGCAAGGAAATTCACGACCGAACATGACACGCCCGCGTGTCACGGTCTTTGCCGGAAGCCACGGCGTCTGTGCACAGGGCGTGTCGGCATTCCCGGTCGAGGTCAACCAGCAGATGGTTGAAAACTTCATCAATGGCGGTGCGGCAATCAACCAGATCTGCAAAACGGTTGACGCGGAACTGCGCGTGATGGAAGTCGCCCTTGAAATCCCGACCAACGATTTCTCGCAAGAACCCGCCATGGATGACGAAGGCTGCGCCGAAGCAATGGCCTTTGGCATGAGCGCCATCGAAAAGGGGATTGACCTTTTTGTGCCCGGTGAAATGGGGATCGGCAATACCACCTCGGCCGCCGCCATTGCCTATGCCCTGTTTGGCGGTGAAGCCGCCGACTGGACCGGACGCGGCACCGGCATCGACGATGAAACGCTTAAACGCAAAACACGCGTGGTCGGGGATGCCATCATCCTGCACAAAAATCAGTTCCATGATGCATTCGACGTTCTGCGCTGTGTCGGCGGACGCGAAATTGCCGCGATGGCCGGTGCCATTCTGGCCGCACGTTACCAACGGGTACCGGTTCTTCTTGATGGATATGTTTCCTGTGCAGCCGCGGCAATCCTTGGCACTATTCGCAGCGATGCCCTTGACCATTGTCTGGTCGGGCATATTTCGGCCGAACCGGGCCATAAACGACTGATTGAAAAGCTTGGAAAACAGGCACTTCTCGATTTTGGCATGCGCCTTGGCGAAGGATCGGGTGCAGCCCTTGCCATTCCGCTATTGCGGGCATCGGCGGAATGCCACAACGGCATGGCAACCTTTGTCAAGGCAGGTGTCACAAGCCGCGACGCGTAATCGTTTTGATTTCGGAATTAAAAAGATACCGGCCGTTTGCTGGCGTTATTTTTTGGTGCGCTCGCTCAGCAGATGCTCGACATGGCGACCCTGGAACATGGTGATATTGATCGAATGACCAAATTTGATCGCCCGCTCATCATCGCAGCGGCACATGATCACGCGCGTATCGCCTGATTGCGCCACAGCTTCGCGCATGGCGTTGCCGTGCTCTTCGTCCAGATTTTCCATTTCCGGGTCCCAGATCATCTTGATCATATCAACGCCAAGCTTGTTGCGGTTGATATAGGGCAGCGAAAGGTGGCTGATCCCGTCAATACAAATCCGGTAACCACGATCGCGGCAGAAATCACGCGCAAAAAAGAATGCGCCAAGATCGGCAAAGATATCGATCTTTTGCAGTTCAAGCACGATGGTTCCGCGCTGACCTGCCTTGACGTTGCTGTCAAATGTCAGGAAATCCGGCGACAGCAGGGTCGAAACATTCAGATTGATACTGACCGAACCGGTCACCGATGCATCATTGCTGCGTGTCAGCAACGACAACATGCGACGATCAAGAATTTCCGTCAGATGCTGAAACAGCCAGCGATTGGACAAAACATTGACATCGGGCAGCAGTGTTTGCTGCAAATCCTTGATCGAAATGAACAATTCGTGAAAAACCGGCGTCGGGTTCGCATCACCGACAACCGCACAAATCGCCTGCCTGCGCATCAGGTTCGAAAGATCGGCCCTGCGCAATGCTTCGTCAATACGCCCCAGTATTTTGGGTGTCAGCGGTGCACGATCATCTTCAAGCATCGGGCTGTCGTTGTGACGCTCGGCCGCCTTGCTGACCTGACGCGGACGGTTGGCGTTTGAGCGCACAAGCGTTTGTGTCAGATGCAGGAAATCCTTGTATTGCTGTGCGACATCGAAATAGTCGGTAAAGGTCGCAGGCGCACCGCTTTCATCCTTGCCGTCACTGATCAGCGGATCATCATTGAAAAGGAATTTGAGCCGGAAGATGACTGCATTGACCTCGTCAATCTCGGCCGCATCAAAGATGAAAATCAGATCCTGATTGGACAGCGTGAAAATACGCCCGGTCACATCAGGAACGATTTCTTCGAATGATGCAATTGCCGTCCGGATATGATGATCGCGCCGGTTGAACGGCAGCAGCTTTGAAAAATGCACATGAACCGCCCCCACGCCATCCTTGCGACGCTCAAGACGGCGCACATAATCGACCAAAAAGGCTTCGGGTGAGGGTAACGTGCTTTCAGACATACAGGATGACCAGATTTTCCAATGTGCAACGCGCGGCGAAAGTCCCGATTGAAATACAATAGTTCGCGGGCCGTTAACAGCTTATGTATTTATCATTGTGACAAATTGAAACCAAACCCGAAAATCAGTCATTTCCTGACGTTCCGATATTTGCCGAAAACACCACTTTTAAAAACGATAAGTCATGGCAATGGATCATCCAAGCTGCTAGTTTCAGGCCGATTTAAGTTCAACCTGTCAGGATTAAAAGATTATGTGGCGGCGCAAACGCATTCTGGTCACCGGTGGGGCCGGTTTTCTCGGTTCCCATCTTTGCGAAAGATTGCTCCAGGAAGGCCATGACGTTCTGTGCGTCGACAACTTCTTCACTGGCACAAAGGACAACGTTGTCCATTTGCTCGACAACCCGCATTTCGAGCTGATGCGTCACGATGTAACCTTCCCGCTATATCTTGAAGTTGACGAGATTTATAACCTCGCCTGTCCTGCGTCCCCAATCCATTATCAGCACGATCCGGTTCAAACCACCAAGACCAGCGTTCATGGTGCGATCAACATGCTCGGACTTGCCAAACGCGTCGGAGCGAAGATATTCCAGGCCTCCACAAGTGAGGTCTATGGCGATCCGGAAGTTCATCCACAGACCGAAGATTACCGTGGCAGTGTAAATCCGATCGGGCCGCGTGCTTGCTATGACGAAGGAAAGCGCTGCGCAGAGACACTGTTCTTCGACTATCATCGCCAGCACGGGCTGGAAATCAAAGTCGCGCGAATTTTTAATACTTACGGTCCCCGTATGCATCCTCAAGACGGCCGCGTTGTATCAAACTTCATCATTCAGGCTTTATATGATGAGGATATTACCATCTATGGCGATGGCCGGCAGACACGCTCATTCTGCTTCTATTCGGATCTGATTGAGGGATTTGTCCGCTTTATGGCGACCGAAAAATCGGTCAGCGGCCCAATCAATCTAGGCAATCCGCATGAAATCACAATTCGCGAACTTGCAGAGCGCGTAATTGATATGACTGGCGCGAAATCCAAACTCATATTCAAGGATTTGCCGGCGGATGATCCGTTGCAGCGCAAACCCGACATCACCAAGGCGCAAACAATCCTGAACTGGAATCCGACTGTCGCACTAGAAACCGGCTTGGCGTCAACCATCGACTATTTCCGTGATCTTGTGAAAAACCGCAGCTAGACAATCACCGAGTTGTATGAGTGAAGAAATGGATATCAATGCCTTCTTCGATGCCGAATTTGACGAGCATCTTGATCTGGTCGACAAAACCCGCGAAGCAACGCGTGCGCCCTTTGCAAAACTGGTATCGATCTGCACCAATGCGCTGAACGAAGGCAACAAACTCCTGTTCTTTGGCAATGGTGGATCAGCAGCCGACGCGCAGCATATCGCAACCGAATTCACGGTTCGTTACATCAATGACCGGCGTGCATTGCCGGCCATTGCCCTGACAACCGATAGCTCGGCATTGACCGCAATCGGCAATGATTTCGGATTTGATTATCTGTTTTCCCGCCAGATCGAGGCACTGGGTCGGCCAGGAGATGTCGCAATTGGCATTTCAACGTCCGGCAACAGCAGGAACGTCAATCTCGGCCTTGAAAAGGCGCGCGAGATGGGGCTGATTTCCACTGGCTGGACCGGTAAAACCGGTGGCGCCATGGTTGATCTGTGTGATCCGTTGATGATCGTGCCAAGCAACACCACCGCCCGTATTCAGGAAATGCATATACAGCTCGGGCAAATGCTTGTTGGCGCACTCGAACATACCCTTGGCCTGACCAAGGCCTGATCCGAGCCACTTTCGATTTAACGAACAGAAGACGATACGCACATGACCGATCTCAGCCATCTGGCCCAACTGGTTGAACAACTGCCCAATGCCAAGGTACTTTGCATCGGCGATGTGATGCTTGACCGGTTTGTCTATGGCTCGGTCACCCGTATTTCGCCAGAGGCACCGATCCCGATCATCCGGGTCGAACGCGAAAGTGCAATGCTGGGTGGTGCGGGCAACGTTGCCCGCAATGCGACGGCCCTTGGCGCATCGGTTCGTTTTCTTTCCCTTGTCGGTGATGATCTTCCAGGCCGGGAGGTGATGGAATATGTCGCCAATGACAAGGGTGTCGAGCCCTATATCCAGATTGAACGCAACCGCCCGACAACGATCAAAACCCGCTATATCGCGGGCGGACAACAATTGTTACGATCTGATAACGAAACTACCGCAACGCTTGCCGCCCCAACCATCAGCAACCTGTCTGCCTTGGCTGCACAACTAGCGCCCGATGTCAGTGCCATTATCCTTTCCGATTATGGTAAGGGCGTTTTGCATGGTGACGTTGTCGCCGCAACCATTGCTGCCGCGCGCAAGGCCGTAAAACCGGTTATTGTCGATCCCAAGGGTACAGATTACAGCATCTATCGCGGTGCGACGGTCGTCACCCCGAACCGAGCCGAAGCCCAGGCCGCAACCGGCATCGACATTCAAAGTGACGAGGATGCAATTGCCGCAGCCACCAAAATCATCACCGAATGCGGTATTGAAAACGTCCTTCTGACCCGAAGCCAGGATGGCATGACGCTTGTCACCAGCAAAGGTGAGGCAACCCACCTTCCGACCGAAGCACGCGAAGTATTTGACGTATCGGGGGCCGGTGACACGGTCGTTGCCTGCCTTGCATCGGCGATTGCCGGGGGTGCATCACTTTCAGACGCTGCGCGTATTGCCAATGTTGCCGCAGGCATCGTGGTTGGCAAGATCGGCACCGCTGTTGTTTATCCGGACGAACTGATTTCTGTTCTGCATCATCACGACCTGATGATCGGCGAAGCCAAACTGATGCCGCTTGACCGCATGGTGGACCGTGTCGAACGCTGGCGGCGCAAGGGTTATAAGGTCGGCTTCACCAATGGCTGCTTTGATCTTCTGCATCCGGGCCATCTGAGCCTCCTGCAACAGGCACGATCCAACTGCGACCGGCTGATTGTCGGGCTTAATTCCGATGCATCGGTCAAACGCCTTAAGGGCGAAGCACGCCCCGTGCAATCCGAGGCTGCCCGTGCGGCTGTCCTGGGGTCTCTTGAAACCGTCAGCGGTGTGGTGATTTTCGGCGAAGACACCCCGATCACGGTGATCGAGGCCCTCAAACCCGATATTCTGGTCAAGGGTGCCGATTACACCATCGACAAGGTTGTCGGCGCAGATATCGTGCAAGGATATGGCGGCAAGGTTGTTCTAGCCAATCTCGCCGATGGCTTCTCGACGACATCGACCATTGCGCGCATCAATCAGGGCAAAGACTAGACCAGCCCGACCCAGATCATCTTTAACACCAACGGCCATGCCGCGTTCAGAATACAGGACGTGGTGTAAAGTTTTAGCGCACGGTCGATGTCGCTGGCATCCGCATCCCGCCTGCCATCCCCGATATAGGGGTCTTCGACCAGTTCCGCGCCATATTGGCGCGGCCCGGCAAGCGATAGGTCAAGCGCCCCGGCAAAGGCTGCTTCCTGCCACCCGGCATTGGGCGATTTGTGTTTTGACGCATCGCGCAGCATGATTTTCCAGGCATGCGCGCCGGAAGTTTTGCGGCCCATCACAGCGGCAAGGCAGATCACCCCACCGGCAATCCGTGCAGGGACAAAGTTCGCAACATCATCAAGACGTGCCGCGAACTTGCCGAAATAAAGATAACGGTCACTGCGATGACCGATCATCGAATCAAGCGTATTGATCGCTTTATAGGCACAAAGCCCAATCGGCCCGACCAGCACGTACCAGAACAGCGGCGCGACCACGCCGTCCGAAAAGTTTTCCGCACAGCTTTCAATCGCCGCCCGGCTGACCCCGGCATCGTCAAGTGATTGCGGATCGCGGCCGACAATCATCGAAACCGCTGCCCTTCCGCCTGCAAGGCCATCGCGCTTTAAGGCGACCGAGACGTCTTTGACATGCTGATAAAGCCCCTTTTGCGCAATCAGGATGGCAAGCAGCAGAATATCGGCAAACCGGAAAACATCGCCAAATGACGATATCAGCTGGATCACGCCGCCAAACGACGCCGCACAGGCAATCACCGCCAGACTGGAGAGGCTTCCGCGTAAAAAGCGATCACTGTTACCATATCGCGGTTTGTTCAGGCGCTTTTCAAACCAGTCAATCAGATTGCCAATCCAGACCACCGGATGCGGCACCCGCCCGAACAGCCAAGGGAAATCCCCACAAACCGCATCAAGCACCAGTGCCAGAACCAGCACGGTGAAAAGCGGGCCCATGAAACCGGGCTGCGGAATCAGAAATTCAAGAATCATGGTTTCCATTGCGGCAATGTGCGTCGCAGGCACATGCCCGTCAATCATCATCCGGGATTACACGGGCAAATTACCGAACAAACAGCACGATTTGCCAATCGGTACGGGCTTTGATAAAAGAATTTCATACTTTTTGTTTTTTCTTCATACCATACTTCAAAATCCAGATCAGGAGGCCTCAAACCTGTTACTTACCCCTTCCATCATTTCGGGTAGCAAGATTTGTGACCACAACATCTGCAATCACCCGTAAAACAAACCACAACAGTTTGTATTTTCTATCCGACCCGCCCTTGCGACGATTATCCAATCAGCTGTGGCTTGCATTCCGCAGGCCAATCGGTGAAAACGGGGGTGGCATCGGGTACCGTGGCGGTTTGTGACCGTCGCGCACCAAAACACGAGAGAGACAAAGGAGCAGCCTTTTATGTCCCCCAAAGGCGCCGTAATGATATGCGGACACGGTTCGCGTGATGAGCGCGCTGTTTCACAGTTCAACGCCATGGTTGAAACAATGAAGCAGACCCATCTGGCCGATTATGATGTCGAAAGCGGCTTTCTCGAATTTGCGCACCCGATCCTGCGCGATGGCTTTGAAAAACTCAAAGCTATGGGCCACAAGAAGATTTATGCCCTGCCGGGCATGTTGTTTGCCGCCGGTCACGTCAAAAATGACCTGCCAAGCGAAGTGAACAATTTCGCCCATGAAAACCCGGATATCGACGTTAAATTCGGACGTGATCTGGCGATTGACCCGAAACTTCTGCGTGCCAGTGCTGATCGCATCGAAGAAGCCCTTGCAACCGCTGATGACAGCATCTCGCGCAAGGATACGCTTCTGATGGTCGTCGGGCGTGGCACCAATGACCCGGATGCCAATTCAAACGTCTATAAGGTCGCACGCATGTTACAGGAAGGGCTTGGTTTCGGACGTACCGAAATCAGTTATTCCGGGGTTGCCCATCCGCGTGTCAATGCCGGTCTGCGCGAAGCCATGAAGCTTGGCTACAAGCGTGTGGTGGTATTCCCGTATTTCCTGTTTGCTGGCATTCTGATCGACCGGATTTACGCCCATACAGACGAAATCGCGGCCGAATTCCAAGATGTTGAATTCATCAAGGCGGAATATCTGCGCGATCATCCGCTGGTGCTGGAAAGCTTTGCCGAACGCCTGGCTGAAATTGACACCGGCGACAACAATATGAACTGCCAGCTTTGCAAATATCGCGAACAGATCATTGGATATGAAGGCGACGTTGCAACACCTCAGGTCGGGCATCATCATCATGTGATGGGGATTGGCACCGACGGGCATAGTCACGGCGACAGTCATGGTCATGATCACGGTCACCATCATCATGGGCATTCCCACGGTCATTCTCATGATCATTCTCATGACCACAGCCATGATCACGGGCACAGCCACGATCACAGCCACGAAACCAATAAAGCGACCGGTTCCTAACCGGTCGCCCTTCGTTCCTTTGCGAAAGGTGTGGCGATGTTCGACTATCTGCGGGACCCGCAGGAAATCTATCGGCAAAGCTTTGCAACCAT
Source organism: Thalassospira sp. MIT1004 (assembly GCF_001858545.1). Lineage (NCBI taxonomy): Bacteria > Pseudomonadati > Pseudomonadota > Alphaproteobacteria > Rhodospirillales > Thalassospiraceae > Thalassospira > Thalassospira sp. MIT1004. Next base: position 467,672 of record NZ_MCAO01000033.1, on the reverse strand, counting down.
CGAAGCCGAAGCCGATCTCGCCCGCTTTCCCGAAGAATTGCGGTCGGTTGCCGTACGGATCATTCATGCCTGTGGCATGGTTGAAAAGGGAGATCTGATTGCTTTTGGCGGCGACGTGGTGACCGCAGCAATCAGGTCCCTGCAAAATGGCAAACCGATCCTGTGTGATGCGGAAATGGTCCGTCACGGGATCATTTACCGCCTTCTGCCCCAACAGAACCCGGTCATTTGCACCCTGAATATAGATGGCAACGCCGAACGCGCAGCCAAGCTTGCTACTACACGGTCGGCTGCCGCCATCGAAGATTGGGCAGATCATATCGATGGTGCAATAATTGCCATCGGCAACGCGCCAACGGCGCTTTTTCATCTGCTTGAGGCCCTGATTTCGAACCGTCTGGCGAAACCGGCATTGATCATCGGCATGCCGGTGGGCTTTGTCGGTGCGGAGGAAAGCAAAGAAGCCCTGATTGCCCATGCCGGTGACATCCCGTTCGTCACATTGCGCGGCCGGTTTGGCGGCAGTGCGGTCACCGCGGCAACGCTTAACGCATTGGCGCGCCTCGCATCGCCGGGGCAGACACCGGATGGCACGGCCACAAAACCCACCGACCCTGACAAGGGGAATGGCAAATGAACGAACAATCGCCCTTGAACGGCAAAATCACCGTGATCGGCATTGGCGAAGACGGTTATGACGGACTAAGCACGATTGCACGTCAGATTCTGGAAACCGCCAGCGTGATTTTTGGCGGCAAACGCCACATCGCCATGCTGCCCGGATCAAATATTGCCACCCAGAACAGCTGGATCACCCCGTTCGAGGCCAATATGCCCCTGATCGAGGATTGCCTTGATCAGAACCCGGTCATTCTCGCGAGTGGCGACCCGATGTTCTTTGGTGTCGGCAATACACTGGTTAATTATTTCGGTTCCAGATCAATTAACGTGATCCCGCACCCGTCCAGCATCAGTCTGGCCGCCGCCCGCATGGGCTGGGCGCTTGCCGAATGCGATGTCATCACATTGCACGGGCGCGACCCGGAAATCCTGCGATCGCACCTGCGCCCGCGCGGCAAACTGATCACGCTCAGTGCCGATGGCAGCACCCCGGCACTGGTTGCCGTCATGCTGTGCGAAGCCGGCTACGATCAAAGCCATATGACGATTTGCGAACGGCTGGGCGGTACAGAAGAACGCATTACCACCCAGACCGCCCAAACATGGCAGTCCACGGCAACCTCAATGCCCGATGTCAAACCGGTTGATCCACTGAACCTGATCATGATTGATCTGGTGGCCGGTCCCAAAAGCCGCGTTCTGGGCAATGGGGCCGGTCTTCCCGATGATGCCTTCATCCATGACGGGATGATCACCAAATCCGAAATCCGTGCCCAAACCTTGTCATCCCTTGCCCCATGGCGCGATGCCATGCTTTGGGATCTGGGGGCGGGATGCGGTTCGGTTTCAATCGAATGGATGCGCGCCGGGGGGCAGGCCATCGCCATAGAGCGCGATGCAAAACGCTGCGACCTGATCGCAAAAAATGCCATCCGCCTTGGTACACCCGATCTGATGATCCGCCAAAAGGGGATCGAGGATGTGATTGCCTTCGCCGATCAACTTCCGACACCCGATGCGATTTTCGTCGGCGGCGGCATCACGACATCCAGTCTGATGAATCGGTGCTGGGATATCCTGCCGATGCATGGGCGGCTGGTGGCCAATACGGTCACGCTGGAAGGCGAAGAAGAATTATTACGGTTTTACAATAAAAACGGTGGCACCCTATCGCGCCTGTCGGTTTCCCGGCTGGTTCCACGCGGCAGTTTCAGGGGCTGGAGCAACCTTGCCCCCGTCACCCACTATGTCGGAGTAAAAGCATGAGCGACGCGGCCACAACACCCGCCAGCGCATTACCCGTGGCGGGTACGGCCTATGGCCTTGGCATCGGGCCGGGCGAACCCGACCTAATCACGCTCAAAGCCTATAACATACTGCAAAAGGCAGATGTGATTGCCTATCCCGCCCTCGAAGACGGCGCCAGTCTTGCCCGGCAAATCGTCACGCCGCATGTCCCCACAGGACGGATAGAGATCGCCATCCGCATTACCATGGGCCAGCCCGCCGACCCGATCTATGACGCCGCGGCCCTTGAAATCGGCGACCATCTGAAAGCCGGAAAAAGCGTTGCCGTTCTGTGCGAAGGCGATCCGTTCTTCTATGGCAGCTTCATGTATCTGTTTGGCCGTCTGGCCGAAGCCGGGCATCCGGTTCAAACCGTGCCGGGTGTCAGTTCCATGATGGCCTGCGCCGCCCAGCTTGGCGCACCGCTTGCCGCCAGAAACGATGTGTTGCAGGTCATTCCGGGACCCTTGTCCGAAGAACGCCTGCGCGCGCAACTTGGCGATACCGATGCGGCTGCCATCATCAAACTTGGCCGCCACTTCGCCAAAGTCCGCAAGGTGATCGAAGAACTTGGCCTGACCGACCGGGCGCGCTATATCGAACGCGCGACGCTTGAAACCCAGAAAATGGTCCCGCTTGGTGACCTTCCGGAAGATACCATAGCACCCTATTTCTCGATGATCCTGATCCACCGTCGCGGAGACGCATGGCGATGACGCCCCCGAATATCCCCACCGCCAGCAATACCAACCCGATCCTGCCGACGGACCCGATTGCGCCAATTGCGGTCATCTGTCTGACGCAGCGCGCCCTTGCCACCGCCAAACGCATTGCCGCAAACCTGCAGGGTGCATCAGTCCACGGCCTGCGCACACGCGTCTCGACAAGCGATGTCGATGTCGCGTTCGAGGATACCATTACACATCTGCAACAAACATTTTCGACTGATCATGTAATCATCGGCGTTTGCACATCAGGCATCCTGATCCGCGCTCTGGCACCGCTTCTGGCAGATAAATGGCAGGACGCCGCCGTCATCGCAGTCGACGAGGCCGGCAGCACCTTCATCCCGCTTCTGGGCGGGCATCACGGTGGCAATCGGCTGGCGCGCGATCTGGCCGAACGGCTGGGCGGGCAGGCGGCGATCACCACGCCGGGCGATGCGATGCTGGGACTGGCCCTTGATGAACCGCCGGTCGGCTGGCATCTTGCTAATCCGCAGGCTGTCAAACCAGCCACCGCAGCCCTTCTGGCTGGTGAAACCGCCCGGTTCGAGGTCGAGGCAGGATCAGCCGCCTGGCTGACCAACAGCAATATCGAACGCAGCGACACTGGCAAGGTCATCATTCGCACCACCGCCAAGGCGATGGACACGAACAGGGACGACAAGAACAATCACGAGATTGTCTATCACCCGCCGGTTCTGGCGCTTGGCGTCGGATGCGAACGTCATTGCGAACCGGACGAGCTGATCAAACTCGCCACCGAAACCCTCGCCGAAAATGGCCTGAGCGCGCAAAGCGTTGCCTGCGTGGCATCCATTGATCTTAAGGCCGATGAAGCCGCCGTTCACGCACTGGCCGATCATCTGGGCGTCCCCGCGCGTTTCTATGACGCCGCAACACTCGAAGCCGAAGCCCCCCGCCTTGCCAATCCGTCCGATATCGTCTTTGCCGAAACCGGCTGCCATGGCGTTGCTGAGGGCGCGGCCCTTGCCACCATCGGCACGAACGGCACGCTGATCGTTTCGAAACAGAAATTAAAACGGGCCACCTGTGCCATTGGGCTTTCAATCGATGACATTGATCCGCTGCAATCGGGTCGTCCGCAGGGACGTTTGTCGATTGTCGGCATCGGCCCTGGACAGCCCGGCTGGCGCAGTCCCGAAGCCAGCAGCCTGATTGCGCGTGCGACCGATATTGTCGGTTATCAGATGTATCTTGATCTTCTGGGGCCACTGATTGACGGCAAATCCTGCCATCATTCCGACCTTGGCGCCGAAGAGGCCCGTGCCAGACACGCACTTGAACTGGCCGCCACTGGCAGGGACGTCGCCCTGATCGGGTCTGGCGATGCCGGGATTTATGCGCTGGCGACGCTTGTGTTTGAACTGCTGGATCGCGAAGATCGTTCTGACTGGAACCGCGTTGCCGTGCAGGTATCTCCGGGCATTTCCGCCCTGCAAGCCGCCGCATCACGGATCGGTGCGCCACTGGGCCATGATTTCTGTGCGATATCGCTTTCGGACCTTCTGACCCCGCGCGAGGATATCCTGCGTCGTCTCAAGGCCGCGGGCGAGGGCGACTTTGTCATCGCCTTCTATAACCCGGTATCCAAACGCCGCCGTGATCTTCTGGCACAAGCCCGCGATATCCTGCTTGAACATCGCGGGCCGGAAACACCGGTCGTGCTGGGTCGACAGCTTGGCCGCCCTGACGAACAGATAACAGTCGTTCCGCTTGCGAAACTTGAAGTCGATATGGTCGATATGCTGACCACCGTTCTGGTCGGCTCCAGCAACAGCCGCCATATCACACGCGGCGAAAACAGCTGGGTCTATACCCCGCGCGGCTATGCCAAAAAGGGCCCGGACGCTGCAAACGCCCCGGTCCACAGCCTCGATAATCCCAAAAACGATCCCAAAAACGATAAGGCAAACTGATGACCGTTCATTTTATCGGTGCCGGTCCCGGCGCCCCCGATCTGATCACCGTTCGCGGGCTTAAACTGATCGAAAAATGCCCGGTCTGCCTCTATGCCGGGTCACTCGTGCCCGAGGAAATCGTCAAATCCGCCCCCGACGGCGCGCGCGTGATTGATACCGCGCCGATGAACCTTGATGAAATTCTGGCCGAGATTGAAATGGCACATGCCGCGGGGCAGGATGTCGCGCGCGTGCATTCCGGCGATCCGTCGATCTATGGCGCGATTGCCGAACAGATCCGACGTCTGGATGACCTTGGCATCCCCTATGACATCACGCCGGGCGTTTCGGCCTATGCCGCCACTGCCGCCGAACTTGGGGCAGAGCTGACCCTGCCCGATATTTCGCAAACCGTCATCCTGACGCGCACCGCCATGCGATCATCCTGCATGCCCGAAGGCGAAAGCCTGGCCGAATTGGGTCGTTCGCGCGCCACCCTCGCGGTGCATCTTTCGATCAATAATCTGGTCAATGTCGTCCGCGATCTGATCCCGCATTACGGGGAAGATTGCCCGGTTGTTGTCGCCTATCGCGTCACCTGGCCCGATCAGCAATTCATCCACGGGACGCTTGGCGATATCCGCGCCAAGGTCAAAGGTAGTGGTATCACCCGGACGGCTCTGATCATGGTGGGCGGGGTCTTTGGGCGGAAGGATTTCACCGATTCCCGCCTGTATGCTGCCGATCACACCCATGTTTTGCGGCCAGCAAAACCGTAACCGAACTGTAAAACGCCCGTTTTTTGCACAATCAGTTAAACGACCCGGCCCAAATTTTCAGCAAATCCTGTTTTTGCTGAAAAAAGAAACATTTCAACCGTGAACATGCTTGACCGCCCCTTGCAGCACCGCCTTTAATCAAAGGATAAGCAAGGGGAGTGTGCATGTTCAACGAAATGATGATGAACGATGAAGTACGCGAACCTTATCGCGCACTGGTTGACTGGATGGAGGCCAGCGGGCCCGAAACCCTCCAGCAGAAGCGACTAGAGGCAGAAACTCTTTTTCGCAAAATCGGCATCACCTTCGCGGTCTATGGCGAAGGTGGCGATCCGGAACGGCTAATCCCGTTCGATCTTATTCCACGCATTTTCACCGCCACGGAATGGCGCAAGCTCGAACGTGGCGTCAAGCAGCGCGCACGCGCGCTCAACACCTTCCTGTATGACGTCTATCACAACGCCGAAATCATCAAGGCCGGGATCATCCCCGCCGATCTGGTGTTCAGGAACGCCGCGTTTGAGCCGGCCGTGATCGGCATCGATCCCCCGCGCAAGGTCTATAGCCACATTGTCGGCGTTGATGTCGTGCGCGTCGGCCCGGATGATTTCTATGTGCTGGAGGATAACTGCCGCACCCCGTCGGGCGTTTCCTATATGTTGGAAAACCGCGAAATCATGATGCGGATGTTCCCGGAACTGTTTTCGAAATTACGGATCGAACCGGTCGAAAGCTATCCGGACATGCTCCATAAGACGCTCAAAAGCATCGCGCCCAAACGGTGCGATCGCGAGCCAAATATCGTGGTCCTTACACCGGGTGCAATGAACAGCGCCTATTACGAACATTCCTTCCTTGCTGACCAGATGGGTGTTGAACTTGTCGAAGGGCAGGATCTGTTCGTGTCCGAAGGCCGCGTCTATATGCGCACAACGCGCGGGCCCGCCCGGGTTGATGTGATTTATCGCCGGATCGACGATGCCTTTATCGATCCGCTCTGTTTCCGGCCCGATTCCGTGCTGGGCGTTCCCGGCCTGATGAATGTCTATCGATCAGGCGGGGTTGCGATCTGTTCGGCACCGGGTGCCGGTGTTGCCGACGATAAGGCAATCTATACCTATGTGCCCGACATGATCCGGTTTTACCTTGGGCAGGAACCGATCCTGAATAACGTACCGACATGGAAATGCGCCAACCCGGACGATCTGAAATATGTGCTGGAAAATCTTGGCGAACTGGTCGTCAAGGAAGTCCATGGTTCGGGCGGGTACGGCATGCTGGTTGGCCCGGCCTCCACCAAGGAAGAACAGACGACCTATGCCGAGCGCATCAAGGCCGATCCGGGCGATTTCATCGCCCAGCCGACCCTTGCCCTTTCCGCCTGCCCAACCTTCGTTGAAAGCGGCATCGCCCCGCGCCATGTCGATTTCCGGCCCTTCTGCCTTGTCGGCGATGACATCCGGCTGACGCCGGGTGGCCTGACCCGCGTTGCCATGCGCGAAGGATCACTAGTCGTCAACTCGTCGCAGGGCGGCGGGGTAAAAGACACCTGGATCATGGCCGAGTAGAGAAGAAAGGGAAGTCACATGCTTAGTCGTACAGCAGACAACCTTTTCTGGTTGTCCCGTTACGTGGAACGGGCCGAAAACATGGCCCGGCTGATGGAAATGGGCTATCGCATGGCCCTGATGCCGGCCGCCGGTGACGGTAACCGGTCAGAATGGGCCTCCGTCCTGTCTGCATCGGGCTGCGCCCAGGGTTACGATCCCGCCATGCCGCTCCGTCAGGCCGAGGTTGCCGATTATCTGATTTTCAATCGCGATAATTCGTCTTCGATCCTGAACTGTTTTGAAAATGCACGCGCCAACGCGCGCGCCATGCGTACCGCCATCACCGCCGAAATGTGGGAAGCATTGAACAATGCCCTGATGGAATTGCGCCGAACGGCAATGCATAACCTTGCAAAAACCGATCTGCCGGAATTCATCGACTGGGTCAAACGGCAGGGTGCCTTGTTTCGCGGCGCGACCGATTCAACAATCCTGCGCAACGACGGGTACGATTTTATCCGTCTTGGCATTTTCATCGAACGCGCCGATAACACCGCACGATTGCTTGACGTGAAATATTATGTCCTGCTACCCGAAACCAGCATGGTCGGCGACGGGGTCGATAACTATCAATGGACGACGGTTCTGCGGGCAGCATCATCCCTGCGTGCCTTCCATTGGGTTTATCGCGATGATTATTCACCCTATCACATAGCGCATTTCCTGATCCTCAATCCGTTCAGTCCCCGGTCGCTGGCCCATTGTTCGGAACAGATCACCAACCATCTGGAACATCTGGCCCGCCATTACGGCCAACGAAGCCCGGTGCACAGCCTGGCAGTCGAAACATATTCCCTGCTGACCCAAACCCGCATGGACGAAATTTTCAGCCAGGGCCTTCACGAATTCCTGTCTGATTTCCTCAAACGAAATCAGACCCTGTCATCGGCAATTGCCGAAACCTATTATTTCGGGGGCCAGTAAGATGCGCCTGACTGTTGAACACCGCACCCATTATCGGTTTTCCCCGTCGGCACGCTATGTCGTGCAAAGTCTGAAGCTGACGCCGTCCCTGTTTGACGGACAAAAAATCATCCGCTGGTCGATCAAGGCCGAGGGATGCGTGATCAATTCAGAATTTGTCGATGGCAATGGCGACACCATCAGCACGCTGACCGCAACCGGGCCAGTTGATTCTGTTGATGTCGTTGTGTCCGGAGAAGTCGAAACCACCGATACCACAGGCATGCTTCGCGGGCATAAGGAACGCGCCTTTCCAACCGTGTTCCTGCGTTCAACGCCCGTAACAAAATCCAGTGCCGCGATCCGCAAACTCGCCGCCAAAGTCGAAAAGAAAACCAGCCCGGATAACCTGCTTGAACGGGCCCACGCCCTTTCGGCAGCCGTGTCCGATGCCGTCGCCTATGTCCCGGGCAGCACCCATGTCCATACCACCGCCGCCGACGCCTTGGCCGATGGTCAGGGCGTCTGTCAGGACCACGCCCATGTCATGATTTCGGCCGCCCGCCATCTTGGCATTCCCGCACGCTATGTATCGGGTTATCTGTTTGCCGATCAGGATGGCAAATCACACGAAGCATCCCATGCGTGGGCGGAACTGCATTTGCCCGAACTGGGCTGGGTCGGGTTTGATCCGGCAAACCGCTGCTGCCCGACCGATTATTATATTCGTCTGGGGTCTGGACTTGATGCACAGGGTGCCACACCTATACGGGGTGTACATACTGGTGGTGCAAACGAGGATTTGGATGTAACAGTCATCGTTGCGCAATCACAGCAATAGCCGGACCCGAGAATAGAATATGACCTACTGCGTGGGCTTGATGCTTGATGAGGGGATGGTGTTCCTCTCCGACACCCGAACCAATGCCGGGCTTGATAACATTTCGCGTTATCGCAAGATGTTCACTTGGGAAGTACCCGGTGAACGCGCCATCGTGGCGCTGACTGCGGGCAACCTCGCGATCACGCAGGCAGTCATGAGCACCCTGCAGGAAGCCATCGACAACCCGGAAACCGAACCGGGCGACTGTATCCTGAGCGCACCCAGCATGTTCCGCGTTGCCGAACTGATGGGCGAGGCGATGCAGAAAGTGCAGCACAAATATCAGGACACGCTCGAACAACGCAAGGAAAGCAGCTCGGCCTCGATCATGGTCGGCGGGCAGCGCAAGGGCGGGGCACAACGCCTGTTTCTGGTCTATGCGGCGGGCAACTTTATAGAGGCCACCGAAGACACGCCTTACCTTCAGATCGGCGAACATAAATACGGCAAACCGATCCTTGATCGCGTGATCACCCCGGAAACGCCGATTGCCGACGGCGTCAAAGCCGCATTGCTGTCGATGGATTCAACATTGCGATCCAACCTGTCGGTCGGCATGCCGCTTGATCTTGCCGTCCTACCCGAAGGATCGTGCCATTTCTCCGAACATCGCCGGATTGATGCCGAAGATGCCGGGTTCAAAGCCCTTTCGGACGCATGGTCGCAGGCATTGCGCGAAGCATTCGCCGATATGCCTGACGAACATTGTGCACCGGACTGCTAAACAAACCTTCTGATATCGCGCGATTAATTTACCGGTTACGGATATGCGTGCTCGACAAAATCGGGCGCGCAAATTATCTATAAAATCATGAAAAGCGACATGGACAATACCGTTACAGGCAGGATCACCCGCGAACTGGCTGACCGCATCATCGCCGGGCATATCGCACCGGGTACGAAGTTGCGCCAAGACCATTTTGCCGAGGAATTCGGCGCAAGCCACGTGCCAGTGCGCGAAGCCTTTCGCCGCCTCGAAGCACAGGGGCTGGTCGTCAGCGAACCGCGCCGCGGTGTGCGGGTTGCCAGCTTTGATATCGCAGAAGTCCGCGAAGTCGCTGAAATGCGCGCATCCCTCGAAGTCCTCGCCCTTCGCCATGCCGCCCCGCACCTGACCAGCGCCATTCTCGACGAGGCAGAGGCGATCAACCGTGCGGGCGAAAATGCCCCCGATGTCCGGGCATGGGAAGAAGCCAATCGCGCCTTCCACCGCCTCATCCTGACCCCGTGCGGCATGCCCCGCCTGCTGGCAACCATTGACGATCTGCATGCCGCAAGTGCCCGCTTCCTGTTTTCCGGCTTCCGCATGGAATGGGAAGCCCCGACCGATCAGGATCACCGCGCCATCCTGAAGGCGCTCCGCGAACGGCAGTTTGACATTTCTGCCGCCACCCTTGCGCGTCACGTCAAATGGATCGGCACCAAACCGGGGCCTAAAATCCGCCCGCAAACCCTTTCCTGACCCCTTCCAGAACTGTCTCCCGAACCCAAAATCCACGGTTCGAACCTGTTCCTGCCTGCGTTTTGGCAATGCAGGACGCCTGTTTATGTGCAAATCTCCAATTTTATAGATAAAAATATAACATATAAATCAATATACTAACGATACATTTCCGCAAATATCGGCCAATTTCATCCGATTATCTATTTTGGGGATTGATTTCACCCTCCGATCACGGCGTAATTAATAGATGAGATTCGTTTTTTATCTATAATTTTGAATGCGATCCAGAGGAGGATGAAATCACCATGAGCAATGCAGTCTCTAAACCGGCCGAAACCCGCATCTCGATAGGAATGAAATATAGCCTGATGGTTCTGGCCGGTGTCGCCATCCTGACCGCCAGCGCCAAAATCACCGTTCCCTTCTGGCCGGTGCCAATGACCCTGCAAACCATGGCGATCATGGCTATTGCACTCGCCACCGGCCCACGCGTCGCCTGTGCCACCATGCTGGGTTATCTGGCGGCGGGTGCGGCTGGCTTGCCGGTCTTTGCCGGAACGCCGGAACGTGGCATCGGGCTTGCCTATATGGCCGGGCCGACCGGCGGCTATCTGCTGGGTTATCTGATTGCCTCATGGCTGGTCGGCGCACTGGCACAGGGGCGCGGTACGCTGGCGCGTTTTGGCATCATGATGGCCGGTATGATCCCGGTCTATGTTCTGGGTCTGGCATGGCTTGCCGCCTTTGTGCCGCTTGAAAAGGTTGCTGAATACGGCTTCACCCCGTTCATTCTGGGCGACACCATCAAAATCTCCCTCGTTGCCCTTGGCAGCGCCGCCTGCACCCGCTTCATCAAACGCAACAAAGGCGGCACCGCCTGATGAACAGCCTTCCCGCACAAAACCCGGCAATTGATCAAACCATCCGTCACGACTGGACGGTGGACGAGATCGAGGCGATCTATCGCCTGCCCCTGCTTGAACTGATGGGCCGCGCCAGCGCGGTCCATCGCACCCATCACGATCCCAATGCCGTGCAAAAGGCCAGCCTGCTGTCGATCAAAACCGGCGGCTGCCCCGAAGATTGCGCCTATTGCCCGCAATCAGCCCACCACCGCGAGGTCAAGCTGGGCAGGGAACAGTTGATGGACCCCGGTATGGTTTTGAAAATGGCGGCGCGTGCCAAGGCCGCCGGGGCGGATCGTTTCTGCATGGGGGCCGCATGGCGACGCGTGCGCGATGGTGCGGCCTTTGATGCCGTGATCGAAATGGTGCGCGGTGTCCGCAATCTCGGCATGGAGGCCTGCGTTACCCTTGGCATGCTCGAAACCCGCCATGCCGAACGCCTCGCCGGGGCTGGCCTCACCGCCTATAACCACAATCTTGATACCAGTCCGGAATATTACAGCCAGATCATCTCCACCCGGACCTATCAGGACCGGCTCGATACGCTGGCTGCCGTGCGCGGTGCCGGGATTGACCTGTGTTGCGGCGGGATCATCGGCATGGGCGAAAGCATCCGCGACCGCGCATCAATGCTCCATGTCCTCGCCGGTTTCGCGCCACATCCCGAAAGTGTACCAATCAACGCACTGGTACCAGTGGCCGGAACACCGCTTGCCGACCGCGAGCCCGTCGATGCCCTTGAACTGGTTCGCATGGTCGCAACCGCCCGCATCACCATGCCGAAATCCACCGTCCGCCTTTCGGCCGGGCGTACCGACCTTACCCGCGAAGCCCAGATCATGTGCCTGATGGCCGGGGCCAATTCGGTGTTCTACGGCGAAAAACTTTTGACCACACCAAACCCGGAAGAAGATAGCGATACCGCCCTGTTTACAGCGCTTGGTCCGGTTCCGACATCGGCGGCCTGAAAATATCCACATCAACCCCCGAACTTGTGCGCCCCACCCGCGCAAGGTTCCCCTTGGCGAAGCGCCCCTCAGTTGGGCCTTCGCCTTTTTTATAAACGGGTCAGGAAAGCAGGAAGAGGGAAGCAGGCAGGAAAAGGACGGAAAATCTAGTGGGCTTCGGCGGTTTCGTGTGGCTGATAGATAAAGCCATGTGCCGGATAAACCCGACCGAATGTGCCGATCGTGTTCATCATCCGCACTTCGGACCAGTCATTATTGGGCGAAACATCCACAACCGGCTGGCGATAATGCACCTTGCCCCGCGTACGCGAATCGCTGCCCCAGTTGGCATGATTGACCATGATCTTGCGACTGTCGAGGATGGCGGCAACCACCGCCACATGCCCGTATCTCAACCGCGATGTCTTCTTCAGCGCCAGAACCGCACCGACTTCGGGTTTTTTGCCCCGGTTATAGGTATTTTTCGCCTGATCCCACCATGTCCAGGCATCGCCATAAATTTCAATGCCCGACACAGCACGCGCATAAGGCACGCATTGCAAAAATTCGTCGGTGGGGGCAAAGGGCAACAGACGCGATGACGGCAAGCTGACATTGGTCACGGTCGAAACGCCGTCACTTTCAAGGCCGCTATTGGGTTTTGGCGTACTTGCAGATGCAAAGCATCCCGATACAAGCATACAAAATCCGATAACGACCGCCAGCCGCATGCGATATTCCCCCAAGAAATGCAAAATGATCCGTCACCCTAACCCGACGAGTTTTAAACAAGCGTTTACAAAGAGCCCCGAAAAACAAGATCATTTTGCCGTTTCTGTGGCAGGTTTCGAACTATTTGTCGCAATGCGATACAAGCGCCAAAACCCGAAAACCGCCGCGCACAAAATCAATATCCCTGATCCACGTGCGGTATATTGAATGTGTCCGGCCTCCGATATCGCACCCAGCATCGTGCCGCCCAAGGCAATCCCGCCAAAGCTTGTCGCACTCCAGAAGCTCATCACCCGACCGCGCAGCTTGTTATCCACCGTCAATTGCAATGCGGTTTGCGACCCAACCCCGACCGCCGTCAAACCAAAACCGGTAATCGCAACCAGAACCACGGCAAGCTCGTACCACGGTGCAAAACCAAGCCCCAGCATGCCGCATCCGGCGGCAAAGGCCCCGATAACCGTCACCCGCTGAAAGGCGGCCGGATCGGATCTGACCCGCGACAACATGAATGTCGATGCAACTGCGCCAACCCCGCTTGCCGATGCCAGCATGCCAAGCCCGGTGACGCCGCGGTCATAAACCGCCTCGGCGAAGACCGGCATCAGTTCGACCATCCCGGTTCCGACCAGTGCGACAAAACACGATAGCGCCAGAACAGACCGGATCATCGGGTGATGAAGGGCGTAGTTGGCCCCGTCGACAAGGGCCGCCAGCACCCGTTTGCTTTTGGCATCGGGTGCCCGTTCAACATGGATTTTGACAGTCGCCAGAACAAAGATCATCGGGATATAGGATGCCGCATTGATCATGAATGCCGCCCCGGTTCCCCATGTCGCGATCACGACACCACCCACCGCTGGGCCGACCAGACGTGAAATATTGAAATTCATCGCGGCATAGGCCACCGCCCGGCTCATGAATTCGCGTTGAACAATCACCGGCACCAGTGAAAGCCGAATGGGCGTCATCGCACTGGCCAAAACCCCGTTCGCCCCGGCCAGAACCACCATCCAGAACAGATTGATTTGCCCTGCCATCGACAGCATCATCAACAGAAATGCCGTCGCCGCCATCATAAGGTTCAATGTCACCGCCGTTTTGCGTAGATTGACCCGATCCGCCATCACGCCGAAAACCGGCCCCAGAATAAAAGCCGGGGCGAAATTAAGTGCCGCAATCAACCCTGTCCAGAATGCCGACCCGGTCAATGACCATGCCAACCACGACATGGCGATTTTCTGCACCCAAAGTCCTTGTGTGGTGATGCATTGCCCGATCAGAAACAGGACAAAGTTGCGATCCTGAAAGATCGATTTCCGGGATGGCTCGGCGGTTGGTGGCAGCACGGATTTTCCAGTTTTCATGACGGGGCGGGATCATGTTGCACCGGACGGTTGCATTTGACGGCCATATTTGGGGCGAAATGGCCTGCTATCCGGACAGAACAGTAATTTAACGTATCGTAACGATTATAGGGATACGCAAAGATGCGTGCCACAGATTGTTCGCCTGATGCGTGTAGCTGGCCTTCTCAAACCCATTGGGAAAACACATATCTGTTTCAGGCATCAGGACCTAAAGGAAACGACACCAGTTAATCATAACGCCGATCAATTTGGCATTCAGGCCTTCGGGGCGAAATCACCCATGCATCAGAATTTCCGGGAAATCGAACGCGAACAATTCGCGATCCGCAACCAGACTTGCGAATGGACCCTCAGGGCCATGACCGCACTGCGCGCCAAGGTCGACATCAACATCAAGATGCATGGCGACCGCGATCATCTGGCCCAGGGCGACATTTTCATGTTCAACCATTTCGCCCGGTTTGAAACCTTTATCCCGCAATATCTGATCGCGCTTGAAACCGGGGTGTTTTGCCGGTCCATCGCGTCGGGCGAGTTTTTCGTCGAAGACAACAAATTTTCTCGGTACTTGCGGGCTCTTGGCGGTGTACCCAATGATTACGAACGTCTGCTGCCGTTCCTTGCCGAAGAAATCCTGCGCGGCGGTAAGGTCGTAATCTTTCCCGAAGGCGGCATGGTCAAGGACCGGCGCGTTCTGGCCGCCGAACGCCCGCATCCCAAACGCCCGGATTACAGCATCTATTCCCGCTCCGCCGATCAACGGCGCGCCCATCATAGCGGCGCGGCCCTGCTCGCACTTTGCATCGATGGTTTTAAAACCGGTTTGTCGATGCTGCTGGACAAAGGCAAACACGATGAACTTGATCGCTGGGCAACTGCGATTGATACCACGCCCGAAATTCTCAAAGCCGCCCTTGCCAAGCCGACCCTGATGTTTCCCGCCAACATCACCTTCCATCCGCTCCGCGTTGATCAGAACCTGCTGGCGCGCGGTGCCGATCTTTTCGCCGGCGGGCTTAGCCCCAAGATGGCCGAAGAACTGATTATCGAAGGCAATCTTCTGTTTAAACGCACAGATATGGATATCCGGCTTGGCGATCCGGTTGATCCACGCCATCAATTCAACTGGATTGATCGGCGTATGCTGGCCCATCGGGTTGAAACCGCGACCTGCATCGATGATCTGTTCCGCCCGGCCAAGACGCTTGAAAAGATTCCTGATCGCATCACGCAATACGCCATTACCCGCCATATCAGCCCGCTTCGCGATCATTGCATGGCGGTGATGTATTCGAACCTCACGCTCAATGTCAGTCATCTGGCATCGCGCCTGATCATGATGTGGCTGGCCGATGGCGTGACCGAGGTCGATATCGCCCATTTCGACCGCACCCTTTATCTGGCGATCAAAAATGTCCAGCAGGCCGAAGGCGTTCATCTGCATCGCGGCATGCGCAACCCGGCAGATTATATTGGCATCTTTGATCTGAAATGCCCGCAGATCCGCGAATATATCGATGCCGCCGTACAACTTGGCCTGATCGAACGCGCTGATGGCAAATATTGCTTCCTGCCGAAATTGCAGGAAGAAGCCACTTTTGACCAGATCCGCATGGACAATCCGGTGATGGTCTATGCCAATGAAATGGCCCCGATCAATGCGGCCTGGACTGCGCTTGAAAAGGCGCGGGACGAAGTCGATCACCTGACACCGCGCGATTTTGCCAAACGCCGGTTTGATGATGAAATCCGCGCATGGCAATGGAACCGCGCGAAATATCAAAAACCGAAATATGCCTCAATCAACGATCAGGAAACCGCCACCGCCGATAGCCGCCCCTATCTATTGCTGCCCAATGGCAACGAACATTTTACCACCGGCGTTCTGGTCGTGCATGGCTTCCTTGCCTCTCCGGCCGAACTTCGCAATCTTGGGGATCGGCTGGCCGCGCGCGATTATGCCGTAATGGGGGTGCGCCTTGCCGGGCACGGCACATCACCGCATGAATTGCAAAAACGCACATGGGGTGACTGGCTGGCATCGGTTCGGCGCGGCTATGAAATCATGTCGGCCTTTTGCGACAACATCATTGTTGTCGGTTTTTCAACCGGCGGGGCGCTGTCGGCTATTCTGGCAGCCGACCGGCCCGAAAAACTGGCCGGGCTCGTCGTGGCATCAACACCGCTTAAATTCCGAAACCGCAACCTGATGTTTGTGCCGTTGCTTTATGGTGCCAACAAACTGATGGGCTGGGTACCTTCGGCACAGGAAATGCTCAGTTTCCGGCTTAACGAATCCGAACATCCCGATATCAATTACCGCAACATCCCGATTGGCGGCCTGCACAACCTGCGCCTGGCGGTTGCCGAAATGCAAAACCGTCTGCCCGATATCGCCTGTCCGATCCTGATTTTGCAGGGCGACGGCGATCAGGTGGTTGACCCCGCCAGTGCCACCCTGATCAAACGCCACGCCACAGGATGCAGCAAACTGGATATCCAGATGCTGGCATCCGACCGGCACGGCATCCTGAACGAGGATATCGACAATGCGGTCAATCGCGTGATCGACTTCATCTCCAAAACCGCCCCGACCAACAGCACCTTGACCGCAGCCATCCCGGCCCAATAACCTGAGAGAATGCCCGACGAATCCCCCCTGAGCCCCCGGAGCCCTTGAGCATCCCTCGGGCAAACGCCCAACGCCCACGCCCCCTCCACAACACCGCGAGTTAAACCCTCATACAAATAAACCGCGGCCAGGATTTTCGACGCTGTCGCATTTAATTTTGGGTGAATTCATCCCAACGGAACCCACTTGACTCTTTGGCAAATTTGCATGACTTTGGATCCATGGATCCAAATAAAATCACTGAAACGCTTCAAAGCGAAATAGAAAACGGCACCCTTTCGCCCGGCACAATCCTGAAACAGGAACGGCTGGCCGAACGATTTGGCGTCAGCCGCCAGCCGGTGCGTCAAGCGCTGGAACGCTTGCTGGCAAACGGATTACTAACCAAACGTTCCGACCGCAGCCTCGCGGTAAACGGTTTAAGCGCTAACGAGGCCCACGAACTGTCGCAAATTCGTATTTCACTTGAATCAACCGCTCTTATCCTCTCGATCCCGCATCTGACACAACGCGACCTGCGCAAGGGGATCCGCCTGAACGACGAACTTTTTGAAGAAGAAGACCCGGAGATCATTGAGGAACTCGATATCGCCTTTCACCGGACCCTGTATGCCCCGTGTGGTAATGGTCGCCTGTTGCAGATGATTGACGAATTACGCGGCGAAGCGCGCCGTTCCTATCACCGGCAACCCGCAGGATCGCAGGCGCGCAAAGCGTTTTATGAAGAACATAATGACTTGCTAGCCGTATGCAGCCTTGGCGATGTCAACAAAGCCGTCGAAATCATTGAAAAACACATCGGCATCACATCACGACAACTTGTCGTCCACCCCGAAAGCGGAGCCCCTCAATGAGCAGTTTCGGTGCAGAAGTCACATGGCAACGCGACGGCGCAAACTTTGCCGACCGCCGCTATAGCCGTGGTCATCTCTGGCGATTTGACGGCGGGGTCGAAGTCCCCGCATCCTCATCCCCGCATGTCGTGCCACTGCCCTATTCCGTCGCCGAAAATGTCGACCCCGAAGAAGCCTATGTGGCGGCCCTTTCAAGCTGCCACATGCTGTTCTTCCTTGACTTCGCATCACGCCGGAAAATCGTCGTCGACAGTTATGTCGATGCTGCAACCGGTGTCATGGAAAAGCAGGACGGCAAAACCGTCATCACCCGGGTCGAACTTTACCCCAAGGTCACCTATGCCGCTGCAGCGCCGACGGCCGAGGTCGAGGCCGAACTGCATCACGCGGCCCACGAGGCCTGCTTTCTTGCCAATTCGGTCAAAACCGAAATCAGCATCAAACTTGATTAGGGTAATTACCTGACGGTTAAGCTGGGCACGGAAGATGCGCAACTTGCGCTACTTCACCCGTTGCTGGATGCGATGCGCCACGACATCGCAATGTTTTCCGGTCGCCTGCAATCAGCCAATTCTGTGTGACCTTCTACGGCTTGGTCGCGCAGATGGCATAACGGTGCTGGGCTCCCCGTTCCAAGCCCTTGGCAAGCGTAAGGTGTTTTGACTGGGCGCGGTGAATCTGGCGCATGTTGAAATCGGCAACAACCGGATCAAATCCGGCGGTTTTCAACATCGATGTCACTTCATCGGCCCGCGCGCCTTGCGAAAAATGAACGCGCGACAGAATATCTTGATGGGTTTTCAGTTGCGGTATTTCGGCTGCTTCGCGCTTCAAACCAAGGGATTTCAGGAAACCTGCCATCACCTTGTTTAAGCTGCTGATCCAGGTCGGGGAAACAAAATCACCATCAACCACCAGAAGCTTACCCCCCGGTTTCAAAACCCGGAACCATTCGGTAAAGGCTACTGTCGGATCAACAAGCGTCCAGACCAGATGCCGGGTGACGATGACGTCATAGCTGTTATCGTCTTCAAGCGTGTTTTCCGCATCGCCCAGAAGGAAACGGATATTGGACTGACGCTGTTTCGATTTGGCGCGCGCCTTTTCCAGCATCGCTTCGGACCAATCAAGCCCGGTAACCTCAAACCCGATGTCATGCATCAAATGGCTGATAACGCCGGTGCCACTGGCAAGGTCAAGCGCATGTTTGCCGGTCCCGTCGCCCAGATGACGGCGAAACAGGTCGTGCCACGCCAGACGTTCCTGATCTGAAAAAATCTCGTGCCCAGGCTGTTGATCGAACGTGTCGGCGCGCATTGACCAGTATTCCTTGATCTCGTCACGCAGATTGAAATTGCTTGAATGCGTCGTCATCGTTCGAAGAATCCCCAATAGCCTGTCTCTGCAAAAGGCCGCGCGATCTTGCGGGGATCACACGGCGGCAGATACCGCGCCAAATATCACCAAATCCATAAAAAAATCAATTATTGCGAAAAGTATTGATTTGCATTCTCAATAAATGATAATGCCGCGGTCAGGCAATCCTAAATAAGGGTACGGGGATGAAAATTTTTGGCGCTATTGCTGCCGTTGCGTTAATGGTCGCGGGGACCGTTCACGCAGCAGAAACCGTCACGATTACCGATGTGGCAGGCCGCGAAGTTTCGGTCAAAGTTCCGGCAGAAAAGCTTATTCTTGGCGAAGGTCGTCTGATTTATGGCCTCGCGACGCTTGATACCGACGCGCCGTTCAAGCGAGTCGTTGGCTGGCGCGATGATCTTAAAAAAGCCGATCCGCAAGGTTACGGCATATATGCAGCAAAGTATCCGGAAATTGATAGCTTGCCGACGTTTGGCGGTATCAAGGATGGAACATTCGATGTCGAACAGGCCATATCGCTTAAACCTGATGTCATTGTGATGAACCTTGAAGCAAAGGGTGCGACCGATGATGCCAGCCTTGACAAAAAACTCGCTGCTGTAGGTATTCCGCTGGTCTATATCGACTTCCGTGAATCACCGATGAAGAACACGGAAACCAGTATGCGCATTCTTGGTCAGTTAACCGGTCTGGAAACGCGCGCCGAGGAATTCATCAAATTCCGCGCCGATCATATCAAACGGGTCACTGATCGCCTTGCCAAGGCCAACCCCAAAATACCCGACGTCTTCATCGAACGTGCTGCCGGTTATTCCGACGAATGCTGCATGTCGTTTGGTAATGAGAATTTCGGTAAAATGGTTGAACTTGCCGGTGGCAAAAACATTGCAGCCGATATCATTCCGGGCACTTTCGGCACAATTAACCCGGAACAGGTTGTTGCCAGCAACCCCGACCAATTTGTCGGTACTGGCGGTGACTGGGAAGCATATGCACCCGGCATGGGCTGGGTTCCTGTTGGTCCCGGAGCTGACATGAAAGAAGCCAAACGCAAATTGATTGGCCTGACAGAACGCCCGGCATTCCGGGATATCAAGGCGACCAAAAACAACAATATCCACATCGTTTGGCATCAATTCTATAACAGCCCCTATCAGTTCGTGGTGATCGAACAAATGGCAAAATGGTTCCACCCGGATTTGTTTGCCGATATCGAACCGGAGTCATCATTCCGCGAACTGCATGAAAGATTTCTACCGATCGATTATCAGCCGGGTTACTTCATTTCCATCAGCGATCAGAACTGATTTCCATGATCTCCGATCAAACCACCGTTATGGCAGGGAGCGCGCATTACAAGGCGCGTTCCCTGCGTCGTATCCTGATCCTGAGCGGCATGACAATTACGCTGTTCCTGTCATTTGCTGTTGATCTGGCAACCGGCCCGGCCAATTATCCGCTGGCTGATGTGATTTTCGCACTGCTGAACCCGTCGGATGCCAGCGATCAGTTGCGCGTCGTGATCTGGGAAATTCGCATGCCGGTCGCCCTGATGGCGCTGACCGTGGGTGCGGCCCTTTCGACCGCGGGCGCGCAAATGCAAACCATCCTGGCCAACCCGCTCGCCAGCCCGTTTACGCTGGGTATCTCGGCTGCGGCCGGTTTCGGTGCAGCCTTGGCACTGGTTCTCGGGGTCGCGATCCTGCCGGCTTTTGTCGAATTCATTATTCCGATCAATGCCTTTCTCATGGCGATGGCGACCGCGTTGATCATTCATTTCTTCAGCCGGATGCGCGGTGTCACGGTTGAAACCATCGTCCTTTTGGGGATCGCGCTGGTCTTTACCTTCAACGCGCTTCTGGCGTTGCTGCAATATCTCGCCAGCGAACAGGCATTGGCCGCGGTCGTATTCTGGACCATGGGCAGTCTGGTCAAGGCAACCTGGTCCAAGGTTGCCATCACGGCCATAGCGGTTGCCATCGCCCTTCCGCTGTTTACCCGCCAGGCCTGGGCACTCACCGCCCTTCGGCTGGGAGATGCCAAAGCGGAAAGTTTCGGGGTAAATGTCCAGTCGTTGCGCCTGAAGACGATGTTGCTGGTCAGTATGCTGGCGGCAATCCCGGTTTCCTTTGTCGGGACCATCGGGTTCATCGGTCTGGTCGGGCCGCATATCGCCCGCATGCTGGTGGGCGAGGATCAGCGTTTCTTCCTGCCGGCATCCGTCCTGTGCGGGGCGTTGATCCTGTCGGCGACGTCGGTTCTGTCAAAACTTCTGGTCCCCGGCGCAATCCTGCCCATTGGGGTAATTACCGCGCTTGTCGGCGTACCGTTCTTCTTCTCGCTGATTTTCGCAAGCCGGAGGAAATCATGGTAACAACACTTCGTCTTGAAGACATTGGCACCCGTTATGGCCGCGCCGAGGTGGTTTCCGGTGTTAGTACGCCGGTTCTGATGGGGGGCGACGTAATTGCCGTCATCGGCCCGAATGCAGCGGGCAAATCAAGCCTGTTCAAACGGGTCGCCGGTCTTGCCAAGGGTGGCGGAAAAGTGCATGTCGAAACGGCGAATTATAGCCGCAACACGATTTGCTACATGCCGCAGGACACCGGATCAAACGCGGTTCTTTCTGTTTACGAGTCGGTTATCCTTGCCGCCAAACAGGGATCGTCATTGCGCGTTCAGACCGATGAACTGGCCCGGATTGACGATATTCTGGCCGCCCTTAGGATTTCTGATCTGGCCGCCCGCAATCTGGGCGAACTTAGTGGTGGTCAACGCCAACTGGTTGCCATTGCCCAGACGCTGGTGCGTGAACCCGAAATCCTGCTGATGGACGAGCCGACCTCAGCCCTTGATCTGCATCGTCAGATGGAGGTCCTGTCTTTCATGCGCGATATCGCCAAGCGCCAGAAAATAATCATCCTGATCGCGATCCACGACCTTAACCATGCGCTGCAATATTGCGATCACGCCATGGCGATTCGCGATGGCCGCATGGTGGCATTTGGCGAATGCGCCAATGTGATTGATCGTGATCTTTTGCGTGATGTGTACCAGGTTGATGGGCATGTCGAACGCAATTCGCTTGGTCATCCGCATGTTGTTTTGCGCGGACCGATCACCGGCAATAGCCACACCGCCGAATACCTTTCAGAACGGATTGCGGCTCAATAAAAAGTCCGCTCACCCCGATCAGCCTGCATCTGCTTCTATCCTGTCGATGATATCGGCCATTAAGCCATGCAGCTGATCGCGGTATCCGGTTCGGGCCGAGGGTTTTGTTTCGTCCGATGTCATCGCCACGGTTAATTCAAGGCTAGGAACGATGTAAAGCATCTGCCCACCATATCCCCACGCATAGACCACATCCTGCCCGGCAAGATCGCGCATAAACCAACCATAACCGTATTCATCGCCGGTAAAGCGTGAATTTGTCCGATGCTGCCAGCTTTGATCGATCCAGCTTTGCGTGATGATCTGTCTGCCATCCGCGGTACGCCCGCCATTCCGGTAAAGTTCGCCAAAAGCCAGAAGCGATCTGGTGCTCATCGCCATCTGATTCCCACCAAAGTAAATACCCTGAGGGTCGCGATCCCAAGCGGTAATAGCAAAACCGTCCAATGGCCCCAGCCATTCACGCGCCAGTTCCAGCGTCGATTTTCCGGTTTGGCGTGTCAGGATGGCCGACAGCAGGTGGCTTGAGCCGGTCGAATACAGCATGTCACCACCCGGATCGTCGGCAAACGGGCGGGCAAGAGCAGCACGCACCCAGTTCGATTGCGCGACCCACTGACCGTAATATTGCCCCGATGTCCGCCCCAGGCCGGCCTGCATCGACAAAAGATGCCCGATGGTAATATCAAACAGTCGGGGGTCGGGATCGGCAGGTAACTGATCCCGCAGCAAGGGGGCGATTTTCTGATCCGTACCGGTCAAAACACCACGTTCTATGGCAATGCCAACCAATGCCGAAATAATCGATTTCGATGCGGATTTGATATTGGCCGCCTGATCGGGGGAACTACCATGGTAGCCCTGCGTCGCGATCACGTCACCACGGTGGGCGATCATCACGGCCTGCAAGGGCTCCAAACGCCCCGCATGGGTCAGGATATCGTCAAGGTCCACCGACGATTGTGCCTTGGCCGCAAGCGGTGCCATTAACATCACCAGAAGCAGAAAGGCGCTATATCTGTAAAAGCATCGTCGGATTGTCTTCAACCTTATTCCACCGGTTCGGAAACAGTCCCAAAAGATGCCAGGGCGCGTTCCATTCGGGCGGCATGGGCATCTTCGACACGCGCAAGGCTCTCAAACCAGTCGGCAATATCGTTAAAACCTTCTTCGCGCGCAATACGGGCCATTTCGGGATATCGGGATCTGGCATCGTTCTGTTCATCGGCAAATGCGGCTTCAAGATTAAGCCTAGTGGTACCAATCGGCTGCCCGGTTGCAGGGTCGCCGACCTCTTCAAGAAATTCGAGATGGCCAAAGGCATGGCCGGTTTCGGCTTCGGCGGTGGCGCGGAACATTTCGGCAATTTCCGGATGGCCTTCGATATCGGCCTGCTGCGCAAAATAAAGATAACGACGATTGACCTGTGCTTCAGATGCGAATGCCGCACGCAGAAGTTCCTCGGTCCGTGTTCCCTTGAGCACCATTACGGGCTTCCTTTTTTGTCATTGAAGTCTGAAATATGCGGTGTTGCTGTCACACACATAGGTATAAAAAGGGCGACCGTTCCATGTGGAACCGTCGCCTCTGTATTTGTCTTGAAAACCCTGCCCGTCAAGCACTGAAGGGACGTTTCGCGCCATTTCAGGCGGTTTTCATCGACGCGTCATTTCGCTGTCACCGCACCGCTATATTTGCGACACAGCCCTGCCGAATAAACCGACCCAATAGCAATCAGGCAGCGTTGCGGGCCGACTGGCGCCGCAAACGAAACACCAGATCAACCGACGCCAATTCCGTACCACGGGGCATATTGGGGACGCGTGCAAGCTGCACCGCATCAGCGGGTATGTCGCTAAGCATGCCGTCTTCTTCGCAATAGAAGTGGTAATGCGGGGCGGTATTGGTATCGAAATAGGATCGACCGGAATCGATCACGATTTCATTCAGAAGCGCTGCCTCGGTGAACTGGTGCAACGTATTGTATACGGTCGCCAAGGATACCTTGATATTCTGGCTCATGGCTTCGGAATGAAGCTGTTCGGCGGTGATGTGCCGATGACCATTATCAAACAGCAGGCGGGCCAATGCCAAGCGCTGACGGGTCGGGCGCAACCCGGCCTCTTTCAGGCGGTTCAGGGCATGGGTGTAAGGACGCGGGTTCGTCGTCATGAAATTGTCCCTTCATACGCTTTTCAGGACCGGCCAATGCCCGGTTCCCGATCAAATCCAAGCGTATATTAAGGAACCAAGACGCACCTTTCTTTGATTTTGATCAACTCCAATCATACCGATTTTCAATGGCCTATAGGGGATCAAACAACAAGAAGGGGTCGGAAACCCGACCCCTTCTTGATCCGTAAAAGTCCAGTGTCTGATTTGTTGTCTAACCTAATCGCCCGTGGCGATCCGGTCGACCAACTGTTTGACCGTCGGGACAAAGCCGTTGGCGTAGAACGGATCTTCACCAAATTTATAGGCATTATGACCGGCAAACATCAGCTCGTTTTCAACCATCGCACCATGTGCAATGTTCTGAAGCGTTTTCTGGATGCAGAATGAACGCGGATCGGCACGCTTGCCGGTGGTGCCGCTATGCTGTTCCCAGTTCGAGAACTGGCACTGTGACAGGCACCCCATGCAATCGATCTGATCTTTCTTGATCGTCAGCGCACTGTCAGGCGTGACAAACACCATGGTTTCATCGGGTGTCGGCATGCCTTCAGTATAACCAGCATCAAGCCATGCCCGAACCTTGTCGGCATCATCTTCGCGGACATAGATTGGACGACCGCGACGACCCAGCGGAATACCGACATGCAGATCAGCCTCTGCGGTGCGCGAATAACGGACCTGACGATCGGAACGCTGATGAAGATCTTCAAGGAAGTCGTTCCGAACAGCCGAGCTGTAAAAACCGGTCGGGCTGAATTTATGCAACGACACGTCGCCGTTCTGCAGCGTCAGAAGACGGTTTTTCCATTCTTCGGAAATTTCGCTTTCCTTGGTCAGCAGCGGACGGGTTCCAAACTGGAACGCCACCGGGGCAACTTCCGGATTATCAAGCCAGTCTTCGTAGTCACGCAGGAACCAGACGCCACCCGCCATAATGATCGGAACTTCATTCAGGCCGACCGAATTCATGTATTCGCGAAGGGCTGCAACCCGCGGGAACGGGTCTTCGGGCACAAGCGGGTCTTCGGAATTTGACAGGCCATTGTGGCCACCGGCACGCCATGGATCTTCGTAGACCACGCCGCCAAGCCATTCCGGGGTGTTTTTATACGACCGCAGCCACAAGGCACGGAATGCGCGCGCCGACGAGACGATCGGGTAATAATGCACGCCATACTGGGCTGCGATCTGCGATACCTTATAAGGCATACCCGCACCACAGGTCACACCATGGACAAGACCCTTGGTGCCCTCAAGCACACCACGCAGAATTTCTTCCGCACCGCCCATTTCCCACAGAACGTTCATGTGCAGTCGGCCTTCACCGCCGCGCATTTCGTGTGCGATCTGTGCCTGGGCGATACCGCCGCGGATGCCATAGGCGATCAGTTCCTGATGGCGCTCACCGCGGGTTTTTCCGGCATATTCGACCGGAACCAGATTGCCATTTTCGTCATAAGAATCGGCATTGACGGCGGAAAACGTCCCGATGCCACCAGCAGCTGCCCATGCGCCGGAACTTTTACCCGTCGAAACAGCGATACCTTTGCCACCTTCAATCAGTGGCAAGACCTCTTTTCCAGACATGACGAGCGGTTTAAGGGCTTTCAAATTCGTCTCTCCCATTCGGCTTTTCATCGCCAGCGATGCCCCGGCATCGCATTTGGAAAACCGGACGGCGTGTTGTTGTTATCGCCGTCCGGTCTATCAGATCGGATTATTCAGCGTCGCCGGCGTCGAGATCGGCACCGGTTTCCTGGTCAACGCGTTTCATCGACAATTTGATCTTGCCGCGATCATCAAAGCCAATGACCTTGACCTTGACCGCGTCGCCTTCCTTGACGATATCCGAAACCTGTTTGACGCGTTCCTGCGCCAGTTCGGAGATATGGACCAGACCGTCGCGCGCGCCAAAGAAATTGACGAATGCGCCAAAGTCGACAGCCTTAACAACCTTACCATCATAGATATGGTTCAATTCAGGTTCCGCAACGATCGATTTGATCCAATCGACTGCCTGTTTGCCTTTTGCACCGTCGGTATGTGCAACAGTGATCGAGCCATCGTCTTCGATATCGACCTTCGCACCGGTTTCTTCGCAGATTTCGCGAATGACCTTGCCGCCCGACCCGATAACGTCACGGATTTTGTCACGCGGGATCGAGAACTGGGTGATGGTCGGTGCATTGCCCGAAACTTCACCACGTGCTTCCGGAAGCGCTTTGGACATTTCGCCAAGGATGTGCAGACGGCCGTCACGGGCCTGGCCGAGTGCGATCTGCATGATATCCGGGGTCACCGAGGTGATCTTGATATCCATCTGCAGCGAGGTGATACCTTTTTCGGTACCGGCAACCTTGAAGTCCATATCACCAAGGTGATCTTCATCACCCATGATGTCGGACAGAACGGCAAAATCATCGCCTTCCTTGATCAGACCCATGGCAATACCGGCAACCGGACGTGCCAGCGGAACACCGGCATCCATCATCGCAAGCGAGGTTGCGCAAACGGTCGCCATCGAGGACGAACCATTCGATTCGGTTACTTCAGAAACGATACGAATGGTGTAAGGGAAGGCGTCCTTGCCCGGCATCAGCGGGTGCAGGGCACGCCATGCCAGTTTACCATGACCGATTTCACGACGGCCCGGCGAACCCATACGACCAGCTTCACCAACCGAGTAGGGCGGGAAGTTATAGTGCAGCATGAAGTTTTCGCGATATTCGCCGTCAAGCGCGTCAACGATCTGTTCATCCTGACCGGTGCCAAGGGTGGCAACGGCAAGTGCCTGGGTTTCACCACGGGTGAAAATCGCCGAACCGTGTGCACGCGGCAGAACCGAAACTTCGCCAAGGATCGGGCGAACGTCAGCACCTGTACGGCCATCAATACGTTTGCCGGTTTTCAGGATCGCACCGCGAACGATGTCTTTTTCCAGATCCTTGATGATCGACGAAACCTTGCCTTTCAGGGCATCGGCAATTTCTTCTTCGGCCAGTTTTCCCGCAATCGCGGCTTTGGCGTCAGAAACAGCAGCCGAACGCTCCTGCTTGACGACATGGCTGTATGCTTTGGTCAGTCCATCGGTGCCAAGGGCAGCGACTTTTTCGACCAGCGCATCATAGCCTTCCGGCAGTTCTGCAATGTCGCGCGGCTCTTTCGCGGCATCTTCGGCCAGCGAAATGATCAGATCAAGAACCGACTGGAACTGCTCGTGACCGAATTTAACGGCGCCAAGCATGATTTCTTCCGAAAGCTCGCTGGCTTCGGATTCAACCATCATCACACCGTCACGGGTACCGGCAACAACCAGATCAAGGTCGCTTTCCTTAACCGACTCGGTTGCCGGGTTCAGGATATATTCGCCGTCTTTGTAACCGACGCGCGCAGCACCGATCGGGCCAAGGAACGGCAGACCGGAAATGGTCAGCGCCGCAGACGCACCGATCATCGCAACCACGTCCGGATCGTTTTCCATGTCATGGGACAGAACGGTACAAACGATCTGGGTTTCGTTACGATAAAGCGGGTGGAACAGCGGACGGATCGGACGGTCGATCAGACGCGAAACCAGAGTTTCCTTTTCCGAAGGACGGCCTTCACGCTTGAAGAAACCACCCGGGATTTTACCGGCAGCAAATGCTTTTTCCTGATAGTTCACGGTCAGCGGGAAAAAGTCGATATCCGGGCGCGGTGATTTCGCGCCAACAGCGGTACAAAGCACAACGGTCTCGCCGTAGGTGACCATGACGGCACCATCGGCCTGACGCGCGACCTTACCGGTTTCGAGAACCAGCTTGGCATTGCCCCACTGCATTTCCTTGCGGACGACATTAAACATTATTTTCTCTTCCTCTTACAAACCTTCAGCGGACCCGGATAGTCATACACGAGTTCCGAACACATTAATTATGAGGCTTTCATAAAAGCTGCATAATTAATGGGTCCGGACCAAGCAAAGAGGTCGGCCCATCCGACCCTGCTTCCCCGTGTTTCCCGATCCGCTCGGGACATTAAAAAAACGACGGCGGAGGGGATCAACCACCTCCGCCGCAGTTCGATATCAGCGGCGAATACCGAGGCGTTCGATAACGGTCTCGTAACGCGACTGGTCTTTGCGCTGCAGGTACTTCAGCAGACGACGGCGCTGGCCAACCATCATAAGAAGACCACGACGGCTATGGAAGTCGTGGTTATGTTCTTTCATGTGTTCGGTCAGGTTCTTGATCCGCTCGGTCAGGATTGCAACCTGGACTTCGGGGGAACCGGTGTCACCGTCTTTCTGAGCGTATTCTTTGATCAGCTCAGCTTTGCGTTCAGCAGTAATCGACATCAGGCATCCTTTCGCCTTTAGAGATTAAAAACACGTACAGGCCGGATTTCGCCGCCACTTATCTCCGCCAACGCAACCGCGCGGTCATGGAGCATGGCGCAGACGATATCGTCCTGCACGACGGGGGTTTCGAGGGCACTGCGTTTTGCCACCGGCAACAACCCGACAGGTTGCCCACTCGATAGCCGCTGCGCCTCGACTTCGGTCAGGGCCAGCGCCGGGATGTCGTCCAGCGCGGTCTCGACCGGAAGCAATTTCTCCAACACCGCATCCGGATCCATTTCAAGCAACTCCGCAAGCGGAATGGAACTCGTTTCAGGAAACGGCCCCGCCGACGTGCGGCGAAGGGCGGATATATGGCCGACAGAACCCAGGCGCAGCGCAATATCGCGCGCCAAAGACCGCATATATGCCCCTTTGCCCGAAACAACTTCGAGAACGGCATGATCGCGATCCGGCATATCGACCAGTCGAAGATCCTTGATCAGAATCGGACGCGGTTTAAGCACCACGTCTTCATCGCGACGGGCAAGATCATAGGCACGCTTGCCATTAACCTTGATCGCCGAAAACTTTGGCGGCACCTGCTGGATTTCGCCAATAAACTCACCCAGCACGGCCTTTATTTCGTCTGCATCCGGACGATGATCCGAGGTGGCCGTAACCTCGCCCTCGGCATCGTCGGTGCTGCGTGCTTCGCCGAATTTAAGCGTCACACGATAACTTTTGCTACCATCCATGACATAGGCAACCGTTTTTGTCGCCTCGCCAAATGCAATAGGCAGGACACCACTCGCCAATGGGTCAAGTGTCCCGCCGTGACCGGCCTTTGCCGCATCAAGCAGACGACGCACCTGATTGACCACCGTCGAAGAGGTGATTTCCAAGGGCTTGTCGACTGCCAGCCAGCCATTGATGCTTCTACCGCGACGCCGACGCGCCATCAGTCGTCCTCATTCTCATGGTCGTCCGACCGGTCCGCCGCAAGATCCTGTGCGACATGCGGGTCACGCAGGAGGGCACCGATATGGTCGGCGACATCGAAACTTTTGTCTTCCACAAAACGCAACGCCGGTACGTATTTCATATGAACCGTACGCGCCACATGGGTACGCAAATGGCCCTTCTGCCGCGTTAGCGCCTTAAGCGAGGTTTCCGCCTCGCCCCCGCCAAGCGGCGTAAAGGATACCATGGCATTGCGCATATCCGGGCTCAAACTGACGCCGGTAATGGTTACCGGGCGCCGGGTCAGGTCCGGGTCATAAATATCTCCGCGCTCAAGTGCCTGCGACAGGGCTTGGCGGATTTCCTCCGCCACGCGCAACTGTCGCTGACTTGGTGCTTTGGCCGGTTGCTTCGCCATATCGTCAATCCACCGTCTTAAAGTTCGACGGCGATTTCCTCCTGCTCGAAGCACTCGATCATATCGCCGACCTGCAGGTCATTATACTTGGCGAATGACATGCCACATTCATAGCCCTCGCGGACTTCTTTTACTTCATCCTTGAAGCGACGCAGTGTCGACAGCTCGCCCGAATGGATCACGACGTTGTCGCGAAGCAGGCGAACGCCCGCACCACGCTTGACGGTACCCTCGGTAACCATACAACCGGCAATCTTGTTGCCCGAGATAGTAAAGATGTCGCGTATTTCTGCGTACCCCAGGAACTTCTCGCGAACTTCCGGCGACAGCATGCCCGACAGCATCTTTTTGATGTCGTCTGCAACATCATAGATGATCGAATAATAACGAATGTCGACATTGTCGCGACGGGACTGTTCACGGGCCTGCTGATTGGCACGCACGTTAAAGCCGATGATCAGCGCATTCGACGCACGCGCCAGCGTGACATCGGACTCGTTGATCCCGCCAACGCCGCTATGCAGGACGCGTACACTGACTTCTTCGTTACCCAGCTTCTGCAGGGTACCGATAAGCGCTTCGACAGAACCCTGCACGTCACCTTTGATAAGGATCGGCAGTTCCTTGACGTCGCCCGAGCTTGAGAACATGTTCTCAAGTGCCGATTTCTTCATCGCAGCAGCCTGCGTTTCACGGATGCGACGCTGACGATAGTCGGAAATCTCACGCGCTTTGGCTTCGTTTTCGACAACAACGAAGTCATCACCGGCAGACGGCACGCCGTTCAGACCGGTTACTTCGACCGGCATGCCCGGAATGGCTTCTTCGATGCGAACGCCATGATCGTTGACCAACGCACGAACGCGGCCCCACTCGGCACCCGTAACAAAGATATCACCGTTTTTAAGCGTACCGCGCTGAACCAGAACCGTGGCAACCGGGCCGCGACCTTTTTCCATGCGGGCTTCAACCACAACACCGTCAGCAACACGTGCCGGGTTGGCTTTAAGGTCAAGAACCTCGGCCTGAAGCAGAATGGCTTCTTCCAGCTCGGTCAGGCCAAGGCCCTGTTTGGCGGAAACTTCAAGACACTGAACTTCACCGCCCATTTCCTCGACGACGACTTCGTGCTGAAGCAGTTCGGTTTTAACCTTCGACGGGTTTGCACCCGGTTTGTCGATCTTGTTGATCGCGATGATCATCGGCACACCGGCTGCTTTCGCATGGCTGATGGCTTCGATCGTCTGCGGCATGACCGAGTCGTCAGCAGCAACAACCAGAACGACGATGTCGGTAACCTTGGCACCGCGCGAACGCATTTCCGTGAAGGCAGCGTGGCCCGGGGTATCGATGAAGGTAATCTTCGATCCGGTTTCCATCGTCACCTGATAGGCACCGATATGCTGGGTGATGCCGCCAGCTTCGCCACTGACAACGTCAGTTTTGCGCAGGGCATCAAGCAACGAGGTTTTACCATGGTCAACGTGACCCATGACGGTCACAACCGGCGGACGACCGATCAGCTGATCTTCATTGTCAACGGCACTGACCAGCGCTTCTTCAACATCGGCATCCGAAACGCGTTTCATCTTGTGGCCGAATTCCTCGACAACCAGCTGTGCGGTATCGGGATCAAGGCTTTGGTTGATGGTTGCCATAACGCCAAGGCCCATCAGGCACTTGATGACGTCGGCAGCACGTTCAGCCATACGGTTGGCAAGTTCCTGAACGGTAATAACGTCCGGAACGATAACATCACGCACGATTTTCTCTTTCGGCTTCTGCTGACCCTGCATACGGGCCTTTGCTTTTGCCTGCTGACGCTTGATCGAGGCCATCGAACGACGACGGCCACCTTCGTCACCGGTCATAGCATTATTGATCGAAAGCTTGCCACGACGGCGACCTTCGTCACCCTTCGTACGCGCGGCACGGCCAAGAGCTTCTTCTTCGGCGCGTTTGCGTGCGGCTGCGGTACGGGCTTCTTCCTCGTCCAGTTCCTTGCGGCTTTTCGGCTTGACGGTGGACGGATCGGCACGACGGCGTTCTTCCGGAACCAGCGGTTCTGCCGGTTCGCCAGGAATGATTTCTTCCTGTTTCTTGGCAACAGCAGCAGGCTTCGGTTTGGATTTGCCTTTGGTCGTCGATGCTTCAAGGGCTTTCTCGACTTCTTCTACAGAAACCGGGGCATCCTTTTCCAGCACAGGGGTTTCTGCCGCAGCAGCTTTTGCTGCTTCGGCCTCTTCCTGTTTACGACGTTCGGCTTCTTCTGCCTTGCGCTTGCTTTCCTCAGCGGCACGTACGGCTGCTTCGGCTTCTTCCTGCTTGCGGCGCTCTTCGGCTGCTTTCAGGGCAGCCATGCGTGCTGCACGCTCGCTATCGGTAAGATTGCCGTGGTCTTCAACCGGTTCCGGTTTGGCAACCGGTTCGGGTTTTGCCGCCGGCGCCGGTGCGGCAGCTTGCTGCTGCTGTTCAGCAACCGCATCCTTCTTCACTTCACGGAAGCGGCCGGATTCGTTCTTTTCGAAAGTCCGCTTCTTGCGCACTTCGACAGTCACAGATTTGGACCGTCCATGCGAGAAGCTTTGCCGTACCTGCCCAGCCTCGACCGTCTTGCTCAGTTCAAGTTTCGATCTGTTGAGGCTCAGCGGTTTCTTCTCCTGATCGCGATCACTCATAATCCGTCCAACTTCCTCATTTCCTGCGGGACCGGCATCCTTTGCCTGTCCTGTCCTGTCCGTTCTGCGCAAGCCTGCCTTCAGACCGCGCGAAATCCTTCTAGCCGCCTAAGCGAGCGACTTAACTGTTTTGCCAGTCCACCTGGCGCAACAGCCACATGTACTGCTTTTTCGCGGCCAAAGGCCGCGCCAATCTCGGCAGCATCCAGAACGGTATAAATCGGCAGATCCCGGGCTTTCGCCTCGATCTTCGATTTTCCGTCCGCAGCACCATCTCGGGCTGCCAATATCATTGCCGCGCCCTCGTCAATCTGGGCCCTGACTTTTTCGTAACCGGCAACCGCCTGACCGGCTCTGCGCGCAAGCGACAGCAGATCGAGACTTTTCTGAAGCAAAAGCTTCTCGATCCGGTCTGCCAGCGCAGGATCAATCACGACTTTTTGCCGCGCCGCCTTGGCAAAGGCATTTTTTGCACAGGCGGTATTTATCACATCCCGCGACGGGCACAACCATAATCCCCGTCCAGGCAACCGTTCCTCAAGGTCGGGAACAACCGAATCATCCGGTCCGATCACAACCCTGAGAAGGTCTTCCTTAGGCCGGACTTCGCCGGTGACGATACACCGGCGCTCCGGAACCTCGGCTACCTTGCCGCCTTTACGGTGCGACATGGCGTCCTCCGATCAGCCCTCAGGCGTCTTCGCCTTCTTCGGCATCTTCGGAAACTTCTTCTTCAAGTCCTTCGAACCAGCCAAGCTGACGACGCGCGTCCATGATCAGGTCATTGGCCTGATCCATGGTCATGTTGTCCGCATCACCGACATATTCGATCAGCTCGTCGCTTGCGAGATCCGCGAAGTCCTCAAGGGTTTTGACATCGTTCTCGCCCAGGCGAACAACAACGGCCAGCGACAGTCCGCCAAATTCGACGAGGTCATCGGCAACCTTAAGCTCTTCACGACGCTTCTGAAGACGTTCGGCTTCTTCGGCAAGGAAGTTACGAGCGCGCGTGCGCAGCTCTTCGGCGATTTCTTCTTCGAAACCTTCGATCTCTGCCAGTTCGGCCAACGGCACGTAACCGACTTCCTCGATCGAGGTAAAGCCTTCGGCGACCAGAAGATGGGCAATGACTTCATCAACATCAAGTGCCTTGATGAACATCTCCGCCCGTTTACGGGCTTCTTCCTGGCGACGTTCGCTTTCGTCTTCCTCGGTCAGGATATCGATATCCCATCCGGTCAGCTGGGACGCCAGACGCACATTCTGACCACGACGGCCAATGGCCAGGCTCAGCTGATCGTCGGGGACGACAACCTCGATACGATTGGTTTCTTCATCAAGAACAACCTTGGTGACCTCGGCCGGAGCCAATGCGTTCACAACGAAGGTTGCCGGGTCTTCCGACCACTGGATGATGTCGATTTTTTCGCCCTGAAGTTCGCCAACAACAGCCTGCACGCGCGAACCACGCATACCGACACATGCCCCGACCGGGTCGATTGAGTTATCCGACGACTGAACGGAAATCTTGGCGCGCGAACCCGGATCACGGGCAACCGATTTGATTTCGATAATACCGTCGTAGATTTCCGGAACTTCCTGGGCAAACAGTTTTGCCATGAAAGTCGGATGGGTACGCGACAGGAAGATCTGCGGCCCACGCTGTTCGCGACGCACATCAAGGATCAGCGCACGAACGCGATCACCCTGACGGACAGTTTCACGCGGGATCAGTTCTTCGCGGCGCAGAATGGCTTCTGCACGGCCCATATCGACCAGAACATTACCAAACTCGACTCGTTTGACGACGCCGTTGATCACTTCACCGGCACGGTCTTTATATTCTTCGAACTGACGCTCACGTTCCGCATCACGGACCTTCTGCACGATAACCTGTTTTGCGGTCTGCGCAGCAATACGTCCGAAATCGATCGGCGGCAGCGGATCAATCAGGAATTCACCAAGCTGGATATTTTCGTTGCGAATACGCGCCTGTTCCAGCGACATCTGGGTGAAGTCGTTTTCGATATCATCCGTGACCTCGATGAAACGGGCCAGCTTGATTTCACCGGTTTTACGGTCGATATGGGCACGGATGTCATGCTCGTGGCCATATCTGGAACGGCCGGCCTTTTGGATGGCCTGTTCCATTGCGCCAAGAACTTCATCACGATCAATGCCCTTTTCACGGGCAACGGCATCTGCAACCTGCAAAAGTTCCGGCCGCGGCATTCCCGAAGTTGCTTCCATATCCAACCTCTATTCTGCGTTTTCGTCAGACCGGCCCTTGCCGGTGACATGCGCGATCAATTCATCCGTCAGCACCAATTTCGACTTTGCGATATCGGCCAACGGCAACAATTCACGTTCGCCATCGACAATCAGGGCGACCGCATCATCCTCAACTCCATCCAGCTTTCCGCTGAAACGGCGACGGCCATTCTGGGCCATCACCAGCTCGACCTTTGCCTCGAACCCGCGCCAGACATCAAAGTCCTTGGCACGGGTCAGCGGGCGGTCAATACCCGGTGAACTGACTTCAAGGTGATAAGCCCCGGAAATCGGGTCCTCGACATCCATCAGGGCAGAGACGGTACGGCTGATTTCGGCGCAATCTTCAACATTGATGCTGCCGTTGCCATCCGCACGATCTGCCATGATCTGCAAGACATTACTGTCCTTGCCCATCATGGACACACGTACCAGTTCGAAACCCAGCGCATTGATCGACGGCTCGATAATCTCCGTGATCCGCATCATCAGCGGGTCTTTCAACTGTTGTCCGATCAGCTCAGCCATATAGCGATGCCATACCCCAAAAAGCACAAAAGAGCGGGCGAAGGGCCCACTCTTTGTCAGAATTTACAAAAAGCTTGGCGGCTTTATACAGCCGACTTTGCCAGAAATCAAGTCACGATCCTGTCTCTGCAAGCCTTTCAACCAAGGGATTTGCGCCTATGCGGCAAGCTTGCGATCTTCGATCAAAAGGGTTCGGAAAAAGTCAAAGGCAGCAATAGCACCATCAATCACTTCCTGTTCTTGTTTAGCGCTTAAAGCCAAGCCATTGACCTGATCAACAAATTCGCGCCAATGCTTGCCGCGACCGTCTTCGTGCCCAGCCAGGTGACGGGCACCAAACTCGGCATTCAGCCCGATATTTCCGGCTGCTTTCAGCAAAAATGCCGCCCCAAGCGACGAACCTTCACAAACATATAACCATCCCAGACGACCCATTCCGGTTTGGGGAACAGGAAATGGTTTGGTATTTTCAGGTAGGCTGCATTGCAGGTCTGCAAGATCTGCACAGACATGATCGAACCGACTGCGCATCGAAAGCCCGGGTATCAGGGCGTTCAGGTCACTGGCGTCATAAAGCGGTTTTACAGCGCGGTGAAACACATACTGCATCCCGACAAACCGGGCGTAGTTATCGCGGCTTTCAAACGGTGCCATTTCCATCACCATGTCATCGATGTGCTGATGGTCGCCGGTTGTTGCCTGTTTGAGGTTCTGAAGGCGGGTTTTTATCACACCGTCTGCTGTTATATCCAAAGTCATCCCGATTACCTTTCGTCCCTGTCCGCAAATGCCGCATGAATTCGCAGCCCTTCAAAGCAGAAACGATTCGGGGCGTTCGATATCCGAAACCGGTGAAAAATTATTCTTCGCGGAACGCGCGGGCAAACTGATCGGTAAGTGGTTTGGCAAGATAGCTAAGTGCGGTGCGATCCCCCGTTGCGATAAAGGTTTCAACCGGCATGCCGGGCATCAGACCTTGCCCATCAAGTTTTTCCATCTCGCCACCGGCAATTTTCACCCGGACATTATAGTAGGTTTCGCCTGTCAGTTCATCGCGTGAAAGGTCCGCTGCCACAAAGGACACCGTCCCGGAAAGTTCCGGTGTTGTGCGCTGATTAAAGGCAGTAAAACGCAGCATCGCCTTTTGCCCTGGATGGACCTGATCAATATCGCGCGGGTTGGTTCGGGCTTCGATCACCAGCTCATCCTGATCAGGCACAATCCTCATGATCCGGTCCCCGCCCGCAACCACGCCGCCAATCGTATGTATCGTCATCTGATAGACCGTCCCGTCATAGGGGGCTCGGATGTCGACACGACGCAGTTGATCGCGCAACGCAACCTGCTTTTGCATCAATTCGGCCAATTGTTGATCAATTTCACCCAGTTCCGTCAGGACTTCTGTTTGGCGGTTCCGGTCAAGCTGCAGGATCGACATTTCTGTTTCCGAGATTTGCATGCCGGTCGCGGCAATCTGTGCCGTCAACTCCCCATGTTTGCCCCCCAGACTGGCGCGTTCACGACGCAATGCCGCAACACGGGTAATCGGTACAAGCTGCTTTTTGTAAAGCATTTCAAGCCCGTCAAGTTCATCGCGAATATGGCGGCTTTCTTCTTCATTGGCAGCTTTCTGGGCCTCAAGCCCGATGATCGTCTCCGAAAGCTGCAACAGTTTTTGCTGAAGCTGGTCCTTTTCACCCTCCAGACTTTTACGCCTTGCTTCGAATAGTTTTGTCTCGGCCGCAACCAGCTCAACGATTGCCAGGTCCTGCATACGGGCCTCGAACAAATCGGGCACAGCAACGATTTTCGCTTCGTTCCGTTCAGCAACCAGTCGCATTTTGCGTGCCCGCAAGGCATCGATCTGGCTATCGACAATGCCAAGGCTTGCGCGTGCCATCGTATCGTCCAGCCGGATCAGAAGATCACCGGCCTGCACCCGATCCCCGTCACGCACGTGGATTTCACCAACAATGCCTCCGTCAGGGTGCTGCACATCCTTCACATTGCTTTCGACCACCAGTTTGCCGGTGGCAACCACCGCCCCGGAAAGATTGGCCAACGCCATCCAGCTTCCCAAACCAGCAAACAATGCCAGCATCACGGTTACGCCAAACAGGGTATGTCGGCGCAAACTATGCATTGCAGGGCTGACGAATGGAGTTTTTGACGACGTGTGCGACTGTTTTCGGCTCATGCGCTTTCTCCGACCTGGCGCATGGTTTTGCGCAGAATGTCGTCACGCGCACCAAAGGCAATCTGGCGTCCATCCTGAATAACCATCGCCAGATTGACCGTTGCCAGTGCGCCGGGGCGATGGGCAATCATGACAACAATCGCCCCGCGTTGCCGGGCCAGACGGACCGCTTCGATCAGGGCCTGTTCCCCGGCACTGTCGAGACTGGAATTGGGTTCATCAAGGACAATCAGGAACGGATCACCAAACAGGGCACGCGCCAGCCCGATCCGTTGGCGTTGCCCACCCGACAAAATAAGCCCGCCACTTCCGATCAGCGTGTCATATCCCTTGGGCAGAGACAGGACCATGTCATGCACCCCGGCCAATTGCGCGGCCTTAACGATTGCCGCAGAGTCCACATCGCTACGTAGCCTCGCAATATTGCGGGCAACAGTATCGTCAAACAGATCGACGTCCTGCGGCAAATAACCGACATGCGCCCCCAGCCGATCCGGCTCCCAGTGATCAAGCTCCGCCCCATCCAGGCGGATGGTGCCATTCTGGATCGCACCAATCCCGACCAGTGCGCGACCGAATGTAGATTTCCCCGATCCGCTTGGCCCAATAATGCCAAGCCCGTCGCCTGCTTTCAGGAACACGTCGTTGATGCGCAGCAATACGCGCCCCGGTGCGGCCAGCTTTCCTTCCACCCGCTTTGCAGGGGCCCGAACGATCAGATTGGAAACATGCAGGCTTTGTTGCGGGGCAGGCAGTTCGAGGCGTTCAGACGTTTTTTGTGTGTCGGCAAAGCAGCGTTCAAGACGTTGGCGCGATTGACGGGCACCAACAAATCCGCGCCAGTTGCCAATCGCCTGTTCGACCGGGGACAATGCCCGCGCTGTCAGGATTGAGGCGGCAACCATCACACCCGGTGTGACTTCCTGCAGGATCGCCAGATACGCACCAAGTGCCAGAACGCCGGACTGCATCGCAAGGCGAATGACCTTGATATAGGCCGAGAAGGTCGAATTGACGTCACCGACACCGGTATTGTCTCGTAAATACCTGTCATTCAAACGTGCCCAATAGTCTGTGAAACTCGCCAGCATGCCCATCGCGAGAATGGCTTCGGCATTTCGACGCCCAGCTTCGACAAGATTTGCACGTGAAACGGCTTGGCAGTTCATCCGTTCAACCTGGCGACGGGTGGCAAGCTCGCCGATCAATGTCAAAATCACCAGAATGATACCGCCAATAAGGGCAAGAAAACCAAGCCAGGGATGAAAAGCAAAAACGATCCCCAGAAACAGCGGCATCCAAGGCATATCGCAAATCGCAATAGGACCCGCACCACCCAGAAACTGTCGGATTTGATCAAGATCGTTGAGCGGCCTTAAGGTTGCATTATCATTTCGCAGCACCTGATCAAGAGTGGTTGCCAGCGCCAACGGTCCGACCTGCTCATCCACCCGCCAGCCAATCCGCACCAGCATCCGCGCCCGAAGCGCATCGACAGTTCCCAGAAACAGATATAGCGCCAGCATCAGAACAACGAGCGCGACGAGCGTCGGCATACTGCGACTCGCCAGAACCCGATCATAAACCTGCAGCATGAAAAGCGGCCCGGTCAGCATCAGGATATTTGACACGCCGCTTAACGCCGCGACCGACAGGAACGCTCCGCGCACGGATCGAATGGCGGCCGCCAACGGCGAGAATACGGACGATTTGGACAAATGTTGCGAATGGACCTGTTCGAACACGCTGTTTCCATTCCGGAAAAGAAAAAGATAGGATGAGGTGGGCACCGCTGTTCCGCGGTGCCCTGCAATCAAAGACCTTGTGCCCGTTCCGCCGCCTGCGGAGCGGGCCGTCTTCGTTAAACGAAGTCGCTTGCGTCAAGGTCGTTGAAGTCAACACCAGTCAGGGTGATGGTGCCGTTGGCATGGGTAATGAGCGCATTGCCAGCACCATCATCTCCAATCGTGACCGAGTTGTAATCGATATCGAGAAGATCGGTGCCATCGGTGAAGTCGGTAACGGTGTCATCACCGAACGATGCCGAAGTATCGAACTCGAAAGTGTCTGCCCCGCCATTGCCAGTCAGGACGTCGTCACCTGCAAAACCGCCGATCACATCCGCGCCGGAACTGCCGTTGATTTCGACACCTTCGGAGGCAAAAACAGACTGCAATTCTGAACTGTCACCACCAAAAAGCGCGGTCAGGACCATACCAGTCTTGCTGCTGCTGAGGTCAAGGCCAGAAATATCGACCGACGAGTCGCTAAGATTGTAGTCGCCGCTAGAATCCTGAACCAACGTTTCCCCGAATGAAAGCTGATCAAGATTTCCGACAATCTGATGGGTGCTGATGTCATAGGTGAAGTCATCTCCGCCACCGGTCGTTGCAAGGAAGCCATCGGTGTAGCTTGATGAACTGTCTTCATC
Source organism: Thalassospira sp. MIT1004 (assembly GCF_001858545.1). NCBI lineage: Bacteria > Pseudomonadati > Pseudomonadota > Alphaproteobacteria > Rhodospirillales > Thalassospiraceae > Thalassospira > Thalassospira sp. MIT1004. The sequence goes on along the minus strand of NZ_MCAO01000033.1, from coordinate 427,528 downwards.
GCTGAGATAGTATTGCGGACCGTCAAAGAGCCCACCATTCAGAAACTCGCCGTAGTTGAACAATCCCTTGGAAAAGTTGGCGTCGAAATCTTCCAACAGACCATGCAGATCAACACCGTTTCCGGAACCATCTGCGTTCAGATCAATTGTAATAGTCATTTAGACATCTCCTGGTTTGTTTCCGCCCCAACCATTGGAGCAACATGATGAGGATGACTATTATTATCATCATGAGTCAACAAAATAATGTTTAAAATCAAATACTTAGTTGAAAGAAAGACAAACCTATCCGGTCAGGTCGATGACCTGACCGGTGATTGGCATTTTTCCTTTTAAGCGGCCTAGAAGTTGCCGCTGAGACTGATGATCGCGGTACGTCCCGGTGCCGGGGCATACGTTCCCCCGCTTCCTTGAACATATCCCTCATCGAACAGGTTATTGACGGCGAACCGCAGTTTCACGGCATCGTTGATGTCATAGGAACTGTAAAAGTCGAATACGCGGTACTTGTAATATTCGCCACCAACGGTCGAGAGACTTACCGACCCGACCTGGGAACCATAGTTTTCTTCCGGATAAACGAATGTCGCCCGCATTCCCAAGACAAGATCCTGATCGAAAAGACGGAACCCGCCGTCAAGCGTGTATTTGCGTTTGGGCGGCGCATAAATGCCAAACAATCCGCCAACTGTACCGTAAGTAGCTGCGTTCTGCGCTGCAGTAGAATAGGTGGTATCAAGAATGAACTGATTATAATTCCCGATCAGATCAATGTCCGATGTCGTCAACGTACCGCCAAAATAGTACTCACCAGCATCATAGAAGGCCTCAAGCTCCGTACCGGTCATATAGACAGGGTCACTAAGGTTGACCATGCCCGCCCCAACCGATGGCCAGTTCACTGACGGCAGTGAGGGCAAAGGCACGAAACCAACAGTCGTATAATTATCGATTGTTGAACGGTAGTAGGACAGTTTGGCTCTGAATCCATCGCCCTGCTTTATGACGTTATCGAACATGAAGTTGACACCAACTTCCTTGGTTTCAACTTCCTCAGCCTTGAGATTGGCGTTCGAAAAATAGGTAACCGGCTGATCACCGATATGCATGCCCTTGAACATGGCTTCCATAACTGTCGGCGCCCGCAGGTTTTCGCGATAGTTGGCAAAGAATTGCAGACCGGGGAATGGCGTCACGCTTGCACCAAAAGACGGCGAAACCCGGTCCTCCGACAAATCAACGTCCAAAGGTACGTCATTGCCGCTTCCGCACTGCTGTGATGTAAAACCACCGGGTAACGCTTCACACCAATACGAGTCACCTGTCAATTCGTAACGGTCGTAGCGAAAACCACCACTGATTTGAAACACGTCGTTCCAGCCATACGTCGCCGTTACATGTCCACCATAAACATCACGCTCCCCGGATGGGGTTGTTCCTTCTGCCTGATAGGCAGAACCTGATCCTCCAAGGTCCTCGACCTCAGAGGTTGTCTTTGCCCTGTCGTGAAAGAACTCGGTACCATAGTCAAAGCTAACCTTGCTCAGGCCATCACCCACTGAATATAGCTCGAACTTGCTACTGTTGGCCAAATCAAGCCCTGTCGTATCAAGCGTATAGTCCGTGTCGTAGGGGTTCTGGCTAACTGATCCACTGGTGTTAAATCTGGTTGGCCTGTATTGGTTACTTTCTGTTCGGGTCCAATAAACGTGCGTATCCAGATCGACCAAATCAGTCGACGGATTCCAGTTGTGCTTGGCGGTCAGGGTATGGGTTTTGGTTTCGTTCAGATCCGGTCTTGTATTCGTGACGTCGTTGGTTTTGGTGTAATTGCTTTTTGAGCCAACATACCCAAGATTCAGTTCCTGATCATCTGTAAGATGGACATTGGCTTTCACCAAACCGGATGTCTGGCGAAGGAAAGTGTATTCAGGTCTGGAACTGTGTACATCGTGATAATTGCCGTTTCCGTCAGTAAACAGGGCTGGATTGCGTTTCCCCGGACTATAGTCACCAATGACCTTCCGGCTTACCGCGGCTGAGATGTCAAACCTTGGCGCAAGCCTAACACCTCCAGCAGCATCGCCCGCAAATTCGTAATCATTCGTGCCGTGGCTGACATTTACCTTGCCGCCCCATTTTTCGCCATCATCAAGAATGTCTTGTGTATTGAGGGTACGCATTGTGACGATACCTGCAGAAGACCCGGCACCACCATTCTGGTTGAGATTGGATTTCTCGATCTCCACTTCTGCCAACAAAGCAGGGTCCAGATACACACGAGAAGATGTGCCATGTGTCATCTGATTATAGTTCTGACGCGCGCCGTCGATATTGACGTTCACACGCCCCATTTCCTGCTGACCGCGAACGTTGACTGTCAAACCGGGGTCACGCGCGTCATTGGAAATATCCACACCGGCAACATTGTTGAAAATCTCGCGCGCTTCGCGTACGGGCGACTTTCGCATACTTTCCTGGGTAATTACCGCTACCGAGCCCGGCGTTTCATACACTTTGTCCGGTACCCCATTAGGACCAAGCGCCCTTTCAGTCGCCGTTACGGTGACCGGAACAGTTATGATTGAGGCGTTACCGGCATCTTCCCGTACAGGATCAATGATGGAAATGGTTGTCGGATTGACGGCATTCCAGATCAAACCGCTTTGCGACAACATGCGATCAAGGGCTGCGCCAGCCGTCATATTCCCCTGGACGGCAACGCTTTGTGTACCGTCGGGCAATGTCCCGTCCACGGCAACATCGATCCCCGATACACGCGAAAAATTGACCAATGCCATGGCAAGCGGTTGTGCGGATATATCAAATGAGAGCATATCATTTGACAAGGTCACGCCCTCTTCAGCGACCTGCGCAATTTCAGCCTTGTTAGCCTGTTGCAATATTTCTGCGCCCCGGGTTTGAGCCCCCACGGCAAGCGGCATCAAAGCAATCATGCCACTGCCAACGGCTGTCAGGGCAATTGTGCGAACACCCCCAATAGGTGTACTGGATTTACGAATTATTTTGTTGGTGTCGACAATGCGACCCACCCCGTTCGAGAGCATTCTTTTTGTCTCCTGAGTCACGAATGCATATATGAATGAGATTGCGTCTCATTCATTATTTCGTTACTCAGTTAGACGAGGCTGAAATTCAGATATCTGATATTCATTGCATTTTTTGATAATAATTTTTATTATCAAAATATTCTGACCGAACCGAAGGATCATATCGATTGGTGATTTTGGAGTTTGAGAGGGTCAGGCGGCGCGAATGACCGTCAGGTAATCTGTAAACCGATGCACATTGATCGACAGAACACGAGCCAGAACCGGCAGAACATCCTTTAACCGTTCAAGGTCGACCACAAGGGTTACCGGGCGGGATTTGAGTTCTTCGCCGATGATCATGATCTTGCCGTTCTGCCAGCGCTGCAAAACGCGAACGACTTCGCCGAGCGGCCTCCCCATAAAGACGAGCTGGCCGTTCCGCCAGGCCAGCTCTGCCGAAAGATCAACCTCGTAAGGCCGCCCGATTTGCACATCTCGATAGCGCACGGCATTTCCCGCAGCCACTTGGGTTTGCGCGCCGCCAACACGAACAATCAACGGATTTTGTTCGGCGATTACCGTGACACCCCCATCATAAGCAGCCACGTCGAGCCTTCCGCCCCACGACCAGCTTGCGCCATGGGCAGCAGCAACAAAAAAGGCGTTGCCTGTTGCCGAATGATTGAACCATGCTTCGCCGCTATGGAGTTCGACACCGTTTATCCCGTCACGCGCGACGTAGGACATAACGGTATCGCTCGCCAGTTCGGCCTCAACACCGCCGGGAAGGGAAAAACTATGCCGTTCGCCGGTTACAGTCCGGATATCGGCAAAAGGGTGACGCGGGGAGAATGCCCAACCCGCACTGATGACAAGCGCTGCCGCCGTTCCCGTCATAAAGGCACGTCGACCGACCTTATTGCCTGTTGAAAGATTAAGGCTAGTACTGCCACTCCAAAGCCTTTCTATCTCTCCAAAGGCCTCAAGATGCGCCGCATCAGCCTCGACCCAGCGGGCGAATGCCCGACGGTCTTCTTCGGTTTCACTGCCATCAAGCAACAGTGCAAACCAATAGATCGCCTGCTCCGAAACCGTATCGGGCAGATTTGCAAGGTGATTTTCACCTGTCATAGCCATGAATGCCGGGTTCCGTGCGTCATTGATCAGATGGTGTTTGGGCGTATCACACAAACACCCTCACTATTGGGACGAACCTGAAGCGCATATTTCTGATCTGACATTCAAATTTTTTCCGATTTATCCATTGCCTCTTTGACAAGTGTCAGGGCACGGACCATGCGGCTAAACGCGGTTTGTGTTGGAATGCCAAGTTGTTCACCGATTTCGACGTATGTTTTGCCTTCAAGCCGGGCAAGAATGAAAACAGTCCGAAGGTTTTTTGGCAAAGCATTCAGTGAAGCCTGTAGATGGCGCAATTCCTGCCGAGACCATGCGATCTGTTCGGGGGACGGAGCGTCATCGGCAACGAATTCAAATGCTTTATCGGGTTCCTGAACGAAGGTCAGTATTCGTTCCCGCCGGAAATGATCGATCACCAGATTTTGGGCCGTCCTAAAAAGATAGGACTGGGCAAATTGCGGATCGGGTAGCGATGGTGTGGTCACAACCCGAAGGAAGGTATCCTGCACGATGTCGTCGGCCATGTGCCACGACAACTTCCGCCGCTGCACAAAATGCAGCAACCGGGAGCGATAGGTTCGGAACAGTATGTTGACATCCCAGTGTGTCACGGTTCGGACCTTTGGAATTATGCGCAGAAATTGTTGTTACCGGCATTTGGCACAAGCGATTTTGCGACAATGTCATATCAGTGGAACAACATAAAATATCGCACATGACAATCATTCTCAATTAAAATTTCAACTTATTGAAATTGTGTCGTTATGTTGTTCACGCAAAAGAAAACCCGCACACAACGAAAAGCCTTTGGTGCGGGTCAGATAACAATAGAAAACCGTGCAGATCAGGAACGCTTTTTACGACGAAACCGCAAATAGTTGCACTTTTTGCCCTGACGGAGTGCTTTTTGTTCATAACGGGTTTTGACCCAATCAACGGGCGGATTGCGCCAGTCTTCGGGGCTTTCAGCAAGCCATTCGAAATCCGGATGATTGTGCAGATGTTGCAGTGTCCAGGAAATATACTGCATATCGTCGCTGGCCACCCGGAACTCGGCCCCATCTTTGAGAAGACGCGCCAGCAATGCAAGGTTTTTGGGGCCAATGAATCGACGTTCAGCATGACGCTTTTTCGGCCACGGATCCGGGAACAGCAGGAATGCCCGATCAAAGCAGGCATCAACCAGCTTATAAAGCAGTGGTCGGGAATCGTCCGCAATGACCCGAACATTGGTCAGTCCGCGCTCATCGATATGGCGCAACAGGCTGCCAACCCCGTCCATAAACGGTTCAGCCCCGATAATCCCCGTCTGCGGGTTGGCCTGAGCCTGGCCCGCCAGATGTTCCCCCCCGCCAAAGCCGATCTCGAGCCAAAGCTGTTCCGGTTTCTCCGCGAAATAGCCATTCGGATCGACATCAGCCTGATCGGGATAGGTAATCCCGATTTTCGGCAACAGTTCGTCGACCAGCGCCCGGCGCGAATCCTTAAGAGGACGGCTGCCACGACGGCCATAAAAATTTGGACGATCCGGAGTTGGTAGCGGGCGGTTGCTGTTGCGCATTGTCTTATCTGTCAGGACGGGTTCGAAAAAGGGGTCCAAAATCAAACGAGCGGCCCCGGAACTGTATCGGGGCCGCCCGCCTCATATCATGCCACACGATTTTGGCAATTCGCGCGTTGGCTTTTCAGCCAATCAGGCACCGAATGCCGACTTAAGATCACCCACCAGATCGGTACGTTCCCAAGAGAAGTGACCATCTTCCTGCGGCTGACGACCAAAATGACCGTACGCAGAAGTCGGGGTGTAAATCGGACGACACAGCGAAAGATGTTCGCGAATGCCACGTGGGCTGAGATCCATCAACTGACGCAGCACACTGCCCAGCTTGATTTCATCCACATTACCGGTGCCATGGTTATTCACATAAAGAGCCAGCGGCTTGGAAATACCGATCGCATAGGCAACCTGAATGGTGCAACGTTCAGCAAGACCAGCGGCAACAACGTTTTTCGCGAGATAACGAGCAGCATAAGCAGCCGAGCGGTCAACCTTGGTCGGATCTTTACCCGAGAATGCACCACCGCCATGCGGTGCAGCGCCACCATAGGTATCAACGATGATTTTACGACCGGTCAGACCGGCGTCGCCATCAGGGCCACCAATAACAAAACGACCCGTTGGGTTGATGTAAATCTCGTCTTCGGCTGGCATCCAGCCTTCCGGCAGAATGTTCTGGATATAGGGCATAACAAGCGAGCGCACATCGGCCTGATTAAGGCCATCTGCGTGCTGGGTCGAAACAACAACCGACGTCGCCCCAACCGGCTTGCCATCTACATAGCGCAAGGTAACCTGGCTTTTTGCATCCGGACCGAACTCGGCTGATTTTCCAGAATGGCGGTCTTCGGCCATTTTGCGCAGGATACGGTGCGAGAACTGGATCGGAGCCGGCATCAGCTCGTCCGTCTCGTTGCAAGCATAACCGAACATAATGCCCTGATCTCCCGCGCCGAGGTCTTTTTCACCAGCGGAGTCGACACCCTGAGCGATATCTGCAGACTGTTCGTGGACGTGGCACTCAATCTCAGCAGTCTTCCAGTGAAAACCTTCCTGCTCGTAGCCAATGGCGCGAATGGCTTCGCGTGCAGCTTCGACCATGACTTCCTTGGAAACGCTTTCAGGACCGCGAACTTCGCCAGCCAGAACCACACGATTGGTGGTTGCCAGAGTCTCAACGGCAACGCGCGAATCTTCATCGGCGGCCAGAAACGCATCAACGATGGAATCGGAAATGCGGTCACAGACCTTGTCCGGGTGACCCTCGGAAACCGACTCACTGGTAAAAAGATATTCGGAAAGAGACATTAAAACCTTCTCCGGTAAAAAAGGAGTTCCAAAACTGGACCGGAGGGCATCGGTACAAGTTTGCACCAATTGCGCCCACTTAGCCTTTTTTAACGTGGTGGCAAGCGGTCCAAATCCGTCCACGTATTCAATCGGGCTTATCACCCAAGCTGCGGTTTTGCCCCAATGACATTTTAGGGTCAAGAAAGATCGACGCATAAGCGTAACGCGCCTGACGCATTTCGGCCAGAAACTCGAAGGAAACAAAGAAAAAGCGCATCTGCAACTTTCTGGCAAATGCGCTTTTTGAAATCATAATTTCGGGTGTCTTCTATTTCGCATTTTCGTTATCGGCAACAAGAATGCCCATCGATTTAACCAGCTCGAAAACACGCTTGCGCTGGGTCGGATCGGTGATCCGATAATATGCACGTACCAGTTCAAGGGTTTCACGGCGGTTCATCGGATCATTATCGAACGGATCCGGGCTTTCCGACATTTCGCGACGCTCATGCACGGATTTCGTCGAAATCTCGTCAGGCATATCATCAAAGAAGAATGAAACCGGTACTTCCAGAACGCGCGACAAATCATAAAGGCGCGAAGCCCCGACACGGTTTGCACCGCGTTCGTATTTCTGGACCTGCTGGAATGTCAGCCCAATGGCCTCACCCAGTTTTTCCTGGCTCATACCAAGAAGGGTTCTGCGCAACCGAACACGTGCACCGACATGAATGTCGACGGGGTTAGGCTTGCCATTTGCGGTCCGGCCCCGACCTCTACCACGGGTATTCTTGACCATCGTGTTTTCATCCTTAGGCGACATTTTGTGTTGTCCTTCTCTCACTCCGACCTACCCGCTCTTATTTTTGGTGGGACAATCAGGGAGCGGTTCGGTGCTTCACACAGCCGCTTTAAGGGACTTGAATAACCTACTATATCCCAAAACGAGAACGGCTAGAAAGGTTACAATACCGTAAAATAGAATATCGCGCCACAAATAATATACTGTAGTATGGTTATACACCCCCGAAAGGGTGTGAGTCATGAATCCCTCTGTTCTTAAGGGGAGTTTTGCCAATTCCCGGCCATATGCGTCATACATCACTGATACGCCGGTATAGGCCGCCCGGACCATAGGTCGACCTTCTTCAATGCTGCGGAACCGCGCTGCTGCCAGATGCTGATAGGGACCAGCACTTTTGCCAAACCACCCGTCATTGGTCACATTAAGCAGCCATTCAGGCTGATTAGCATCGTCAATAACATCGCCCGGGAAAATAACCTCGTAACATATCAACGGCGAAAAACTCGGCATTCCGGCCACGTCAAGCGTCTTTGGCCCTTCACCAAATGAAAAATCCGTACGCCCGGCAGTCAGCTTCGGGATCGGAATCCATTCACGGAACGGCACATATTCGCCAAATGGAACAAGGTGAAACTTGTCAAAACTCGCAACAATTTCTCCTTTGCTATCAAGAACCTGAACGGCGTTCCAAACCTTGAAGTCATCCGTATCCCGCGGATAAGTTCTTGGTGCTCCGGTAATCAGGATATCATCGGGCCCAAGAATCGATGCCATCTGCAACCTGCGAACAGGCTGCGCTTCCACAAAGAATGTCGCAGCCGTTTCCGGCCAAATCACGATACGTTTGCGATCAGATGACATATCAACCGGACGACGCGACAATCGCAGCAATTTGGCAAAATGCTGATCCTGAAGTTCGGGAATCCATTTTTCACGCTGAGGAATATTGGGTTGGACAACCTGAACCACTGGCAGATCATCGGAAACGGTTGCATCCGCCGTTGCGGGACCAATCAACGCCAAACGGATCGCACCACCACCCCAAAGCAGAACCGCAATCATGATACCGGCCATCGCACTTATTCTGCCAGCGCGCCCGGCAATAACCGTTGCAGGTAGCGTCGAAAACAACGCCGTAATGACGGATAATCCGTAAACACCGACAACCGAGGCAAATTGCATTGGTGCCGGATCAAAAGCCCAGACATGCGCCAGTAAATTCCACGGAAATCCGGTCAACACATGACCGCGGACGAATTCCGCCACGGCCCAAAGAGTTGCCAGCATTACGGCACGACCAATAATTTCTCGCGTCAACCGGCAGCTCGCCCAAACAGCAACCATCGGGAAAATGGCGAGCCCCCCACCAAGTCCCAAAAGAGCGAACGGAATCATCCAGCCATAGATTTCCGGCTCAACCAGAAACGCATGACTGATCCAATAGAACCCAGCTGCAAAATGCCCGGTACCAAACCACCAACCGGCGGAAAGCGCCCCCTTGTTGCACTTAACCCCCTCAAGCGACCAGAGCAGTATGGCAAAAGCCACCGGCAAGGCCGGCAAAAAGAAGAAAGGCGGTAACGCCAAAACCGCAACCGCCCCAGACACCAACCACAGGAAGCGCCTGCGCCAACCCGAAAGGTTGGCGAGGCGCACCGCCAGTCTGTCAATCATTCGATGATCCCTGTTTGGAACTTTCGTCACTGATCTCGGCCGGTTCGGTCCGGACCAGATGAATACGCAAACGCCGAATTCGGCGCGGGTCGGCATCAAGGACTTCGAACTGGATACCGGACGGATGTTCGATCAGTTCCCCACGCGCAGGCACACGCCCCGCAAGCGAGAAGACCAGCCCGCCCAATGTATCGATATCTTCGTCCTCGTCTTCATCCAACAGGCCGAATCCCAGCTTTTCCTCAAGGTCTTCGACCTCGTAGCGGGCATCGGCGATATAACAGCCATCGGAAAGCCGGATCAGTTTCGGTGTCTGATCAATGTCATGTTCGTCATCAATCTCGCCGACGATTTCCTCGACCAGATCCTCGATCGTGATCAGCCCGTCAATGCCGCCAAACTCGTCGACGACCAATGCCATATGCGTTCGCGACAAACGCATTTCGGACAGAAGATCAAGCACCCGAATGGCGGGCGATACGAACAACACCCGACGCAAAAGGGATTGTAGCTTGAATTCCTTGCCGGCAGCGACACAGCCCAGCACATCCTTGATATGAACCATACCGGCAATTTCATCGAGGGACTCGCCATAAACCGGTAGTCGTGAATGAGCTTTTTTCACCATCACGTCAACAAGCTCGTCAAGCGTGATGCTTTTTTCGACCGCAACGATATCGGCCCGCGGAATCATGACATCCTCGGCCGTCATATCGCGGAGTGCGATGATATTTTCAAAAAGTGATCGTTCGTGAAGCGAGACGGGCTCGTCATCTTCTTCACTGCGCTCGGCAAGTTCTTCAAGTGTGTCGGAAAGCGATGCCTCACCATTCCTTGGCTTGCCGCGCTTAAGGCCTAATGCCGATGCGACATTTCCCCACAAGGATCCGTTATCGGAGTCCTGACCATTCTCCCCGCCCTGGCGAGGGCTCGTACTCTCGTGGTCGTCGTCGCGCTGACTATTCTCGTTCATTGTCCTGTTTCGATATCTTGATCTTCAATCGGTTCATAGGGATCATCGATCCCCAGTGCGGCAAGAATTTGCCGTTCAAGTTCTTCCATCTCTTCGGCTTCATCATCAACCATATGATCATAGCCGACAAGATGTAGCGTGCCATGTACAATCAGATGAACAAGATGATTTATCAGTGTCTTGTTCTGTTCCGAAGCTTCACGTTCGCATGTTTCACGTGCAATGACGATATCACCCAGCATCAGGGGCATATCGGATGACATCATGAAAGCTGCTGCATCATCCGCACTTTCAAGCGCTGCGAACGATAAAACGTTGGTCGGACTATCCTTGCCGCGATAATCACGGTTCAATATCCGGACAGACGCATCATCGGATAACCGAACACCGACCTCAACCACCGGCGCAATACTTAAAAGCGATGCACCATCTCCTTGGTCGGGTGTGCCATCGGCTGGAGCCGCATCTTCTTCCCAAAGCGCACCGTCACGCACAGCGCCATCAAGGGCGGCACGCACAGCATTTTCAATCGCATCAATGTCGGCCTTGGTCCAATTGCCCGCTTCAACATCAAGGTCCAGATCAAGCGGTGCTGTCATCGCCCTGATCCTCGTCTTTGATTCCGCGATAGCCTTTTTTCAGTCTGTCCCGCAATGCATCTGCCGCGTCATAAGCCTGAACAATCTTGGTGACAAGCGCATGGCGAACAACGTCGCGCTGATCAAACTTGATCGTCGCGACACCTTTGACATCCGCGATGGTTTCAAGCGCATCTCGCAGACCCGATTTTGTGCCATCGGGCAAATCGACCTGAGTCAGGTCACCCGTCACCACCATCCGCGATCCTTCGCCGAGACGGGTCAGGAACATTTTCATCTGCATGGCTGTCGTATTCTGTGCTTCGTCCAGAATGACAAAGGCATGGGCCAAAGTACGGCCACGCATAAAAGCAAGCGGGGCAACTTCGATCTCGCCACTTTCCATTCGCTTGATCACGACGTCGCCAGGCAAGGTGTCATGCAGCGCATCATAAAGCGGACGCAGATACGGATCTACCTTGTCCTTCAGATCACCCGGCAGGAAACCAAGCCGTTCGCCGGCCTCGACCGCAGGACGTGACAAGACGATACGATCAACCTGACCCTGAATAAGCGATTGGACCGCCATTGCGACCGCCAGATAGGTCTTGCCGGTTCCGGCCGGACCAATGCCAAAGACCAGCTCATGATCAAGCATGGCCTCGACATAATCCTTCTGGCGTTTGGATCTCGGCGAAATCCGGCGTTTTTTGGTCTGGATGGTCAGACGCGACCCGCCAAACATATCTTTGGTCTGCCCGGTCCAGGGGTCAGCTTCGTCGGGTTCGGACAAACGGATGGCACCATCAACCGTTTCGACATCGACATGATCTATTTCCTTGTCGCGCAAGCGCGCATAAAGCTGACCAAGAACCTTTTTGGCCTGGGCTACTTTGGGACCTTGCCCGGCAAGGGTCACAACCGATCCACGACTGGAAACCTGAACCCCGGTACCTTCGGAAAGGCGGGTCAGGTTTTCGGCCTGCGGCCCATATAAAAGCTGGGCAAGTGCATTATCTGCAAATTCGATCTGGTCGGTGTCTTTGGTCGAAGACTTGGCTTTTGCCGTGTTTTTTGCCTTGGCTGAAGTGGCAGTCACGCAATTTTCCTTTCAGAATCCCGGTTTTGAACCGGGGCATCGACCAGTTCACCGCCAAGGGAATTAGGCAGTGCTTCGGTGATTTTCAACCTTACGATCTGTCCCAATGCGGATTCTGGCAAACCGCTGACATGAACCGGCTGCATATAAGGGCTTTTTCCGACAAGCTGTCCTTCAAGTTTGCCGTGGCGTTCCAGCAGGACACCCATTTCCCGACCAAGACAGTTTCGGTTGAATTCAAGCTGCTGCTCGGCGAGAAGCGCCTGAAGACGCATGATCCGTTCGGTCTTTACCGGCTCGGGAACCTGCAGTTCCATGGCCGATGCCGGAGTGCCGGGGCGCGGGCTGTATTTAAAGCTGAAAGCCTGAATGAAGGTGATATCGCGCACCATTTGCATCGTGTCTTCGAAATCCTTGTCGGATTCGCCGGGAAAACCCACGATAAAATCAGACGACAGCGCAAGATCAGGGCAGGCATCTTTGAGTTTTGTAACGATTTCGCGATAAGATGCGCCATCATGCTTGCGGTTCATCGCCTGCAACACACGATCCGATCCTGCCTGAATGGGAAGATGCAAAAACGGCATCAGTTTGGGAAGGTCACGATGGGCTGCAATCAGGTCATCATCTACATCGCGCGGGTGCGAGGTTGTGTAACGAATGCGATCAAGTCCATCAATCTCGGACAATTCGCGTAACAGACGACCAAGCGTCCATTCGCCGCCATTCGGGCTGTCGCCGTGATACGCATTGACGTTCTGACCCAACAAAGTGATTTCACGGGTGCCCTTTTCAACGAGCTGGCGGGCTTCATTGATGATATCCATGCCCGGTCGGGAATATTCGGCACCACGGGTATAAGGCACAACACAGAAGGTACAGAATTTATCGCAACCTTCCTGAATCGCCAGAAAGGCCGAATAACCCTGTCTTGAAACCTGTTGTGGCAGGTGGTCAAACTTTTCCTCGGCCGGGAAATCGGTATCAATGATGCGATCACGCCCGACTGCGCGATTGGCGCGCGCTACCATTTCCGGCAAACGATGATAGGTCTGCGGCCCGAACACCATATCGACCATCGGTTCGCGACGCATCAATTCCGCACCTTCGGCCTGCGCAACACAACCGGCAACAGCGACAATCATCTTGTCCGTGCCATTGGCTTCCTTGGCTTTTTTGTGTTTACGAATACGGCCAAGATCGGAAAAGACCTTCTCAGCAGCCTTTTCGCGGATGTGGCAAGTATTGAGGATAACCATATCGGCACCTGCGGCATCGTCGACCGGCTGGTAACCCAGCGGCGCCAATACGTCCTGCATGCGCTGGCTGTCATAAACATTCATCTGACAGCCATAGGTTTTTACAAAAAGCTTTTTCGTCACACTCACTTCTGGATCCGTTTTCTGCTTTCTCGAATACGCCGAAAAGCGGTGTGAAAGCTCACACCGCAGACCGGACATCTTCGATATCTGAAATTCCGGTTACATGAAACCCAATTCACGCAATCGGATCATACGGCAAAACGGTCAGGAGCCGAACTGACGATCCGGTCCGAACAGACGAAAATCTTCGGAAACAATGGCCAGCGGCGAAAAGCCAATCAGATCACCGGTACGTCCATTATCAATCAGCGGAACCGGAACCCCCTGATGCATGCCGGTCAGTGCTGCATGATGTCCACGCGCAACAGCTGTTTCACACATCCGGGAAAGTTCCTTGCGCGACCCGGCATCGGCCAAGGTCACAGGCGGATGAACAACCAGCTCAACCGTTACTTTGCCAAGAGCCAGAAACTGCCACAAATGCGGCGCCAAGTCCATATCACCGTACCAGGAATAGAAAGCACGCAAATCGCGTCCGATCGGTGCTCCATCAAGACGGGTAGCCGCAATCGAAACCGGCTGGACTTTTACCTGCGATCCATCGGGCAGGGTGCGTTCGGCAACACCGAACAAAGTCGATTTGAACGGCAGCACACGGTTGCCATCGTTGCTTGTGCCTTCCGGGAACAGGATCAGTTTGTGCCCATCGGCAAGACGCCGGGAAATCTGGTCATTCTGCTCGCGAGCGCGGGCCGGGCGACGCTCGACAAAAGTGGATCGCTGCAACTTGGCAAGCGTTCCGAAGATCGGCCAGCTGGCGACCTCGGTCTTGGCAATGAAACTGCCTCGAACCAAGGCCCCCAGCACCGGAATATCGAGATAGGATGCGTGGTTGGCCACAATAATACCCGGACCGTCCATCAACTCTGCCCCGGAAACGCGAAGCTCAATATGAAGGATTTTCAGGCAAAGCGCATGATAAAACCGCGGCAGATCATCGGCCAATCGCAGTCGAAATGCAATTGCCATCACCTGAACCGGGATCAGGATCAAAGTCAGCAGGGCATAGGCCAACAGCCGGATGGCTGCACACGCATAACAGTTCACGATACCCTCGCGGTCCGCTCATAATGCTTGTAGTAACGATCCGTTACCTTTTCCGTCGGTAACACGATGCAAATGTCGGTGGTATTAAACTGATGATCAACCACCGCACCGTCACCGACGAAACCACCCAATCGCAGATAGCCCTTGATCAATGGCGGCAGATCGCGAAGCGCCTGTCGTGCATCAATTGCATCAATCGTCGTGCGCGCCATCGGCTCGTACCGGCCTTCGACTGCGCGAGGTCGCATTTCTTCGGGTGCCAGATGATTGTGATGCAGATAGGTCAGAACATCGCCAAAGGCATCCGGATCGGTGCCATGGAAAGATGCGCAGCCAAACATCAGCTTGATATCGTATTTGAAAACATAGGCAGCAATTCCCTGCCAGAGAAGTTGCAGGGTCGGCATCGTGCGATAGGCTTCTTCAACGCAGGAACGACCAAGTTCCATGATCTCGCCGCTGCCTTGTGCCGCATCAAGCATTGACTGGATGTGGTATTCATCAGCGCTGTAAAAGCCGCCATGCTGATTTGCAACCGACTGACGCAGCAGGCGATAGGTTCCGACAACACCGTCTGGTCCCTGACCGCGATTGTGATCGATTACCAGCAGGTGGTCACATAAAGGATCATAATTGTCAAAGTCGCGCTCGGCCGCAGCCATTTCCGCGCTGGGCTTTGCCCCGCGTTCCTCATAGAACACCTTGTAGCGAAGTTTCTGACTGGCGAGGATTTCGTCCTCGGTTTCGGCGAGGCGCACCTCTAACCGCTGCTGTCGATCGTCGCTCATCGCAACTCCCTTTCGTTCATCTGCGCAGATTTTGCGCAAGTTTCGCGTCAGGGGCGAGTGAAGGCTTTGTTAAGAACGCGTAACAGGAATATGAAAAACCACCCGCTCAGCATGAACGGGTGGCTTGAAATCTGCGATTTTCGCAACCGTATTGTCAGAAATCGGTTACTTTTCGTCCTTCATCGGAACGCCGTAAAGCTCCAATCGATGACCGACAAGCTTGTAACCAAGCTCTCTGGCGATCTCTTCCTGCAACTTTTCGATTTTTTCGTTCGAAAACTCGATCACGTTACCTGATCGCATATCAATCAGGTGGTCGTGGTGTTCCTCGGTCAATTCCTCGTAACGTGCACGGCCATCACCGAAATCGTGTTTTTCAAGAATATCCGCCTCTTCAAACAGGCGAACGGTCCGATAAACGGTTGCAATCGAAATCTTCGGGTCAATTTCGGTCGCCCGGCGATAAACGAGCTCCACATCGGGATGATCTTCTGATTCCGACAGGACCCGGGCAATCACCCGGCGTTGGCCGGTCATTTTCAAACCCGCGTCGATGCACTTCTGCTCGATGGTTGATTCTGTAAGCATAGTCTTGTTTCTCGTTTCCGGTTCCGCCTGTCCCCAGCCAGGATGCTCCCAGGCTTTTGCTCTCATGTGGGCTAAATATCGAGAAAACTGTCACATATCGCAAGGTACAAATAGCGATAATTTGTTCTCTCCAGCTTGCCTCCAGCCCGATGAAACGCTACTTCACGTTTCCGGTGCCCAATCAGGAGACAGCATATGGACGACATCACGCCCGATCATAAGATCGACATCACAAAGGATGTCTGCCCGATGACATTTGTTCGCACCCGACTGAAACTTGAAACCATGACACAGGGTCAGGTTCTCGAAGTAACACTAGGCGCTGGCGAACCGTTAAAAAACGTTCCGCGTTCTGTCACCGAAATGGGCGACACCGTCATTGACCTTGTCGAACTTGCCGACGCACCGAACACATACCGTTTAACGATACGAAAAGGTTGAACAAATCCCGCGCGTCGTCATCAAGGCCTAGACTATAACAGCTTGACGGTCAAAACCACACATTTGATGTGGATATAGCGAAATAGAATACATCCAGCTTGCATTAATCGCCCCAGCCCAAAACACAAGCACCAAGATCACGCTCCATAACCAGCGCATCAACCTCACGCCCGGACTTCCGGCGATAGTATCTCTTGCGCCGCCCGATCTCGGCAAAGCCGCAATCACGATAAAGCGCAATCGCCGGTGCGTTATCATCGGCCACTTCCAGTAAAACCCGCCCGACACCGGTTTCGCGCAAGCGATCAAAGGTCGCAGACAACAGTTTTCTGGCAACGCCGCGTTTACGCGCTTCCTTTGCGACAAC
Organism: Thalassospira sp. MIT1004; assembly: GCF_001858545.1. Classification (NCBI taxonomy): domain Bacteria; kingdom Pseudomonadati; phylum Pseudomonadota; class Alphaproteobacteria; order Rhodospirillales; family Thalassospiraceae; genus Thalassospira; species Thalassospira sp. MIT1004. The sequence goes on along the minus strand of NZ_MCAO01000033.1, from coordinate 410,745 downwards.
GATGGTATTGATTTCCGCCTCGTCCAGCACTGCCTGCATCTGGATAAAACCAAGTGGGATATCAAGGCGGTTTTCCGCCTCATTCCCCGGTGCAAAGGCCAGAAACCCGAAGGCCCCAGGCACATCAAGCAGTGTGATCATCTCATCCGCCGACCAGCAATCCTGATCTTCGAACCCTTCAGCATGAAGCGCACTTGCAACATTGCAAAACGCCGCAGTCAGGGGAACGACTTCAATCCCGTCTTCAACTTCCGGCTGGTGGGATGAAGCACTCATTCCTCATGTACCGGCTTGTTTTTTGCCGGTCCCTGATCCTCGATCCGGCGCGCATCGGGTGCACGTAGATACATTGGCACAGGCGGCAGGTTTTCATCCGTTCCCCAACGCGCCGCTGCAATCCGCGCCACATTCCCGGCTCGCGGTAGCCCCGGCGTCGTGCAATCATAAAACGCATCCGGCGCGTGGGCAGCCGCAGTCAAAAGGCGCGGGGTAGCATCGCCGGCCAGAAGCGTATCGCCCGGTGGAGCCATCATCAGAGCCTGTCGGGGTGCAACACATTCCGGCGCACTGAGCGGGCGCTTCTTGCCATCAAAGGCCTGGGCAAAAATTTCGTTCCGCTTGCTGTCGAGTGCCACCAGAATATTTCGTCCCTGCTGATCACGTTCGGAAACGCCATAGGCCACCGCCTCAAGCGAACTGACACCAACCACCGGAATTTTACGTGCTAGCCCAAGCGCACGCGCGGTCGCAAGGCCGATCCGCATACCGGTAAAAGCGCCCGGTCCGACGGTGACGGCGACACCATCAACCTCGTCAAAGGTGATTCCCGCCTGATCCAGACTTTCGGCAATAAACCTCATCAGGTTTTCTGCCTGCCCGCGTTCCATATCCTCATAAAGCTCGCCCTTGACCTCGCCATTGACCAGCACGGCAGTTGAAAGTGACGTTGACGCGGTGTCGATAGCCAAAAGCGTTGGGCCCGTTTTTTCAATGGCCCCGGATGACGTTTGCGGTGCGATCTGATCTGCGCTATGGGGATTGTTACGCAACTGACCGGTCAGCATTTTTTTGATGTAATCGGTAAACGACAAGAACAGGGGGCCTCCGGCAATGGCGCTGGTCGAAATTACGCCACAAGAATATGATGTCGAAATTGATATTGTTTATGCCACGGATCGCAATTTCACCGGGGCACCGATTTATTCACGGCCTGCCTGCTATCTTCATCGTGATGCGGCGGACTGCCTGAAAAAGGCTGTCGCCATGGCGCGACGTCACGGTAAACGCATTCGTATTCTGGATGCCTTCCGCCCACAAGAAGCCCAGCGGGCTCTTTGGAACCATACACCCAATCCCGATTTCATCGCCAATCCCGATCTTGGATCGCCACATGGCCGTGGTGTTGCCATTGATCTAACGCTGTTGGACGCAAACGGCAAGGAACTGGATATGGGGGCAGGGTTTGATGAAATGCATATCCGGTCCTATCATGGAGCGGACGGGCTTTCAAAAGACGCCGAGGCCAACCGTTTGCTGCTTCTGGGCATCATGGTTAGTGCGGGTTTCGAATATTACAGCCACGAATGGTGGCATTATCAACTGCCTAACGCACGCAGCAATTATCCCCTGTTTTCCGACAGTTCCCTGCCGCAAAGCATGATGAAATAATTGATTGGGCAACAAAGTTGCCGGACCAACCGTAATAAGCACGCGGTCGGCCCGGTTTCTATAGTACGGCCTGACCACTTTCCGGATCAAACAGCGATACACGCGCACCATCAATCATGATCCGGGCATCACTGCCGGAACTGAAATGCTGTTCGGGGCCTGTACGGGCCGTAACCTCCGCCCCGGCGACGGCAAGACGGACATATTGATCAGGCCCGGTCGGCTCTGCCAGAAGGACCCGGGCATTTGCACCAAAATCATCAAATACAAGATGTTCCGGCCGCGCGCCCAATGTCATGGGGCAGCCGATAAGTTCACGGGCGCGGCCGGGCAAATCTACCAATGGCAATTGGCCCGATCCCCCGTCAAACGCAATTCCGTCACCCACCTGAACCAGTTTGCCATCAATGAAATTCATGGTCGGGGCACCGACGAAGCTGGCGACAAACCGGTTGGCCGGTCGGCGATAAACATTTTCCGGTGTATCAGCCTGCTGGATAGACCCTTTGTCCAATACCACAACCTTGGTTGCCAGCGTCATGGCTTCGATCTGATCGTGGGTGACATAGACAATGGTCCGGCCAAGCCGTTCATGAAGACGTTTCAATTCAACACGCATATCGGCACGCAATTTGGCATCAAGGTTCGATAGAGGCTCGTCAAACAGGAAAACCGATGGTTCGCGCACCAGCGCACGGCCGATCGCCACGCGTTGCTGCTGCCCGCCGGACAATTGCGACGGTTTGCGATCCAGAAGCGGGGTGATTTGCAGAAGTTCACCAATGTCATCGACACGCTTTTCGATATCGGCCTTGGGCATGCCACGCATTTTAAGGCCAAAACCGATATTCCTGCGCACCGACATGGTCGGATAGAGCGCATAGGACTGAAACACCATCGCGATATCGCGTTCATCAGGCTCCAGTTCCGTGACATCCCGCCCGGCGATGTGGATTGATCCGCCGGTGACGGGTTCCAGACCGGCAATCATGTTCAAGATCGTCGATTTGCCGCACCCCGACGGCCCTAACAGGACCAGAAACGCACCATCCTCGATTTCGAGATTGATATCCTTCATCACGGTCAGACCGGCATAGGCCTTGGTCACACCACGTAATTCAACGCCGTTCATGTCCGTTATCCTTTCACTGCACCAGCCGCAATTCCGCGAACAAACAACCGCCCCGACAGCAGATAAACAGCCAATGTCGGAAGCGCCGTCAGCATGGTGGCAGCCATATCCACGTTATATTCCTTCTCGCCGAACTGCGATCCGACAAGGTTATTGAGCGCAACCGTCATCGGTTGTCCGGATCGCCCACCAAAGGTCAGGCCCAACAGAAAATCGTTCCAGATATATGTGAACTGCAAAATCATCGCGACACCGAGGATCGGCAACGAAAGGGGCAACATGACATGCCAGAACAAGGGCCAGAAACCGGCTCCGTCAATGCGGGCGGCTTTCAGCAGATCCTGTGGAACGGTTTTGAAAAAGTTACGAAACATCATGGTGGTAAAGGCAACGCCCCATATGACATGCACCAGAACCAATCCCGGAATGGATCCGAATATTCCCAGTTCGCGCACCATGATGATCAGGGGATAAAGTGTTACCTGTGGCGGGATGAACATGCCAACCAGAAGGGCAGCAAACATCAGATTGGCCCCGCGTATTTTCCACGCTGCCAAGGCATAACCGGTAACCGCACCAAGTCCGACCGAAAGGAAAAGCGCCGGAATGACGATTTTGACTGATGTCAGGAAGGAGGATGACAGACCACCGCAATTTCCGCCTGCGGTTTGGCTACAATCGCCAGACCATGCTTCGCGCCACGCGTCAAAACTTGGTTCCACCGGCAGGGCAAAGATGCTGCCATCACGAATTTCATCCATCGGTTTAAGCGATGTCGACACCATGATAAAAACCGGCGCCAAAATCATCAGGGCAGCAATCCCGAGCAGTCCATAAAGCGCAAGACAGTTAAATCGCATGGTCAATGCCCCCCACCGTCGCGTGCTTTGCGCAGTTCAAAATGGATATAGGGCGAAATGACTGCAATCACGGTACAAAGCAATACAAATGCACCGGCCGCACCAAGGCCAAGTTCCTGCCGGTTCAGGATATGATCGACCACAAATTTCGCCGGCAAATCCGATGAAAAGCCGGGCCCGCCGCCGGTCAGGGCAACGACAAGGTCATAGGCCTTCATGACAATCGCGCTCATCAGGATGAATACGGTAAAGAATACGGTGCGCATCATCGGCGTAATCACATGCAGATAGACCCGCCAGACCGGAATGCCATCCACCCTTGATGCCTTCCAGATATTGGGATCGACATTACGCAGCCCTGCTAGAAATAGCGCCATGCACAGCCCGACCTGCTGCCAGATTCCGGCAATGGCAAGGGTATAGATCGCCCGGTCCTGACGCACGATCCAGTTGAACTCAAATGTAGTCCAGCCCAGTTCGCGCACAGCATCCTGAAGCCCCAAACCCGGATTCATCACCCATTGCCAGATGACACCTGTCACGATGAAAGACATCGAAAGCGGCAGCATGAAAACCGTGCGAAACATGCCCTCGGCCTTGATCCCGCGATCAATCAGAATCGCCAGCAAATAACCGAAAACGATACATCCACCGATAAACAGGAAGCCATGAATGGCAATATTCTGCATTGCCGTCCACCAACGTTCATTGGCGAACAGGCGCACATATTGGTCAAAGCCGGTAAATTTATAGACCGGCAACAGACGCGACCGCGTCAGCGAAATCACAAAGGTCCAGATAATAAAGCCATAAAAACAGACGATGGTAATCGTCATGGCAGGGATCAGCGCCATTCTTGCCGTCCATTGCGGACGCCAGCGCCGTCTGCCGTCGTGCGAAGTTTTCAACGCACCCTGTGCCGGTTCGGCCATAAGTAATCTCGCTTCTTTGTAAAGGTGCCGCTGCATCAAGCAGCGGCACACCTGCAAAGCCGTGTCATTCCATCTGCCTTACTTGGCGTAGGAAATCGCCTGACGGAATTCTTCCTGCCCCTGTTCCGGACTCATGTCAGCACTGTTCCAGAAATTGGAGATACTGTCATCAATTGCCCCGGAAACGGCACTTGGAACACCAAACAGACCGGTACTGACCAGATGGGTTTTCTTGTCCTGCAATGTCGCCATGGCCTTTTGTGCACAGACATCAAAACTGTCACCCGGCACATCAAGAAGGGCAGGGATCGAACCCTTTTTCTTATTGAACGCAATCTGGACATCAGGCTCCAGCATCACATGCGCCATTTTTTCCTGGGCCGCCTGTGCTTCTTCGCTGTCCATCGCGGAAAAGGCAAAGGCATCAACCGTCATGATATAGGCGGTATCGATGGCCGGGGCGAAGGCACAGCCGACCGTTGTGCCCGGTTCGACACCGGCCGCAATAATTTCACCCTTGGCCCAGTCACCCATAAACTGAAACGCGGCGTCGCCGCGGATGACCATATTGGTCGCTTCGTTCCAGTTACGACCCGGGCTCGCTTCATCGACAAAGGGTTTGAGCGCTGCAAAGGCTTCAAACACCTTGCGCATGGTGTCGGATGCCAGAAGTTCATCATCCAGCGTGCTGTATAGCTTGGCGTAGAATTCACGCCCGCCAACGCCGAGAAGGACACTGTTAAACAGGATGCGTTCCTGCCACGGCTGCCCGCCAAGGCCGATCGGAATCACACCGGCATCTTCAAGCTTTTTGGCCGCATCAACGAATTCCGGCCAGCTTTTCGGCACCTCGATCCCGGCTTTTTCAAGCGCTTCCTTGTTGTAGAACATCCAGTTTTCACCATGGATGTTGATCGGGGCAGCGATATAATCACCATCATATTTTGCCGCCTGAACGATAAGTGGCGGCAGCTTTTCATCCCAGTTTTCTTCCTCGGCCACCGCATTTACATCGGCCAGAAGCCCCTGATCGGCCAATTCACGCAATTGCTGCCCGATGGAAAACTGGAAAACAGTCGCCGGGTCGCCGCCCAGCATGCGGTTAACCGCAGCCGCGCGGGCATTGCCGCCACCCGCAATCGGTGTATCGACCCATTTACCGCCCTGTGCTTCGAAAACGGTACGGATTTCGCCCAAAGCAGCCTGCTCGCTGCCCGATGTCCACCAATGCAGAACTTCGGCAGTCTGGGCGTGAAGCGCACCGGCAGAAACACCGGCGCTCAGAAATGTCGCAAGTGCTGCAACCCTTGAAAATTTCTTCATAACGGATGTCCTCCCTAATGGATACGTTCGCGCCCGACTTCTTAAATGGTCGAAAATTCGTAACGTTTCGATTTTTTTGATAAGCGCTTTATTCACTCTTGTCAATCAAGAAAACCCGGCCATAATAAGGCGAAATCGATCCGGCATTATTTTTTTGCCGAAATTTCCGAAACGTTACGATTTTGGATCTGCCAACGAATGTGATCCGCGACAGGGCAAGGAAGCAATCATGATTAAACCTTTTCCCAACGGTTTCCGCTGGGGTGTCTCGACCTCAAGCTATCAGATTGAAGGCGGCGCGAGCGACGACGGGCGCGGCGCCAGCATCTGGGACACCTACTGCGCCACACCCGGCCGGGTTGCCAATGGCGACAACGGCAGCGTCGCCTGCGATCATTACCATCGCTGGGCCGAGGATCTTGACCTGATCCGCCGGCTTGGCGCGAAACATTATCGATTTTCGGTAATGTGGCCGCGTGTCATACCGAATGGCACCGGCGAAGTTAATGAAGTCGGCATGGCGTTTTACGACAGGCTGATTGACGGAATGTGCGAACGCGGTCTTGATCCTTGGCTTTGTCTTTATCACTGGGATTTGCCACAGGCGTTGCAGGATCGCGGGGGCTGGGCGAATCGCGATATCGTTGACTGGTTTGGCGATTACACCGAATTGCTGGTGAAGCGGTTTGGCGACCGGGTCAAATCATGGGTTACATTTAACGAACCCAACGTGGTTGCATGGGTCGGTCACGAAGAAGGCCGCCACGCACCGGGCATTACCGATCCACGCGCGGCGATGCGCGTCGCCCATCATCTGAATATGTGCCATGCGCGGGCGACCCGCGTGATCAAGCATCATTATCCCGATGCACCGGTCGGATTCGTTTTGCCGATGCACAAGGCCTATACATTGCCGCATCGGCGCGAACAGGACGCCCATCTGGTCGATCTGTTCGAAGCCAAATGGAATGGCACCTTCCTTGATCCGGTCTATTTCGGCCGCTATCCCGAGCTGATTATTGATCGCATGGAACCCCATATTCAGGATGGAGACCTTGAAGCGATCAAAACCAAAGTCGATTTTCAGGGCCTGAACCAGTATTTTCCAAGCTATATAGAAGCCACTGAAGGACGCGCATGGCCGTTCAAACACGCCGAACCGCCAAAATATTTCCGTCGCACAGAAATGGGGTGGGCGATTGATGGTGACTGCTTCTATCGCACCATGAAAATCCTGCAGGAGAACTACGGCAATCCGCCGGTTTTCGTGACCGAGAATGGCGGTGCCTTCATCGATCTTCCCGGTCATGACGGCTATATCGAAGATCAGGATCGCATTGCCTACTACAGTGAATATCTCTCGGCTCTTTTGCGCGCCGTTGACGAAGGCGCAAATGTGCAAGGATATATGCCCTGGTCCCTGCTTGATAATTTCGAATGGGCATATGGCTATGAAAAGCGGTTCGGGTTGGTGCATGTCGATTACAACACGCAGAAACGGACGCCAAAGGCGTCTTATGACTTCATGCGGCGCGTGATCGAAAGCAACGCATTGCCTTAACCACAAACGGGCGATTAGATTGTCCGCCAAAGAATAGATGAACGGACCTGTGTATGTCAGCCTCCCGCCCGAACCTTCGCACTATTGCTGACCGTCTTGGCCTGTCGGTCACAACGGTTTCTCGTGCATTGAAAGACGGGCCGGAGGTCAAACCTGATACGGTCGCACGCGTCAAAGCCGCGGCGGCCGAAATCGGTTATCACCCCGATGCCCGTGGCGTCATGCTGCGCACCGGCAAAACCATGCAGGTCTGTTCGATCCTGTATTCCCCCGAAGTTGGTGATTATGGCGACCCGGGCTTTCTGGCCCAGGTTGAAAGCCTGGCAAAAGGTTTGGAGGCCGATCACTATTCACTGGTTGTCCTGGCCCAGACCAGCAGCGAAGATCCACTTGAACCCGTTCGCCGCGTACATACGCAACACATGGCCGATGCGGTTGTCTTTTCGCGCACCACATTGCAGGACAGCCGCGCCAAATACTGCCTGCAACATGACTTTCCCTTTGTCAGCTTTGGCCGTACCGAACTTTTAACTCCGCATGCCTTTGTCGATCACGATGATGAACAGGCGGCATATGATGCGGTCAAACGCCTGATTGATGACGGCCACCGCAAAATCGGCATGATTGATCCGCCTGAAGACCTGACCTTTTTCGGATATCGCAAACGCGGTGCGCGCCGCGCCATGATCGAGGCAGGACTTGATCCAGAAAGCCTGATCTGGATGACTTCGGATGTTTCCGTCCGCGCGGCCCGCGAAGCCACCATCCGCCTGCTGACTGATCAGCGCGATGCTACTGCCGTGGTCTGCGCAAGTCAGATGACAATGATTGGTGCACTCGAAGCATTGCTGGAACTGGACATGGATACGATCCGTGACGGAATTGGTGTTGTCGGCTTTGGCGGCATGCCGTTCCGTATGCTTTCAAAACAGAAACTTGCCTATTACTACCAGCCGCAACGCAAGGTTGGAAAAGTCCTGTCAGAACATTTGCACAGCCTGATGACCGGCACACCCGCCGAAGAACTGCAAACGCTGCTGCCTTATCGGCGGATTGATGACCTCGCCGCCTTCCGGGAGGGGGAGGATTTCTGATCGATGGCAATCAGCCTTCGTTGTCTTTCCTGATATCTTCCACCGTTTCGTCGCTACCCAGAAGCCGAACCAGCATCAGTTCGACCGGTTTTAAAACAATCAGGACAATCAACGTCAACACCGTCGCGATCACCACGATATGCCAGGCCGCAAGGGCGCATGCGATGCCAAGTGCCGCCGTGATCCAGACGGTTGCCGCCGTCGTCAGGCCGCTGACTGACATATCCTTTGGATGGCGCAGAATAACACCCGCCCCGATAAAGCCGATGCCGGTTAAAACGCCCTGCAAAATCCCCTGCACGACGCGCGATAGTGCATCAGGGTGATCGATCAAATCCTCGAAATGTACAGCAACCACCGACACAACCGCCGCACCAAGTGCTACCAATGCCAATGTGCGCATGCCGGTCGGCTTGCCATTCACATCCCGGTTTAACCCGATCAGCATGCCAATGACGGTTGCCGCGCACAGCCGCAGGATCATGTCGATTACCGCAATATCGAAATAGCCTTCGACGGTTGCAAGATAGGAAAGATTGGTCATGCCGCTTCCAGTTCGCGCTTAATCTGTTTGATATACAGACCGAAACGCACCCTGTTCGTGCATTGTTCCACCAACGGTCAATCGGGCAGCCCGATATCAATCAGTCTTGCGGCACGACTCCACTTTCAATTCCCTTGGCTTCGACCATCATCCAGTCAAAGAAGCGCAAAATCCGCGGGTCGCGCCCCGGTCTATCCAATGTAATCAGGACATAGTCATAGCCGGTAGGTGCCATACCGTGCGGCGCAACCAATCGGCCAGCCACGAGATCATCATAAACCAGCGGCAAAGGCCCGATTGCAGTCCCCAAACGATTGACAGCGGCTTGAAGTGTAAAAAAGAAATGGTCGAAATATTGCTTGCTTGCCGGACTTGCATTACTTCCACTCGCCCGTTTCCAAATATCCCAGGCATCCGGCCGCGTACGACTATGCAGCCATCGCGCATTGGACAAATCGCGAACCAGAATGCCTTCCCAGCAATCCGGGTCACAAACCGGCCCGGCAAATTCCGGCCAAAGGCGGGTTACCTCGTAATCCTCGGCAATGCCGAAATCGGCCCGCCGGATTGCCAGATCGCATCCCTCAACCAGCAGATCAACCGGCCCACCGGCCAGCCTTAGATCGATATTCAAGTCAGGATTAGCTTCGCGAAACGCACCCAGCCTTGGCATCAACCAGCGCATGGCAAGGCTGGGTTCGCACGATACTGACAGTATCGGCGATGCACTGTCATGGCGGTGAATTTCCTCGACCGTGCCATCCAGCCCGTCCAGGGCTGTTACGACCGACTTGAAAAGCCGTTCGCCTGCCGGGGTCAACCAGACACGCCGGTTGCGACGAACAAACAGATCAATACCCAGCCGTTCCTCGATCTGCGCGACTGCACGGCTGATCGCACCATGCGTCAGGTGCAATTCTTCGGCAGCGCGGGAAAAGCTTTGATGCCGTGCCGCGGCCTCAAAGGCAGGTAACGCAGCAAGTGGCGGCAGATTGCGCTTTCTGTGAAAATTACTCACGAAATTTCCCACGAATTTTCGATTTTCTGATGATCTTTTCAATTTGATACTGAATCAACTCACAGATCAAGGACCACGAATATGCCCGTTATTGCCCAGATCGAAGTCATTGCCGTCGCCATCATCACCATTCTTGCCGTTATCAGCCCCGGACCGGATTTCGCCATGGTGACGCGTATTGCACTTACACGGGGTCGTCGCGCTGGTGTTCTGTGCGCTATCGGGATCGGCAGCGGTGTTTCAGTACATCTGGCCTATACGCTGATCGGGCTTGGCGTTGTATTTGCCAGTAATGTCTGGGTTCTGACCAGCTTGCGCTATCTGGGTGCTGCCTATCTGATATGGCTGGGGATATCCGCACTTTGGCCAGATATTCGGCCTTTATTTTCGAAAAGACCCGCGGCCCTTCAGACTCGAATGACAAACAAAAGCACTAACAGGCCGGAAGAAGATCAAAAACGGAACCGATCCGCTTTCTGGATCGGTTTTGCCTGCAATGCCCTTAACCCCAAGACGATGCTGTTCATCGTTTCATTGTTCAGTCAGATGATTTCACCCGATACACCGGTTTTGATGGAAATCGGTTACGGTTTGTATATCGCGGCATGCCACATGATCTGGTTTGCACTGGTCGCGGTCGCGTTGACACTGCCTTCGGTGCAAGCGCGCATCGCAGCTATTAAAATCTGGGTTGAACGTGGGGTGGGCCTGTGTCTTGCCGGACTTGGCATCAAGCTACTGACAAGCACCAACTGAATTCTTCAACGTCTTAGATAAACAGCATTTCGCCCTGTTGACGGGCGTCATTCAGAAACGTTACCACGCCGCCCGTCTCGATTTTAAGTTCTTCGCGCTTTGCTTCGTTTTCAAGGCCAAGCGCACGAAGACCCATATCGCAAACCATGAACTTACCATCCAGTGCGACACAGGCCGACAGCAGTTCCTCGAACGTGCCGATGCCACGTATGGAATAACTGAGATCAATCGAGGTAGCCGTTGCCCCTTCGGCCTCTGTCCGCAAATGACGCCAGCCCGACGGAGCCAGAACCGCACGACAGGCTTCCATGGTGAAAAACAGGGTGGCTTCGCGCCCCGAAGCCAGTGCCGCAGATGCCATTACGAGTGCGTAATGAACCTTTTCAAAGCTGCCTGAAAACACCACCAGTGACAATTTCCGTGGGCTTTCCGACTGTTTCGCGGTTTCAATGCTCATGAATGGACAGGTCCTTGATACTGGCGTTTTCGGAACAAAGCGGGCAGCCCGGATCGCGCGGGACTTTGATCTTTCGGAAGGATGCACCAAGTGCATCGACAATCACAAGCCTGCCGGACAAACCATCGCCAATCCCCATCAATTCCTTGAGGATTTCGGTTGCCTGAATCCCGCCAATCATGCCCACGACGGGACCAAGAACACCCCCCTGCGCACAGGACGGAATGGCATCCTCGGGCGGTGGGCTGTGATAGATGCAGCGATAACAGGGATGCGGATCGCCCAGATGCGCCTTGAATGTCGAAACCTGCCCGTCAAACCGAAGGGCTGCACCCGACACCAGCGTTTTGCCCGCAAAATAGCATGCATCGTTTAGCAGGAATCGTGTTTCGAAATTATCCGACCCATCGGCAATCACATCATAATCCGCAATCAGGTCCATAACATTGGACGCATCAAGCCGCACGTCATGCGTCCGTACGGTGATTTCCGGGTTCATATCAAGCATGGTAGATTTGGCACTTTCGACCTTGGGGCTGCCAAGATCTTTCATGCCATGCACGATCTGACGCTGCAGATTGGAAAGTTCGACCGTATCCGCATCGACGATCCCGATGCTGCCAACCCCGGCCGCGGACAGATACATTGCCAATGGTGATCCAAGTCCACCCGCGCCGACAATCAGCACCCGCCCGCGCTTCAGCTTCATTTGCCCTGTGCCGCCAACATCCTTCAGAACGATATGCCGGGCATAGCGCTGCACTTCATTTTCGCTGAAATCAAAATCACTCACAGGCGGTTTCTTTCATTCATGCCAAACGGGTCTGCCATTGCATATAGCGCGCATGCCTCAGACAAGAAAGGCCCGGGAAAATCCGGGCCTTCTTAAGATGCTTCGGTCAGCAAAACCGGATTACTGCAGACCTTCGAACAGCGGGGTCGACAGATAACGTTCGGCAAAGCTCGGAATGATGATCACGATACGTTTGCCTTCGTTTTCCGGCAACTGGCCAAGCTCGATACCGGCAGCAACGGCCGCACCGGACGAAATCCCGGTCGGCAGACCTTCGATGCTGGCAAGTTTGCGTGCGGTGGCAAAGGCGGTTTCATTGCCAATCGTCATGACCTTGTCAATCACATCGGTATGAAGGTTACCTGGAATGAAACCGGCACCAATGCCCTGGATTTTATGCGGTCCAGGTGCGCCACCGGAAATAACCGGGCTGTCTTCGGGCTCGACCGCGACGATCTGGATATTCGGATTATGTTTTTTCAGGACTTCACCAACACCGGTCAATGTCCCGCCAGTACCGACACCGGCAACAAAGATATCGATCTTGCCTGCGGTATCCTTGATGATTTCCTCGGCCGTCGTATTGCGATGAATTTCCGGGTTTGCCGGGTTTTCAAACTGCTGAAGCATGATCGCGCCATCAATCTCGGCGACCAGTTCCTCGGCGCGGGCAACAGCACCCTTCATGCCTTTGGCTGCCGGGGTCAGGTCAATCTGCGCGCCCAAAAGCATCAGCATCTTGCGGCGTTCCAGCGACATGCTTTCGGGCATGGTCAGGATCAGCTTATAACCCTTGGCCGCCGCAACAAAAGCAAGCGCGATACCGGTATTGCCAGATGTCGGTTCGACCAGTGTTGCACCCGGCTTGATCCGACCGGACTTTTCGGCATCCTCGATCATTGCGAGACCGATACGGTCTTTGACCGAGGCCAGCGGGTTGAAGAATTCAAGCTTGCCAATCAGGTCGGCCTTCACACCCTCGGCCGCTGCCAGACGTGAAAGACGAACCAGCGGCGTCGCACCAATGGTGTCGATGATGCTGTCGTAAATCTTGCCGCGAAACTCAGTCATGTTTTCCTCGCAATTTCTTGTAATTTAAAACCAATCACATTCTTGATTTGTATTTATCCCGTTTAACACCCAAGTCAATTGGGTTTAAACAGTTTTTACGCAAAACCTGGTTTGGCCGGTTTCCGATGCCTGTGTATTGGATATGAACCGCAGCGGATTCTTGTGGTTTAACGATACAACAATCCGCAGCCCGTTCCGACGACTAAATAATGAAATCCGGTGATTCCTCAATCCCGCTGCGCAGGCCTGCGTCACGCGCACGGTTGCATAGATCCTCGACCGTGATCCGGGTCAGCGCCACCATCATTTCGTCCTGCAATTCCCGCCAAAGCGGACGGACAACTTCCTTACCCAACGGCGATCCTGCCGGATCCTCGATCGGGTCGTCGGATGTTTCCATTGACCGGATGACGGATACAATATCGGCAAGGGTAATGCGCCGACGTTCACGTGCCAGACGATACCCGCCGCGCGGACCGCGCACACCGACCAGAATGTCGGCACGCACTAACTGTTGCAGGGTCTGTTCAAGATAACGTTTCGGAATGCCCTGACGTGCGGTGATATCGCGACTTTGCACCGGTTCACCCGCAGCGTTATAGGCGATGTCCACCACCGCCTCTATGGCGAACAGCATCTTCTTTGACAGTTTTAACATCGTCTCTTTCATGCTCCCCTTGCAGTTCCGCTGATCCCCCCGGAAATATCGGGACTGGCGATTATCAGAGTTCACAACGCAGCAACATCATCAGATAACCCAAATGCTTTCGATGATATTGCTGCTGTATTTACGGCAATCAGACCGTTTTTACCGCCGGTGCAGCAACACCGGTCGATCCAAAGCCACCGGCACCACGCGCCGTTTCATCCAGATCGGCAACTGCATTCCACGCCACCTGGGTTACCGGTGCGACCACAAGCTGGGCGATGCGCATACCCCGCTCGATGGTGAATGCCGCGTCACCGTGATTGATCAGGATTACTTTGATTTCACCGCGATAATCCGCATCGATCGTCCCCGGGCTGTTCAGAACCGTGACGCCATTTTTCGCAGCCAACCCCGAACGCGGGCGAACCTGTGCTTCGAACCCGGCGGGCAGGGCAATCGCAATACCGGTTTCAACCATGGCCCGTTTACCCGGTGCAATCACAAGCGTATCGTCAATCGCTGCCTGCAAATCGACGGCCGCCGACTGTGCGGTGGCATAATCGGGCAGCGGAAAATCCGCACCATGGGGCAGCTGTTTCAGATCGACAGTCAAACGCGTCATAAACAATCCTTGTCTTCACTTTTCTGGTCAGATGCGTTGCAATGCCACACAAACACTGACCGGGTTAAATCCATAATATCATGCAAAATGCTGGATAATTCGTTCTGCCAGCGCCCGCGCCACACCGTTCTTACCCTGACGAGGCCAAGTTTCGTCACTGGTGGCATCCACCCCGGAAATCAGGAAAATTTCATTATGATCACCGCCAAAGGTCCCGGTTCCAGGGGCGACATCATTTGCAAGAATCCAGTCACACCCCTTGCGCGCCCGTTTGGCGCGGGCATGTTCGATGACATTTTCCGTTTCGGCAGCGAAACCAACAACCAATTGCGGGCGTTTAGGACCTTTCTGGCTGAGTGTCGCCAAAATATCCGGATTTTCCGAAAGCTTCAGGTCTGCAATCACACCAGAGCCATCTTTTTTAAGCTTCTGACCTGCTTCTTCGGCCACGCGCCAATCTGCAACTGCGGCAGCACAAACCGCAATATCGGCGGGCAGGGCGGCCAGCACCGCATCAAGCATCTGGCGGGCTGTTTCAATACGCACAACTTTGACACCCATCGGATCAGGCAGGCTTACCGGGCCGCTAACCAGCGTCACATCTGCACCGGCCGCAGCAAGAGCCGCGGCAATCGCATGCCCTTGCTTGCCCGAAGACCGGTTGGCAATGTAGCGCACCGGATCAATCGGCTCGTATGTCGGGCCACTGGTTACAACGGCCTTTTTCCCTGAAAGCGGTTTTGAAACCGGCTGTCCTTCAAGAAAATCAACAACCGCTGCGATGATTTCAGCAGGTTCTGCCAAACGACCCGATCCGGTTTCACCACAAGCCAGATCACCCGCCGCCGGCCCGACACACATCACGCCACGCCCTTCAAGGGTCGCGATATTTGCCTGTGTCGCCGCATGGTTCCACATTTCGACATTCATCGCCGGAACGACCATCACCGGCTTGTTGGTAGCCAACAGGGCCGTCGTTGCAAGATCACCCGCCTGTCCGGTGGACATTTTCGCAAGGATATCGGCACTTGCCGGAGCGACCAGAACAAGGTCGGCCTCACGCGACAGGCGGATATGGCCCATTTCGGCCTCATCGGTCAGAGAAAAAAGATCCTGATAAACCTTGTTCTCGGTCAGGGCCGCCACCGACAGCGGTGTAACGAACTCTGCACCGCCTTTGGTCAGGATCGCGCGTATATTGATATCCCGGTCACGCAACCGCCGGATCACCTCAAGAACCTTATAGGCGGCAATGCCGCCCGAGATGATCAGAAGGATATTTTTTCCTGCCTGCACTGTGGTTACCAGCTATTTACGTTGAAGAAGTGTGATTAACCTACCTTCTCCGTTGATTGCGCGCAAGCGTCCAAAGTGATCAGAAAAAACGCCACAGGTTCGTAAAACCCATGGCGCCATTTCATTGTTCATTCTCAATGATTTATCAGGGAACGGTATAAAGCATTCCAAACCAGCGCCACCGTCCATTCGGCCCCATCGAAGTACAGTTGATCCGCCACCGCCCCGATGAAACCGGGGCATCCAGACGGATTTCAACCCGCTCATCGCCCAGCCGATTCATGGTCGGTTCGCCCTCGGAAGGGTAACAGGCTATGTGGGCTGCCTTCTGCTTAAGGGTGAAGCCGAATGCTGGCGGATTACGTTCAAGCGTGTAATTTGGCGGTGTCACATCGCTGACCGATAACGGCAGGGAATTTGCCGCCAGAATAAAGCGGTCCATTTCGCCGTAATTCTCGTTCATGGCAAAGCGCGGCAAATACATCATATCCGATTCCGTACTCATCGCGCCGCTTTGCTGGCCAAATGCCGCCTTATAACCGGCTTCCTTGACCGCTGCGACAACTTCGTCGCTGGCCTCGCCATACGGATATGCAAAGATGTCCGGGACAAAGCCCAGTTCTTCCTTGAAACGCTGCGCCGAATGCGCAAGTTCGGCCTTCACTTCCTCGATTGGCAAGCTTGGCAAGTGCGAATGATGCTGGCTGTGGCCGCCAATGGTTACCCCGTCCTTGACCAGTACGCGCAACATATCCCAGGTCATGTAGTTCTCGTACCCGGCATCAACCTGCTCGGTCGCGACGAATACCGTCATCGGGATATTGTGCTTTTTAAAGGCTGGCCACGCAACGTCATAAACCGAACGGTAGGCGTCATCGACCGTAATACCGACGGCATAATCAGGAAGTCCTTTGCCATTTTGCATGGCATCAATGATTTCCGGGATGCCCATGACCGTATATTTGCCACTTGTCAGTTCGCGGATATGGGCTTCGAACTGCGGACCACGAATATTGGTCGACGGGAAATCGGTTTCCGCGAACCGATGATACATAAACACAACGGCCGACGTCGCATCACCCGATGGTGCCTGTACGTCCCTGGAGGCATCATTGTTGCTTTGGCGATTATCAGACTGCAACACATCAGCAGCAGGAGGTTGGATTTCCGTTGCAGTACCGCTTGTATCGGCATTCTGAGCCATGCCCGGCGAGACACCAAATGTCAGACCGACCGCAAAGGCCGTGCCGAATACCATGCAACGAAACATGTTTGCGCGTTTGGCGCGCGCAACAGCATCAGAAGTTTGCTGCCCATTGGTCTGTGCTTGCATTGCCACATCCATCTTTTTGCGACCCCACTCATTGGTCACTGCAGCCCCCAAAACCACAGTCTTCATTTTATGGTTTCCGGTAATTATGTTTTTTGTGAACCTACCAGCGAACCAATTGTTTTTCCACAATTTCGTCACTCGGCTTGTGTATAGTTCACTGCAACCTACCTGAAAGGCACTCAATTCAACCGCAGTATTAAGGGAGATTCGCATGCTGGATTCAGACGCACTCGACATTCTTTTCAATGAAGCTCGAACCCACAATGGCTGGCAGGATCGCGATGTCGACACAGCGCTTCTGAAAAAGGCGTGGGACCTTACGGTTATGGGCCCGACCAGCGCCAACTGCGAACCGATGCGCATCAAGTTTGTTAAATCACAGGACGCCAAGCAACGTCTGGAACCGGCACTTTCCGAAGGAAATCGGGAAAAAACCCTGGCAGCTCCGGTCACAGCCATCATTGCCTATGACATGGAATTCCATGAAAAATTACCGAAACTGTTCCCGCATACAGATGCAAAATCGTGGTTTTCAGGCAATGATGACCTGATTGCCACCACCGCGTTTCGTAACGGAACATTACAGGCAGCCTACTTCATTCTGGCGTTACGTGCCCTTGGACTTGATTGCGGCCCGATGTCAGGCTTTGACAATGCCAAGGTTGATGGGGAATTCTTCGCGGGCACGTCGGTCAAAAGCAATTTCCTGATCAATATCGGCTATGGCGACCCCTCAAAACTGTTTGATCGCAGCCCTCGCCTTGCGTTTGACGAAGGTGCCGAAATTATCTGATTTCTATCTGAAGTCGAAACCGACGCGAGATGGCCGCGCTGGCGCATTCGCAGATTTTTTGGCAAAATCGGATTATACACCTGTATGATCAGGGTTCGGACGACGTATTTTTTCAAGCTTTTCCGATACTTGAAAACTGTCATCTAACTTTTATTTGATCTTTACCGGCGCATAATCATTTTAGTCGAAATTTTTTGCATGCGTTAATGCGTACCCTCTGGGGTACCCGACATCAGGAGCATCCGTTGGGCTTTCGCCAGTTGTTAATGACCGCATTTGCGGTTGCATTCCCGAATGCTGCGATCTTTATCGTACTGGCATCGATGGAATTGCTTGGCTGGGGCACAGCGATTCTGTGTGCGGTCTTGGCGTGGGTCGGTGTCGCCGGGGTTTTACGTATCTATTTCGATGATCTGCGCCGTGTTGCGCGTTACGCTACCGCATTGCGTGACAAGTTCCGCGGCACCCCGCCACAGCATCTTTTTTTCGGTGCGGCGTCCGAGCTGTCGTCCCTTTATACCCAGATCACCAACGCATTTCGCGAACGCATCGCCCATCTTGAAGCCCAGACCAGCACCGATGCCGAAATCCTTGATCACCTGCCGAACCCGGTTGTAATGGTCAACCGGCAACGCGTTGTGACCGGTTTTAACCAGGCCGCACGCGGCCTGTTCCACAATCTGGAAACCGGTCGCGATCTGACACGATATATCCGCGATCCGATCCTGCTTGATGCCTTTGATGATGTCGCGGGCGAACGCGAACAGATGAAACATGCCGAATTCGTTCTGGCAAGCGACGCCCATCGTCATTTCGATGTTCTGACCGCGCGCCTGCCAGCCGCAACCGGGGACCGGAACTTTGTTCTGTCCTTCTCGGACCTGACAGAGCTTCGCAAACTTGAACAGATGCGCGCCGATTTCGCGACCGATGCCGGGCATGAACTACGCACCCCGCTTTCGGTGTTGCTGGGCTTTATCGAAACGCTTGAAGGCCCGGCAAAGGACGATCCCGATGCGTTGCACCAGTTCCTGCCGGTCATGCGTGATCAGGGCCAGCGTATGCAGCACCTGATCGAAGATTTGCTGTCACTTGCAAGGATCGAGCTGAACGAACATACACCGCCATCTGATGATTGCGATATCGGCAAGATCATCGACAAAGTCGCCCAGACACTGGCGATGAAGGCCGAAGCCAAGGGCATGGAAATCAGGATTTCCTGCGACCTCGACAACACCGAAATTGTTGGCGAGGAAAAGGAAATGACCCAGGTTTTTGTCAATCTGGTCGAAAACGCCATCAAATACGGACATCCCAAAACCAGTATTGATGTATCGATCACACTGGCCAAAAACACCCCGGGTGCATTGGCCCGTTACCGGCATGACCGTGTTCTGGCCGTTGCCGTCCGGGATCATTCCGACGGAATCGCACGCGAACATCTGCCACGCCTGACTGAACGGTTTTACAGGGTCGATACGGCACGGTCGCGTGCCGTTGGTGGCACCGGTCTTGGTCTCGCTATCGTCAAACATCTGGTGCAACGCCACCGTGGCACCATGATCATCGACAGCGAACAGGGGGTTGGTTCGGTATTCACCGTCTATCTGCCCGCCAAGGCCAGCGATAATATCCGCAAACTCCATACCGCCTGAACCGCTTTGGGCAACAATCACATATCCTTGCAGAACAGGATTTCATGACCGGCGGCAGCAGTACTCGCATCTCTGCGTTCAATTTCGCGAAATCCCAATTTTCGATACATCCCGGCAGCACTTCCGGCCTGAAGATAAACAATATCGAAGTCAAAACGTTTTGCTTCTTGCAGGATACGCTCGACAAGCGTTGTTGCAATGCGCATCCCGCGATAGCGGTAAAGCGTATAGACTGCAGCAATCCATGGGGTTTTATCCGGCCATTTCTGCCCATCCTGCGGCCAAAGGCTAATCATCCCGATCGGCAGGTTGGTATCGCGGTTGATCGCCAGAAGAGTCATCGGAAGACCGTCCTTCTGACTGCATTGAGCAAAGTAAGCCCTGGCATTTTCAAGACTACTCTTAGTCTTTTGCACGCCCCAACGCCCATATGCCCAAGCCGCACAGGCATCAACGCAATCAGGTCTGTCTGCCAGATAAACAATGTCATATGACATGACCGTACCCATTCAATATACATGCCCTAATTATAGTCCAAGATCAAACCGCGCAGGGTTAAAGTAAAAGGGCTAGCAACATCGTGCTAGCCCTTTGCGTATCTGCCCTAATCGAACATCTCGATTACAAAATAAACTTCGAAAGATCCGCATCCTTGGCAAGGCCATCGACCTGCTCGCGGACGTAATTCGCATCAATCTTAATCGTTTCACCGCCGCGGTCAGTTGCGGTAAAGCTGATGTCATCCAAAAGCTTTTCCAACACCGTATGCAGTCGACGTGCGCCGATATTTTCCACCGTTTCATTGACGCTGGCCGAAATACGGGCAAGTTCATCAACTGCATCGTCGGCGAATTCCAGCGTAACATCCTCGGTTTTCAGCAGTGCGACATACTGCTTGATCAGGGATGCTTCCGGTTCCAGCAGAATACGGCGGAAATCTTCCTCGGTCAGGGCTTTCAACTCGACCCGGATTGGCAAACGGCCCTGCAATTCCGGCAGCAGGTCCGATGGCTTTGAAAGATGGAATGCCCCCGAACAGATAAACAGGATATGGTCGGTTTTGACCGTACCATGTTTGGTCGAGACACTTGTCCCTTCGATCAACGGCAGTAAATCGCGCTGCACACCTTCGCGCGATACATCACCGCCACGCTCGGAACGCGCGGTGATCTTATCGATCTCGTCAAGGAACACGATACCATTCTGTTCAACGTTTTCGATGGCCTCTGCGGTGACCTTGTCCATATCCAGAAGCTTGTCGCCTTCCTCGTCTATCAGACGCTCAAACGCTTCCTCGACGGTCATGCGTTTTGGTTTGGTCTGACCGCCAAATGCCTTGCCGAACACGTCCGACAGGTTCAGCATCCCCATCTGTGCGCCCGGCATGCCGGGAATATCGATGGTCGGCATCGAAGAAGAACTGTTTTCCTGAACAGGGATTTCAATTTCCTTGTCCTGCAATTCGCCTTCTCGCAGCATCTTGCGGAATTTCTGACGGGTATCAGCCGAGGCATTTTCACCAACCAGACCATCAAGAATGCGTTCCTCGGCCTGCATTTCGGCCTTGGCACGGACTTTCTTGCGCATGCTTTCACGCGTCAGGTCCAGCGACACTTCCAGAAGGTCACGAACGATCTGTTCAACATCACGACCGACATAACCAACTTCGGTGAATTTGGTGGCTTCGATCTTGATGAACGGGGCCTCTGCCAGTTTGGCAAGACGCCGGGCGATTTCGGTTTTGCCAACACCGGTCGGGCCGATCATCAGAATGTTTTTGGGTAGCACTTCATTGCGCATCGTGTCGTCAAGCTGCTGGCGGCGCCAACGGTTGCGCAAGGCAATGGCGACCGCCCGCTTGGCATCTTTCTGACCGATGATATGGCGATCGAGCTCGGATACGATCTCGCGCGGGCTGAAATGTTGGGTCATTAAATTTATCCGTTAGTTCTTGCGACGGAAATGCGATGTCAGGCCCTAAACGGCACCCTTATTTCGCATCCTCGATCTTTTCCAGCGTAACGCTGTCATTGGTATAAACACAGATATCACCGGCAATCGCCATGGCTTTGCGGGCAATTTCCTCGGCACTCAGGTCCAGATCAATCAGGGCCCGCGCCGCGGCAAGTGCATAATTCCCGCCCGATCCGATGGCGATAATGCCGTCTTCCGGTTCAAGAACATCGCCCATTCCGGTCAGGACCAGCGAAACATCCTTGTCGGCCACGGCCATCATTGCTTCAAGCTTGCGCAGATAGCGATCCGTGCGCCAGTCCTTGGCCAGTTCGACACAGGCGCGCATGGTCTGGCCTGGATGACGATCCAGCTTGGCTTCAAGACGTTCCAAAAGGGTAAAGGCATCCGCCGTCGCCCCGGCAAATCCGACGATGATCTCGCCTTTCTGGCCGATGCGGCGCACCTTGCGGGCGTTACCCTTGATCACGGTCTGGCCCAAAGAAACCTGACCGTCACCGGCAACCACCACTTCATTGCCCTTGCGCACCGACAGGATCGTCGTGCCATGCCAGCTCGGCTGCGATTTTTCGCTCATAAATAATCCCTAGATTTTCATCCAATGCGTTCGATCAAGAGTTAGCACGCACAACCGCCCGGTCAAGGGCCAAGCCCCGCGAACCACCATCCCCGGATCACAAACACTGTTTCAATGCGACGGAACAGAAAAAATTCAGGACGTATCACCGCCACATGCTTTACCCTTGGACCATAAAAGAATTTCAAAGAACGAAGGAAAATGATCATGAGCAATCCTGACCTTGCGCAAACCCATCTTGGCAAATGCATTCTGGCCGGTCAGGGCAGGATCAAGGCCGATCTGGTCCTGCGCAATATCGGATTGCTTGATGTCATCACCGGTAAGGTAACTGAAACCGATATTGCCATTGTGGGTGACCGGATTGTTGGTACGCATGCCACATACGAGGGCGACCGCGAAATTGACTGTGCCGGTAAATTCGCCGTCCCGGGCTTTATCGACACGCACCTGCATATCGAAAGCTCGCTTGTCACGCCGTTTGAATTTGATCGCTGCGTCTTGCCGCACGGTGTGACCACGGTCCTGTGTGACCCACATGAAATTGCCAATGTGCTGGGAGCGGACGGGATCAGATACTTCCTGGATTGCGCCGAACGGTCCGTGATGGATATCCGCGTTAATCTGTCATCGTGCGTTCCGGCAACCGGGTTTGAAACATCGGGTGCGCAGCTTGAAATCGATGATCTTCTGCCATTCCGAAACCATCCCAAGGTCGTCGGGCTGGCCGAAATGATGAATTATCCGGGTGTTCTGAACCTTGATACCGGCATCATGGCAAAACTTGAAGCCTTTCAGGACGGCCATATCGATGGTCACGCCCCGTTGGTACAGGGTACGGCACTGAACGGCTATATGGCCGCGGGCATCCGCACCGATCACGAGGCAACATCAGCCGCCGAAGCACGCGAAAAGCTTGCCAAGGGCATGGCGATCCTGATCCGCGAAGGATCTGTTTCCAAGGATCTTGAGGCGCTGGCCGAAATTCTGGATGAAAATACGTCAAGCTTCGTTGCGCTATGCACAGATGACCGCAATCCGCTTGATATTGGTGAAGAGGGTCACCTTGATAGTCTTATTGAACGATTAATTGGTCATTTAAAAGCACGTAATTGCCCTATCCATCATGTCTATCGCGCTGCATCGCATTCAGCGGCCCGCATTTTCGGCTTGCGTGACCGCGGACTGATCGGGCCTGGTTGGCGGGCCGATATAGCCATACTTGATGATTTGGAAACCTGCGCGGTCAGCGATGTGATTGCCGGTGGCCGTCTGGTCACCAACGGTCTGTTTGACGCCCGCGAAACCGTTGCGCCAATTGGCTTGACCTCGATGAAGGCCAAACCGGTCACCGCCGAGGCATTCATGGCCGAACCCAAACCGGGTCAGAACCAAACGCCTGTGATACGCGTCAAACCGGGCCTGATCCTGACCTTCCGGGATGAAGCCACCCTTGAAATTGGCGATAACGGCCTCAAACCCGATCTTGAAAAGGATGTGATCAAGGTGGCCGTTGTCGAACGCCACGGCAAGAACGGCAATATTGGGCGCAGTTTCGTCCGTGGTTTTGGTTTGAAACGCGGTGCAATTGCATCTTCGGTCGGGCATGACAGCCACAATATCACTGTGGTCGGTGCCAATGACGCCGACATGGCCGCCGCGGTCAATCGACTGATTGAACTGGGTGGCGGCTTTGCCGTTGCAGATGGTGGCAGGATCACGGCCGAACTGGCGTTACCCGTTGCCGGACTGATGAGTACGGAACCGTTTGAGGTGGTCGAGAAGGATCTGATCACGCTACGCGCTGCCGCCAAGGATCTTGGTTGCATCCTGCCAGAACCGTTCCTGCAGGTCGCTTTCCTAGCCTTGCCGGTAATCCCGCACCTGAAAATGACGGACAAGGGCCTGTTTGACGTCGACAAGTTCGACTTTGTCTAAGCCATCAAACCGGACAGTTTAACAATGACAAATACCGGTTACGTTTTGTGGCCAATACTTAGCCGGTTAAACTGGCTTTTCGCTGCTGTTATTGCTAAATACGACCCAACAGATGCATTGATACCTGCAGGAAAGGAGCTTTGCATGCGCAAGGCCCGCGTAGAGCGCAATACCAACGAAACACAGATCACGGTCGAGCTTAATCTTGACGGGACCGGCATATACGATGTCGAGACTGGGATTGGCTTCCTTGATCACATGCTCGAACAGCTTTCACGCCACAGCCTGATGGACCTTAAAGTCCGGGCCAAGGGCGACCTGCATATCGATTTCCATCACACCACCGAAGATACAGGCATCGCAATCGGTCAGGCGTTTTCGCAAGCACTGGGCGATAAAAAGGGCATCAATCGTTACGGCAGTTGCTTGCTTCCGATGGACGAGGCACTGACACGTGTGGCGCTGGATTGCTCAAACCGTCCTTATCTGATCTGGAATGTCGAGTTTACTCGCGACAAGGTCGGGGATATGGACACCGAACTGTTCCGCGAATGGTTCCAGGGCTTTGCACAGGCTGCTGGCCTGACGCTGCATGTTGAAAATCTGTATGGCGATAACAACCATCATATCGTCGAAAGTGCCTTTAAGGCGCTGGCACGATCCCTGCGCGCCGCGATCGAGATCGATCCGCGCAAATCCGATGCCATTCCCTCGACCAAGGGTGTTCTCGGCGGGTCGCTTTAACCCGCCAGATGCCCCTAGTATGATCCGAATGACCGGGTGATGCATCACCTGGAACAGGAAGTCGGTTTTCGATGAAGGTTTACACAGTCCATACCCATCCCGGCGATGCCAATCCGATGGAAAATGCGATCCTGATCCGCGAAGGCTTTAATTTCTGGGCCTTTATTTTTAGCGGCATCTGGGCGCTTTATCATCGTTTGTGGGCCGCTTTTTTTGGTCTGATCGGCGTATCGCTGATTTGCAATCTTGTGATCTATCTATTCGATGGCGGTCCGGAAATGGATTTTGCCCTCGCCCTTGCGACCGGCATCGGTTTTGGCCTGATTGCCAATGACTTGCGGCGCAAAAAGCTCGCGGCCGGTGGCTGGAAGCTTGTCGAAATTGTCGCAGGCCCCAACGAAAATGCAGCCGAACATCGTTTCTTTGATCGCCTGCGTGGCGGACGCGCTGTTCACGATACCCTGCAAAATGTTGCGCCCACCCCCTTATCCGGGAGCACCCCCTACCCATGAGTGTTGCGATTATCGATTACGGTTCAGGCAACCTGCGTTCTGCTGCCAAGGCGTTTGAACGCGCGGCCCGCGAAACCGGCATTTCCGCCGATATCATTGTCACCGATGATCCGGAAAAGGTCCGCAATGCCAGCCATATCGTCCTGCCCGGTGTTGGTGCCTATGCCGATTGCCGTGCCGGCCTTGATGCCGTTACCGGCATGGTCGAAGTTCTGAACGAGCAGGTCATCAAAGGTGGTAAGCCATTCTTTGGCATTTGTGTCGGCATGCAGTTGATGTCGACGGTTGGTCGCGAATTTGCCGACACCCCGGGTCTTGACTGGATCAAGGGCGAAGTGGTTGCAATTGAACCCGCAGACCCGTCGCTTAAAATCCCGCATATGGGCTGGAACGAGCTGGTCCTTGATCTGTCTGGCAAATCGCATTCCGTGTTGTCGGGTGTATCGGATGGCGATCATGCCTATTTCGTGCACAGTTATCACATGCATGTTCAAAATCCGGATGAACGGCTGGTATCGGTCGATTATGGTGGCGCGCTTACGGCGATGATCGGGCGCGACAACATGATCGGTACCCAGTTCCATCCGGAAAAAAGCCAGAAAACGGGACTTACCATCATTGGTAACTTCCTGGGATGGAAACCATGACCGCACCGAGCAATACGATCGAACCCGGTGTTACCGCCGAACGCGTTACGGAACTGAGCGCGGGCGACCTTTCCGACATCGTTGATGCCTGTACCCAGGCAATCGTCGAAGGCGGAGGTTTTGGCTGGCTGACCCCGCCGGATCGTCCGGATATGGAAAAATACTGGCGCGGCGTTTTGCTGATGCCGGGGCGTCATCTGTTTGTATCGCGCGTTGACGGCGTGATTTCCGGGGCCGCCCAGTTGCTTGAAACGCCGTCCAACCTTGAAGCACAACGGCATTCGGCCCAGATCACCGGCCATTTCGTGGCACCGTGGGCGCGCGGGCGCGGGAATGGCAAGGCCATCGTGCGCAGCATCGAATTTTATGCGCGCGAACGCGGTTATTCGGTTTTGAAACTTGATCTTCGTGAAACCCAGACTGCTGCCATCGCACTTTATAACGGGCTGGGTTATGTCCGTTGGGGCATCAATCCCTATTACGCAATGGTCAACGGTAAAATGGTCGAAGGTTACTACTACACCAAGAAAATACAGGACACTGACCAGTGAATCTCTATCCGGCAATCGACCTTAAAGATGGTGCATGCGTTCGCCTGCTGCGCGGTGATATGGACAAGGCCACCGTATTCAACAACGATCCGGGTGCACAGGCCGGTGAATTTGTCGCTGCCGGCTGTCATTGGGTCCATATCGTCGATCTGAACGGTGCTTTTGCCGGTGAACCGGTCAATGGAGCCGCGGTTGACCGCATCCTTGCCGCAGTCGCAGGCAAGGCCAAAACCCAGCTTGGCGGCGGTATCCGCACGATGGAAACGGTTGATTACTGGCTTAACAAGGGCATCACCCGTGTGATCCTTGGCACTGTCGCCCTGCGTAATCCAGATTTTGTCAAAGAAGCCTGTGCAAAATGGCCGGGTCGTATTGCGGTTGGCATTGACGCCCGCGATGGCTATGTCGCGGTTGAAGGTTGGGCCGAAACATCCGAAGTCACCGCGCTTGAGCTCGCTCAGAAATTCGAGGATTGCGGTGTCACCGCAATCATCTTTACCGATATTGACCGCGATGGTGCAATGGGCGGCCCGAATATCGAAAGCACGGTAGCCCTTGCCAGCGCGATTTCGACCCCGGTAATCGTATCGGGCGGGGTTTCATCGCTGGATGATCTGATTGCAGTTGCCAAACATACCGATGCCGGGATTGACGGCGCGATTTCCGGACGCGCACTTTACGATGGCCGGATTGATCTGGCAGAAGCTATCAGGGCATTGTCCTAAGCGGACCCAAACAGGAAACCGACCATGCTGAAAACCCGTGTCATTCCCTGTCTCGACGTCAAGGACGGTCGCGTCGTCAAGGGAGTCAATTTCGTTGATCTGATTGATGCCGGCGATCCAGTGGAACAAGCACGTATCTATGACGCCGAAGGCGCAGACGAGCTTTGTTTCCTTGATATCACCGCATCAAGCGACAATCGCGATACCATTTTCGACGTTGTTGCCCGCACCGCCGAGGCATGCTTTATGCCCGTCACAGTCGGTGGCGGCGTGCGTTCGCTTGAAGATATTCGCAAACTGCTTTTGGCAGGTGCCGACAAGGTTTCGATCAATACGGCCGCGGTCAATAACCCCGATTTCGTGCGCGAAGCGGCACGCAAGTTCGGATCACAATGTATTGTGGTTTCGATTGACGCCAAATCGACCGGCCCGGACAAGTTTGAAATCTTTACCCACGGTGGTCGCAAACCAACCGGGATTGACGCCGTTTCGTTTGCAAAACAAATGACGGAATATGGCGCCGGGGAACTCCTGGTCACCTCGATGGATCGCGATGGCACCAAGTCGGGCTTTAACCTGCCGCTGACGCGATCAATTGCGGATGCCGTACATGTGCCGGTGATTGCATCGGGCGGTGTCGGGACGCTGGACCATATGGTCGAAGGTGTGACCGAAGGCCATGCCTCGGCGGTTCTGGCTGCCTCGATCTTCCATTTCGGGACCTATCGTATCCGCGAGGTCAAGGACCACATGAAAGCCGCCGGCATCCCGGTCCGCGAGGGGTGATTATGACTGATAAACATATCCTTGATCAGCTTTACACTGTGATTGCCGCCCGCAAGGGTGCCGATCCAGAAACGAGCTACACCGCCAGACTTTTTGCCAAGGGCACGGCAAAAATCGCCCAGAAAGTTGGCGAAGAAGGCGTTGAAACCGTGATCGCGGCCCTTGCCGAAACCCCGGAAAAAGTGGCATCCGAAAGTGCCGACCTGCTCTATCATCTGACTGTTCTTTGGGCCGATCAGGGGGTAAAACCGGAAGATGTATGGAACATACTGGCCGAACGCCAGGGTATTTCCGGTATTGCCGAAAAGGCATCCCGCACCGATAAATAGGGTCATATCCCGTCAAGATCAGGAGCATCCCCATGGCCGT
This sequence comes from Thalassospira sp. MIT1004, assembly GCF_001858545.1. Classification (NCBI taxonomy): domain Bacteria; kingdom Pseudomonadati; phylum Pseudomonadota; class Alphaproteobacteria; order Rhodospirillales; family Thalassospiraceae; genus Thalassospira; species Thalassospira sp. MIT1004. Next base: position 382,365 of record NZ_MCAO01000033.1, on the reverse strand, counting down.
CTCTGCCTATGATCCGCAAAACATCTTTGCCAAAATTCTTCGTGGCGAAATCCCGTGCAACAAGGTTTTTGAGGACGATCACGTCCTTGCCTTTCACGACATCGCCCCGCAGGCCCCGACCCATATCCTTGTGATCCCGAAGGGTGCCTATACCAGCTATGACGACTTTGCAGCCAATGCATCGGACGCAGAAGTTATCGCCTATACACGCGCAATCGGCAAAATCACCGCCGCGGCAGGCGTTGTCGAGGACGGTTATCGCCTGATCGCCAATACCCGCGACCATGGCCGCCAGGACGTCCCGCATCTTCATGTCCATATCATCGGCGGCAAAAAGCTGGGCCTGATGTTGCCAAAAGACTAAGGTTAACGCCTGCAAGACTAGAATTCGGGGCAGGGCGGCTATGGCGTCCCTGCCTTTTTGATTTACCGGAATGTCATGATCCGAGATATCTCGTCCGCCGCTATGATTTTCCAAAGCCTTCCGGGTGACTGGACGCTTGTGCGAGATATTGGTCCCACAGGAAAGTTCAAAGGCGATGTGACTTTTCGTCTGATAGAGCCTGAAAAGACCGGAATTATACGCTATCGGGAGGAAGGAGTTCTTGAGCGCGGGGATGGCAAACGCTTTGACGGTTACCGCGAATACGACTTCGTTCTGCATGAAGACCTGCCCGGGATTGAGCTTCTGTTTCGCGATCCGTTAAGCTTTGGCAATCGCTATGTCCTGCTGCAATTTGGAGAGAATGCTGCCGATGTGCTTTGTGCACGAGACATTCATCCCTGTGGTGATGATTTTTATCATCATTGCATGATCTGGCATGATGAAAATCATTTCGAAACTAAAATAAAAATAACTGGCCCGAAGAAAGACCATTTGTTGCACAGCATTTATCTTCGAAAACCAAAGGCCTAGGCCGCAGCAATTTCCTTAACGTTACGAGGTTCACATGTCACTGCCCCCGTTCCATCTGGCATTTCCGATTAAATCGATTGCCGATACACGCGCGTTTTATATCGATATCCTTGGCTGTGACGAAGGTCGTTCGACCGAGGCATGGATTGATTTTGATTTCTTTGGTCATCAGCTTTCTGCCCATGTTCGCCCCGAAGCAGGACAAAATGCCGGCGCGGGGAATGTGGATGGTGATGCGGTGCCAATCCCGCATTTTGGCGCGGTTCTGGAATGGGATAAATGGCATGATCTGGCAGATCGCCTGAAAGAAGCGGGGGTTAAATTCCTGCTGGAGCCGAAAATCCGCTTTAAAGATGAACCGGGCGAACAGGGAACTTTCTTTGTGGAAGACCCGGCCGGCAATGGTCTGGAATTCAAGACATTCCGCGATCCGGCGATGATTTTTGCGCATTAATTGGCATTTCAGGCAGAGATGATCAGACTTTGGCTTTGATGTCGCGGAACGCTTTGCCCTGCAATGCGTTATATGATCAGGTAATATGAGCGATGCCGGTTCTGATCGGTATCCGCGACATCCCTAAATCGTCGATCCACATCATCCGTCCGTCAGGAGAATTGCCCATGTCCGCCGCCAGTTCCGCCAATGCTACCCGCAAAACCCCCAGCATCCTGATTGCGGCGGCGGGCGAGGATGATCGCTGGAAAGAGGCCATGGTCGCCCGCCTGCAGGATGCAAATATCGTCACACAATGTGAAAATTACGATCCCAAAACGATTGATTTTGCCTTGTTGTGGAAACAGCCGCAGGGATTGCTTAAAAGCCTGACGGGACTTCAGGCGATCTTCTCACTTGGCGCGGGTGTTGATCATGTACTTTCAGCGCCCAGCCTTCCGACAGAAGTGCCAGTCATTCGCCTTGAAGATGCCGGTATGGCCGATCAGATGGTGCAATATCATCTGTATGCCGCGCTGCATTTCATGCGCGATTTCGATATTTATGCCCGTCAGCAGGCCAAGGCCGATTGGACCCAGCACGATGTCGCACGTATTTCGAAATGCCGGGTCGGGGTGATGGGGCTGGGTGCACTTGGTGCGGCGGTCGCCACCGCCCTGACCCAGCTTGGCTTTGCCGTATCCGGCTGGAGCCGCACGATGAAGGCGATTGATGGCATCACCACCTATGCCGGGGCCGAAACCCTCAACGAGTTCCTTGGACAATCCGACATCCTGGTTTGCATGTTGCCGCGTACCGCCGAAACCGAGGGCGTTTTGAACGGAAACACTCTGTCCCAATTGCCAAAAAATGCCGCAGTGATCAATGCCGCGCGCGGTGCGATGATTGTGGAGGCGGATCTTCTGCGCCTGATCGATACCGGGCATCTGCGCGGGGCGTTCCTTGATGTGGCGGTAACCGAACCGCTACCCGAAAGCCACCCGTTCTGGGATCATTCGAAAATCCGCATCACGCCGCATATCGCGGCCGCGACACGGATTGAGGAATCGGTCGATCAGATCGCCGAAAATATTGATCGCATCTCACGCGGCGAAACCCCGCGCGGCCTTGTTGATCGTAAAACAGGATATTAAGCCGCATCGTTGGTAAAGGAGCAGAATGGTTGGCTATGCCAGTCCATTCTGCCTGCCAACGTTAGTCACCTCGAACCGCAATCAGCTTGCCATCAGTCCTTCGATCCCATTGGCAAAAAGCTGCCCCAGCCAGTCGGTAAATACCCGAACGCGCGGTGAAAGTTGCCTGTTATGTGGATACAGCACCGATACAGGCATCGATTCCGGCGGATATTGCGGCAGGATTTCGACCAGCCGACCAGCCTTCAGATCGGCCACCGCGCGGTAATACGGGACCTGAATGATCCCAAGCCCGGCAATAGCCGCCGCGATATATAAATCCGCCCCGGTCACGGAAATATTGGCAGGAATCTCCACCTGCCGCACAAGACCGTCAATCGTGAAATCAATCGGCATCGACTTGGCATCCGCACCGGAAAGGAAGGAAACAACCCGGTGTCCCTGGCGTTCAAAATCCTCGATCCGCTCGGGCATGCCATATTTTTCAAGATAGCCGGGACTTGCAACCGTCACCTCGGGCATTGTTGCCAAACGACGGCTGATCATGGATGAATCGACCAGTTCCCCACTGCGCAAAACGCAATCATATCCCTCATGAACCAGATCGACATACCGATCACCATCCGCCACCACAAGCGTGATATCAGGATATTCATCCATAAAGCCCGGCAGGGCCGGAATGACAAACATCCGGGCCAGTGTCCCCTGAAGATTGACGCGCAAAAGCCCCTTGGGCGCACAAGGCCGAAAAAGGCCGTCGGCTTCCTCCAGCTCGCCCAGTATCCGGATACAGCGCTTGTAATAAGCTTCGCCGTCCAGAGTTGGTCGAACCTGCCGGGTGGTGCGATTCAGAAGCCGAGTACCCAACCGTTCTTCAAGGCGCTGAATGGCGTTGGTCATCGTGGCGCGTGGTATCTGAAGATCCGTCGCTGCTTTGGTAAAGCTTCTGCGCTCGACAATTCGAACGAAGTTGCGCATTTCCTCAAACCGGTCCATCGCATTTCAAATTGTTATGATTTATCGAACAGTATTGTCGATTATGGGGTAATTATCCCAAATGTCATCCGGTTCATACTCCGCCCATCGAAATTGGTTCATCACCAGGCAGGAAAACCGACATGACAAATGCAAATGAAACCAGAACCGCCATTATCACCGGTGCCGCACGTGGCATTGGTGTGGCCCTTGCCAAACGCTTGGCACAGAATGGCTTTGCCGTTGTTATCAACTATGCCAACAGTGCCAACAGCGCAAACGCCCTTGTCGACGAACTGACAACAAGCGGCCATCAGGCGATGGCAATCAAGGCCGATATCACCGATGCCGATGCCGTCAAACAGATGTTCGATCACGCCGAAACCCGTTTTGGCGGGGTTGATGTCATCGTCAATAATGCTGGCGTCATGACCACACAGCCGATCTCGGAAATGAGTGACGCGGTCTATGACTCGATGATGGATACCAATGTACGCGGTACCTTCAACATGCTGCGCGAGGGGGCCAAACGCCTGCGCAATAACGGTCGGGTAATCAACTTTTCAACCACGGCCCTTCATCTGAAATTGCCGGGTTATGCGGTCTACAATGCAACCAAGGCGGCGGTTGAAGCCATGACAGGTGTTTATGCCAAGGAACTGCGCGGCCGCAATATCACGGTCAATGCCGTAGCCCCCGGCCCGGTTGCTACCGAGCTGTTCCTGAACGGCAAGACCGACGAACAGATTACGCAGTTTTCCAAAATGCCGCCACTTGAACGCCTCGGACAGCCAGAAGATATCGCCGGTGTTGTCTCCTTCCTGGCTGGGCCGGATTCCGATTGGGTCAATGGACAGACGCTGCGCGCCAATGGCGGCCTTGCCTGATCCCGATCATTAAATTGATTGCCCTGCCGCTTTTCCCAGATCCCGCGCGACAGGGTGATTACGCAAAGGTGCCGTCCTGCAAACATGAGGACGGCACCTTTGCCGTTCTACGAATGGCCCTATTGCCAAAACAGCGACAAGAAACTCGCAAAAACTCCACCGAGCAAATTGGCAAGCCCCTGATTTTAACCCATGATGGCACCTCGACCCGAACAAGGATGCCTTTATGACCGATATTACCTTCCGCTACGCCACCCACGAAGACCTCCCGGCCATCGTTGCGCTTCTGGCCGATGACGAAAAGGGCAAAACCCGCGAAGAACTGCGCGATCCGCTGCCTGATGTCTATTATGCCGCGTTCGATGCCATGCAAAGCCAAAGCACCGAAGCCCTTCCCAACAAATACCTGCTGGCGTGTCGCGGTGATGATATTGTTGGCTGTCTGCAACTGACCCTGATTGCCGGGCTTTCGCGCAAAGGCCGTCTGCGTGCGCAGATCGAAGGGGTGCGGGTGTCGTCAAAATGTCGCGGTCAGAATGTGGGGAAAAAGCTGATTACCGAATCCATTTCGATTTCGAAATTACTTGGTGCATCGCTTGTGCAATTCACAACCGATAAAAGCCGAAAGGATGCGCACCGCTTTTACGAACGGCTCGGCTTTGTCGCCAGCCACGAAGGCATGAAAAAGGAAATCTGAGGTTTTCTGTCATAGTAATGGCAATATTTCTCAGCCTTATCATGCTATGATTGAAATCCCACGAAACACCGGCAAACGGAGCTTACACCATGAATCTCTCCGAACTGCAGGAAATTGCCACACTTAAGGGCTTCACCCATCATTTCAGTGCGGCTGGAAACCATGTTACCTGCGATGGCAAGGAAGTAAGCTATTCCGCCAATGATCTGACTATTATCGACAGTCGATCCGTCGATAGCGGCACCGATCCGGGTGATGATGCGACGCTTTATATGATCGAGGCCTGCGACGGTACGCGTGGCACCCTGATCGTACCGAGCAGTTTTTACACAGAACATGAAAAAGCCGAACTGATTGACCATTTGCGAAGTCAGCAACGCGAGAGCAAATCGGGCAATCCTTAATCCTGACGGAACAGTCATTCTCTTTGCGCGTTTATGAAACACGGATATCAAAACGAGCAAGGAGCCAAGTCATGAATCTCGCAGAACTGCAGGAAAATGCCATCCGCCACGGCTTTTCGCATCAATTCGTTTATGAAGATGGCGTATTACGTTGTGATGGGGGCGGCCCGGTCTATGATCCGGCAGATCTGAAAATCGTGCACAGCAACAGTGTCGATGCAGGTACCGATCCAGGGGATGATGCCACCCTTTATATGATCGAAGCCCGCGATGGCACCAAGGGAATGATGATCATCCCTTCAAGTTTCCATACTGATCCAGCCAAGGCACAGTTGATTGATGATCTGCGTCGGAACACACATTAATCGCGATATCCCGGTTTTTCACGTGTTCTCACAAAATGAACACAAACCTGCACTTTTGGCGACATGAAGGATGATGAGATTGACGTCATTATCGAAATTCGATCAAAAGGCAGTAAATGCGATGTCGGACCTGTTGCCGTTTTTTCGGGCCTGGGTGGCCGATCCCAAACGGGTTTCGGCCATTTCCCCCTCCAGTTCGGCATTGGCAGAATTGATTACATCCGAAATTTCCCCCGCAACCGGCTCCGTGCTTGAGCTTGGTCCGGGTACCGGTGTTTTTACACGGGCCCTGATCGCGCGCGGTCTTGATGAGGGCGATCTGACCCTGGTCGAAGCCGGGGCCGAATTTGCCCGATTGCTCTCAGATCGTTATCCACGTGCCAGGGTGCTGCATATGGATGCCAGCCGAATCACCTTAAACCCGCTTTATCCATCCAATGATCTGGGTGCTGCCATCAGCGGCCTGCCATTGCTTTCCATGCGACCCCGCCAAGTGATGGGCGTTTTGAATGGTGCATTCCGTTATCTTGGACCTACCGGTGCCCTCTATCAGTTCACCTATGGCCCGCGCTGCCCGATTCCAAGCACCATTCTTGATCGGATGGGCCTTCGCGCCAGCCGGATCGGAACGATCATGCGCAATGTACCACCATCGTCCGTTTACCGGATTTCCCGTGTTGCCTGATCATCTCCGATAAGCCATATGCCGGTAACCAAGGGCTTCGGCGATATGCCCGCGCTTGACGTTATCCATGCCCGCCAAATCGGCAATCGTGCGGGCAACACGCAAAACACGATGATACCCGCGAGCTGAAAGCTTCATCTGACGCGTGGCATCCTGCAACAAGGCACGCCCATCCTCATCCAGAACCGCTGCTTTTTGCAAGACCTCGCCATCTGCTTCAGCATTGGTCAAAATATTATCATTTTTATATCGTAATGACTGGGTTTCGCGCGCCACCAAAATCCGTTTGCGCACCACCTGCGTCGTCTCGCCCGACGCCGGAAGGTCAAGTTCTTCGGGTGTGACTGCGGGAACATCAATCTGGATATCAAAACGATCCAGAAGCGGGCCGGAAAGCCGCGCCTGATAATCCTCGCCACATCGCGGTGCCCGCGTGCACGCCAGATCATTATCACCCAAATAGCCGCACCTGCAGGGATTCATTGCCGCCACCAGTTGCACGCGCGCCGGATAGGTTACATGCGCATTGGCACGCGCAACCGATACCTGCCCGGTTTCAAGTGGCTGACGCAATGCATCAAGGACATTGCGCTGAAATTCCGGTAATTCATCCAAAAACAGAACGCCATGATGGGCTAAGGAAATCTCGCCAGGGCGAACACGATGGCCACCTGGAAAAGTTTTCTAAATGTGAGATTCGCTATGGCCAATGATATCAACGACCAATGGACTGACTGGTTCTCTAAATATGAGACTCAGCACGATAACCTGAGACTCGCTAAAATTTCCTCGGAATCTGACGCTTTATTCGAAGTACTTTCAGCAGCCTCCCAAACCACCATCAGTCAGCGCGAAATTCCGCCGAGCAGGATTTCATCAACTGGAAACATCATTATCGATAGCACAGGTGGCTTCGTAAAGTTTGAAAGCCGCCTTGAGCGAGACTTCATTACAATCATGGCTCTGAGAAGAGGTGTGCGTGTTATCGATGCACAACCCATAAAGATTGGTTATTTTGACGAAGACTTTCGCCTCAGGTCTTACACCCCAGATTTCCATATCGTGCGACGTGTCTACCATAACAACATACCAACTCATCTTGAAAGCATCTTTGTCGAGGTCAAATTCACCTCTGAGCTTAACGGCCCAAAATCGCCGGATCTCATAGGAAAATTCAAGCACGCTCAACGTTGGGCAAAACGGCGCGGCTGGAGATTTGCTGTCTATAGCGAAGACGAAATCAGAACGCCGGAACTGCATCGAGCCGAACAGCTAATGCCATTTCGCCGCAATCCCGAAAATACGAAGCTGGAAACAGCCATTGCATCACTTCTTCGGACAGGCGGACCTAAACTGATTCAAAACGTTCAACAAGAATTGGGAAACTTCCCAAGTAACCTCGTATTTTCTGAAGTTCTAAGGATGCTGGCAAACCGCCAAATCGCATCTGATCCGATGTCGCTCGTAACTGAAAATAGCCTTGTCAGTATGTGGCAAGATTTCTAAGTAAAGTGGTGGTCGATATGGCACCTGCTGACGACTGAGCCATTATGTGGTATGTTTCGGGTCCGAATCGAAATAGAACGCAGGTTGACGCCATGATGCAACAAGGTCATCCCCCAGTTGCCAGCGATAACAAGCGGGATAAGGTTTCCGACGAAGAATGGAAAAGGGCGTGCCAATTTCGCACTAGTGTCGAACGGTGGCTAGATACCAAGCAGAAGACCAGAGCCCAAGCTGAAGCACATGCAGAAGAATTGCATGTCTCACCTGCTACGTTCTACAGACTGGTCCAACGATATATCAAGAAGCCAAACACCTCGTGTTTTTTGCATTCGAGCAAGAAGACCATGCCTAGAACTGGACGGCTCACTAAGGATCAAGAGGCCTTGATGACGTCCACGATCGATACACATTACCTAAACAAACGAAGACCAACGCTAGCCTCTGCGTACAACGAGTTACGTGTAGATTGCCAACTAAAGAATATCCCGTTGCCTTCAATATCCGCATTTCGGAAACGGATTCTTTCGGTGGCGCCCAAAACCGTATGCAGCAAACGGTTTTCAGTAAAGCACGCGAACGAAAAATATAAACTGGAACAAGGGCACTTTCCGTACGCAGAGTATCCGCTGCAATGCATTCAAATTGATCATACACCAACCGACAGACATCTCGTCGATCCAGAAAACAGATGCGTAATCGGAAGAGCCTTTTTAACGACCGCTATTGATTGTTATAGCCGAGCATGTCTCGGATACTATGTGAGCTTTGCACACCCCAGCACTCTTTCCGTTGCGATGTGTCTGACACACGCTGTCCTAAGGAAGGACAAATGGTTACTTAAACGCCGTATTAGCGCTCCATGGCCAATGCACGGACTACCCGGCATAATTCATACCGATAATGCCAAAGAGTTCAGGAGAAATCTGTTTGTCAGAGATTGCCAAGAATATGGAATATCCGTTCTGTTCAGACCCTTAGGACAACCGAATTTTGGGGGCACAGTAGAAAGCTGGATCAGAAACATGAACCGGCAAAATCATGGGCAACCAGGTTCGACAAGAAGCCCTCCAAACAAGAATTCCGACTACAACCCGGAAAAAGATGCATGCCTGACTTTAAGCGAATTAGATCGAAGGTGGGCTCTTTTCATTACTGGCGTCTACCATAACAAAGTGCATACCGAAATCGGCATGCCCCCGATGGCAAAGTTCGAACAAGGTTTACAGATAATGTACGAAAAATATGGCAAGACAAGCAGAGAACCTGAAGACCCAGATCGCTTTTTGTTGGATTTCCTACCGCAGGTTACGAGAACGGTTCAGAAGTACGGCGTTCGCTTCAATCACATTGAGTATGATGGTGAAATCCTGGATCACCTCCTCAATATGGGCGAGAAGAGAAGCTACACGGTTCGCTATGACCCACGCGATATCTCCAAACTGTTCATCTATGTGCCTAGCGAACAGAAGTATTACCCGCTCGTCTACAGGGATAAATCCCTGCCACCAATGAGCCAATATGAATACAACATCATTACTCGTGAAGCAGAGCGTGCAGGAAGGGCTTTAGAGAACGAGACTCAGATTGTGGAAAGCCTGCTTGAAATGCGTCGGGACACCGAGAAAGCTCTCAAAGAAACGAAGCACCACAAGCGCAAGAGACGGCAAAAGGCACTCCAGCCTAGCAACAACCCTTCTACAGTTCCAGCCATCAATAACGGCGAAAGAGCCAAACACGTTGATGGTAATAAGCTCGCCACTACACGGGAAGCGGATAGAGACAAAGGCGGACGCTCGGAAGGGCGTAAAGCAGTTTATGAGTTCGATCCAAAGATTTTGCAGACAGGGATTGATCTCGAATGACATCTCACCTGCACCCAAGAACCCTCCAGCTACTCGCGGAAAATGCGGAAAAGAAAACCCTTTGGATGAAGGAACCAAAGTGGACTTCCTACGAATATGCTGATCGTTTGTTGAGAGAGATTTCTCTCACAGTAAAACAACCTCCGTGTCATCGGATGCCTTCAATGTTGCTGATTGGAAAGAGCAACAACGGAAAAACGATGATTCTGGAAAGAGCGCTTAAAGCTCATCCGCCGATCACGGATATCGAAGCTGAATCCAACAATGTTCCCGTTATATTTATAACCATGCCCCCCAGACCCGATTTGCGACGTTTTTATTCCATGATGCTAAAACGTCTGGGGGCACTCTTTAAAGAGTCAGCCGCGACTTCTGTTCTTGAGATCCAAACTCTTACTTTATGCGAAAGTCTCGGTCTTCGTTCAATCATCATTGACGAGTTTCACAATGTCGCCCGCTGCAGTGTTCGGTCTCAGCACGAGTTTTTGAACATGCTGCGATTTTTAAGCAATGAGTTACGCATCTCTTTTGTTGCTGCTGGCATAGACTCTGCAGCACGGGTCATTGCATCTGACCCCCAATTAGCCAGCCGATTTCGCCCCTATAGTTTGCCTCTATGGAAAGACGGCGAGGAGTACCGAAAACTTCTCTATATGATCGAATCCTTGATTCCGTTACCCGAACCTTCATTCCTTTATAAGAACGAGGAAATTGCACAGATGATCCTCACTGTAGGTGAGGGCAATTTGGGAGATATGATCGATTTTCTGAAAGAAGCAACTTACATTGCATTTGATGATGGCTCCCCAAGCCTTACAGTTGCTCACTTCAGGGATACTGGCTTTGTTCCAAAGTCCGTTCAGGCAGCAAGGCTACGTGATTTGGCCAAGCAGTCTCATGGCTAGGAGCTATTTACCAGTCCGTCCACGGCCAAAATGCGGTGAAAGCCTATCGAGCTGGGTTGTCCGAACGGCGCATTTGAATGGGCTTTATCTACAAACATTTTGTGATCTGGTCTGGCCCCTCTATCCGATATGGAACAGGGATACTGATCGCCTGGGAGACTCAAACATTCTCCGTCAGATGGCGATACTGACGGGCACTTCGCCAGCAAAAGCACTCGCAACCACCTTTCCATTTTACGAAAAGCTTTTGCTACCGGAAACTTCAGGCTCAGGGTTGCAGCAAGAGATCACCGTCCTTGGGATATTTCACAGACTTCATAAGAAGTTCGGCCAAACCTATTGTCCACAGTGCCTAAAGGAAGAGGGCTACTATCAGCTGTTTTGGCGCCTAAATTGCGTTACGGTTTGTACAAAACATCGCCAACGTCTGCTTGATCGCTGTTGGAATTGCGAAGCACCCGTCTGCCTGCATCGCGGCGAGATCCACAAGTGCGACAAATGCGGCATGGACCGGCGTGACGCAAAGACGAATTTTCACATTGATTCCTATGCCTTCCGACTACAACAGAGGATAGATCAAGCAATAACAACGGGGACAATTTTCTGGGACACCCCATCGGATACGCCGAAAGCATTGCTTCGATTGATCTCAGAACTTATGCGTTGCTGCACAGGGCAAGGGCACAGAGCACCTGAGCTACGGAATACTGTCCATAAATTGATGGGTGGAGATTATGAGAGGCTCAACATGCCAGGCGAAAAACCCAACATTGGCGTTCTCGATTGCGAAACTCGACATCAACTAATGGCACTCGTGGGTCGGCTCATTTTCAACTGGCCCTGGAGCCTTATCGCGTGCGGCACGAATGCCAAGTGTTGGCGATCCTACTTCTTACGTCCGATTGATGACCCATGTCACGAATTACGTGAGGGTACAGCACTGCTCAATTATGACCTCAATAATCCAGTTTATTAATTGCACGCAAAAGATCGTCTCCTACCCCTTCTCGGCTCTTAGCTTTTCTTCTGACAGGGTATGAATAGCATCCGGCTACTTCTACGAGTTCTTCCGTTCGAGGCCAACCGCCATTACTTGACCGAACGCCAGTGTAAAGAATATCCAAGAGAACATCCTGACCAAGCCACATTTCTTCGTCCGGCTTGACCAAAAAGTTTCCAAGTCGCAACGGAGAATAATGGGGCGGCGATCGCCGCTCGACACAGAACAAATAGTAATTCGCGTTATGAAGGTACAACCTTGCCATTAGGACACAAAGTCGGCGTTTGCTATGGGGCTGTACGAGGATCGGGGTGCCCCACCACTCAGGTATTTCAACAAGTGAGATCGTCGGATATTCATGACTCATTGGAAGCCAATCGGCAGCCAATGTCCATACCTGCGCTGAAGTGGACTCAACCAGTGAGAAAAGTGCGGATGCGGTCGGGCTGATTGGAAAGCCAACCTTACTGCCCAACCAAGTAGTGAAGATAGCTCTGTTTCCATTTGGGCTAGATGGAAGGAGTTGAAATGTTCGGAAACGATAGTCGTAATGAGGAGCTTGACCCAAGATCGTCCGTATTCTTTTGAAAGGAACTTTTACCTTCTGATCAAATAGTGTCCTAGATACTCGAATTAGCTCTTCCGGCGTATTCACATTTCCAATCGACCTCTCTTTTGGATGATCCGTCGGGAGTCGATTGTAACTGGCTGGACGGAGGGGAGGGCCAACTTGCGCGGTTCTCAACGCAAGTTCGGGTGGCGGTGTCCACCTAAACGTTTTCCGCAGAATTGACTCACCAAAGAATCCAGAAACCGGGACATCAATTCGACCGTTTTTATTCGGTCTAAACCTCTTCGCAATTTTTTGCTTGCTTGAGAAATAAAGTCGCGTGACACAGTGTTTGGGTTCAATTGAAATAATCTGAACAGCTTGAATGGCCTGACGATTGATTAATTGCCCTTCAGCCGCCTCATCTAGAGGACGGTCCAGTTTTGGCTCTGAAGTCAACACACGACGCCCCAGAAACTCGATCATAAACGGTTCGGTAAACGGAAAGAGTAGGGGAAATTCGGAGAATGCGCGCCCGTCGCGAAACAAAATACCGACGAGCATCTGAGCTGTTTTACTGAGGTAGGCATTCGATCTTCCACCCGAAACCTGAAAGTTCGCCAAATTTATAGCCGCACGAATATAAGTCAGACTGTCACATTTATTCAGTACGGCCTCATACCTTAGGCCAACTTGTTTTGGTTGCCGCTGAAAAAATCGCGGCAATACGGGCTTCGTCGCTCCTTCCAGAAGATACTGGACCAAGAGAGGTGATTTGTGAAAATAGATCCAAAAAAGATCGCCGGGACTTAGAAGAATTTTTTCCTTAAACTCTGATCCATAGTGGCTACGATTACCAGACTGTCTCAAGATAGACGACACACGAAACCGAGGTGCAATCCACCCTTGATTAATTCTATTACTCTGTGATGAACGCGAGAGCAGAACATCATTCTTGGTTTCGCGATGGAGCCAAACATGTTCTATAGATTCTGGGTCAACCCACATCCTATAGGTCACCAAAGACTGTTCTTTGGGTAGGATCTGTCTGTGGTAGAAAAGAAGTTGACTCTCACGGACCTGCGAAAAATCCTTGATGGGAAACCGTCGCAGAACTGCTGTATGCGCGTTTGATCTGGCCCATCCGTAAAGATCGTGTTCGACTGTTAAAACTGATTCATTGATTTCCAAAATTCGAGCAATCAACCAAATCTGCTGAGAATCATAACCTTCCTCGACCGACAACATACTGTCATGTCCGACCCCCACAAAATCGAGCAGATATTGCGGGTGTTCAAATTCTCTCGCGACATACGCAGGAATGCTTTTAAGTTCGGCACTAGCCTCTTTCATCTTGATCGAAACCTGCTCCAAGACTTGCGATGACTTTCCGGTAAGCATTGCCATCGACGCCAGCAATGTATGGCATGAGACCCCTTTCGGTGCGATGGTGCGTGACATTGAGAATATCGCCGTTCACAACGCCGGCATGATGAGCTGCGGTAATAAACCCCCGCCGCAATGAATGAGCACCATACTCTTCGTGAGGAGCTCCAAGCTCGGCCATCAGATGCTTTATGAGGCGGTAAAGATATCGGTCGGAAACGTGCTGCATGGTGGGAGCATGAGCCGCAATTCGAGGAAAGCAGAATTGGCTACTGTCTGAGAGCTCACCACGTAATCCGCTTAGCACTGACCATGCACACAATGGTGAAGAAACTCTGGGAACAAAACAGCCATCAATCGCTTTACCTGATTTGCTCCAACCAGTGGTGATACAGAACCCCTCTTCCTCAAATCGGATGTTACTCCATTCCAAGCAGACCAACTCCGATCGACGCATCGCGCTAGCAAAACCAGTCAGTAACATCGCACGATCCCGTCGACCCTTCAGGGTTTGGGGAATAAGTTCCAACGCTCGGAGAAGCGTGTCAGGTTCGATTTTGCGTTTAGGTCGATTGATATTCTTTTTTGCGCGCCGACACCCTTTCAGGAGGCGAGCCAAAAGCTCGCGATCGTCCCTTACCGCGCACCCGGAAAGTCTTAGATGATGCCGGATCGCCGAGAGGTCTTGTGTCAGAGCCGACATGCCTACTATCCGGGAACGCTCTGTGAGAAACAGACCGATTGTCTTGGCCGAAGGAGCGCTCTGTACCAAGCCGTGCAACCTGCACCAATCCTGATATCGTTTCCAAGCAGCTTGGTATCTTCGACGCGTAGATGTTGCCAATGCAGTGTCGACAAGATCGCCGGCCGAGGCCGCCAGACTAAGAAGGTAGGACTGCTCTGTACTAGGCCGATTCATGGGACTGCTCCAAGGGAAGAAGCGAGCTGAATTCTGCCCTAGATTGAAGAATACCTCAAGATTTTGACGCATCAAGCTCCCAGGATGCACTCATCAAGTTTCACGCATTTCGGAAACCGCATGAAAATTCTGATTACATGAAAATTCTTCGAGAAAAAGTAGAAGTCCATTTTTTCAATGGTTTGGTATCCACTCCATTTTTTTCAATGAGACTCCCGTTTTCATCTTTGAGACTCGTTTTTTAATTTGAGATTCCCTTTTTCGTGGATGAGACTCATTAGTCGGGAAATACCTGCGGCATTTTGAGTCATGTCGTATGTTATGGATGGGCAGCAAAAAGGGTATAAGATTCTCGTAATGTAACGTCGTCGCATGCGCGTATTGCGTCCAGGATGGTGCTCAATTTGTTCGTTGGCAGGAGGGATTCCATGCATCGGGATGACAGCTACTTGCGTGATCTCCTAATGGAGATAGAGGACAGTCCAGATATTGTTTTTATTACACGCCGACCACTCAGCGCTTCGGCAGAGCTCAAGAAGCAAAACCATCACCTGGAATTACTTTGTGATTGCGGCTTTCTTGCACGGGTCAATGACAACGCCTATCGCCTGACTTCGGCAGGGCATGACTTCACACAAGCACTTCGCAATGAGACGATCTGGTCCAAGACCAGAAGCAAAGTGGCCGAGGCCGGTGGATATGTGACCTTGGAGATTCTCTCGACCATCGCCATTGGTTATCTGAAACAGGAGATATCAAAAGCGACAGGTCTCACACTCTAGGAAACACGAGGTAGACATGAACAATGAAGAGCGACGCCGTCGCGCCATTGCACACTTCGCGCGAGAGGCCGCAAGAGTGAACGCCAAACTTTCTGAAGAACAAGAAGATGGCCATTGTCGGATTGGCTTCAGGGCTGATGAAAAAGCGAGTTCCCGAGAATATTCTCAAAGAGCTGGCGCAGTTGAATTTGATTGAACGAAAACTCGGTGGGCCCGCACTGACCATCCTTGGAAAATTTGTCGCGCGATTAAATGGTGCACATACATAGCCCTCGTACCAGATCAGGCCATTGCTGAACGTTGGTGTGACCGGTTTAACAAAGCAACTTTGCTGCTGGGAACTTTAGTAAGGCTGAACATAATACACTTGATTGTCGGCACTACCATTCCTGTATATTTTTGTGCAGAGAAAGCGCTGACCTTCCTTCGTGCTACATGGCCGAACGCTGCTGTTCTCAACTAACTCCAGTAACTCAACATTCTGCGCCAGTTGTGCATATTCCGCCCGCTTGGCTTCCAAACCGAAGAGCGGACTAAAATAAAAATATCCTACCGTAATCAGAGTCAAGATTAGCACAATCAGCATCGCCTGAACGCCAAGGATCGGCCATAGGACTTTTCGCGCTTTTTGAGTCATGTTGGTAGTGACAGCTTCTGCACATTCCTTAGCTTTTTCCGCTTCTTTATACATTGCCGAGATATCGGATTTCACACTTGTCCCAATGTCACGGGCGATAGGTTTCATCGCGCGCTCTAGTGCTGCAATAGCTAAACTGGTTCGGGTTGTTTCTTCAAACCGCTCAACCGCTTTCCGCAAGTCATTTGCCGCTTTCAAAGAGATTTCCCGGTCATTTTCAGCCTTCTCCATCAAGCCGTAAAAAACCCGCAACGCTTCTTCGAACTCAGTTGAGCTCTTTGAGAATTCATTCATCTGCTAACCCCTACATACTTAAGCCGCGCGAAATTGTTCTATCTTGCGATCGCTCCCGTTCATTCACTCGTGAGCGAGTTTTGCTGGTATCAATCTTTTGATCCAGATCGCGACGTTGGTCTTGATGTAATCGCTGAAGCTCACGACCTGTCATTGCAAATTGTCGAATGTCAGGTAACGCCTGAAACTGAATCTCACCGGTTGACGCACCGCCAACAATTATAAAACCGCCGCTATCCCCAGCCGAACCACTAGCTTTGTACATTCCCTTGTATGCCTGCTGAACAAGCTCAAGATAATCGCAACACTCCTTGCCTGAAATTCGCAAGTCCGTCACTTGCACCCCGTCCAAAATCGTATTTGCGATCAAATCCAAGGTGGTTTTTTTGAGGCCTGTTACAAAGTCAAGGTATGGCGCACAGAATACTTCAAGGCTGCCACTGCGCAGATCGTTTTCGATATAAAGATGGGTTGCCCGCGAGATGTTACAGAAACGCCGATCATGGACGCTCAGATATCGTTCGAGGAAACGGCGTTTGTCCGTTTCCTTCTGACTTCTACTGGCCCTACGTTTGAATTCAATCAGATGGTAAACGTTTGGCATACCGATCAGAACATCTGCCAATGATTGGTCCATCGGAGTTTGCTGCAACAAATTAATATTCGTTGGTGGAGGTAGGGCTCTTCGACCTGCACAAAACCCGAGTGTATAAATGAAACCTCCAATAACAATATTTTCGTAAACGTCCACGCAATATCCTTTCGAGATTCAAGTTAAATTTTCTGATTCTGGTAAACTAAATTCAACTTCTAGATCTCAGCTCAGGCGCTATTTCCACTATCTCCGCACCAATCGATTTTTCCTTTCCGGACCCAAAAATGACTTTTGCACCCTGACGTCTGCCGCACAGACGGATTGACTGTTGGTCGTCTCAGCCAATCGCTTGAAACTCCCCACCGTGGTCGCTGTCTCGGATTGAGTGGCAATTTGATTATTTCTCCACATCCATCCGGGCAATGGAAGCACAACCATTTGTCGATCTTGTCTCGGACAATCAACATCTCACCGGATCTTATCTGTTCCGGGTTCGGGTGACGCGAAACAAAGCGTACTGTCACATCACTGCAAGTAACAAAGTGGAAGGCCTCCAGAAACTTGCGTACTAGATTGATTAAGATTCCCATCATCCGGTCCGATCAAGAAAAGGTTCAATATCTGCACGACCCCAAATTGTCGGATCCGCACATATGCCACAACCAGGTATCGCCTTTGCTCCTTGTACCCGTTCTGTTGCTCGGTCAAGTCGACGATATCTTTGCCACGCCCACCGACCCTCTGCGCGAAAGTCCACCAAGCCTTGCAATAATTCGTTCACTGCCATCGTTGCGGCTTCGGTCGTAAAAGTCACAACCGCAGGCGCCGGATTGCCACTTCCCCGAACATAGGCTTCGTTCTTTAAGGCCTCGTATTCTTCCGGAGAATGTCGACGAAGATCTTCTTCCCGTGCACGTGTGACATTCACTGTCTTACGACACACAAGACACGGTGCACTGGGCGCCAAAACAGAAACCCTAGCCGCCATTTCTTGTAACCCAGGCGCTCCCGACTCATTTGGCATTAAGACCAGTCCAGTATCGATGACCGGAATCAGATAGAACAGGGCAAAGCGGTTCAAAAACAAGCGCCCTGAATGATCATCAGTACATCCAAATATGACGTCACAAGATTTTAGTGCGTCACGCGCCTCAGGCGTATTCACCCAACCCCTGATTGAAGCGACCTGAACGCCCAATCCCATTCGGTTAACTTCGCGCACCATCACATCAACTTTTGGCGTCTTTTCGTTGGCGTCATCAATGGTTGCACCTTGTAACCTGTTGAGGTTGGTCGTCTCTACGATATCGTCATCGAGAACCACGATCCGACCCACCCCAAGACGGGCCAGAAGATGAACAACAGGACTGCCTGTCCCGCCACATCCGACTACACCCACTCTTAAATCCCTGAGCGCAGCGTTGACATCTTCACCAAATGCCAACGCCTGACGATCAAGAAACGCTTTCGGCCGATCTCGTTGTATCGTCGAGACTTCAATACCGGAACCAATGAAACTGATCCGTTGACAGTCGTCAGGCACGCTAGGACCGTTCCACACTCGGGCCCGGATCGTATCTTTGCCAACCTGCAGCACGCTAACCAACGGATGTTCACCGCCGTTACGATTGACCATCAACTGATAGAGATCACGTTCATTTTGATCATCTTGGTCTGAGAATGCGTCTGTGCAGGCTGGATGGTTGTGAGCAATAGCCACGACCAAACCGTCCTGTTTTGCACGCTGACAAAGCTTTACAAAGGAGTTGGTCTTCCAAGTGACATGCCTCCGACTTGCGGAAACATAGTCCTCTTCTGGAATTGGGATGACTTCATATGAGGTATAGCGAACCCGGCGGGTCAGTTGCCATGGGTCTTTAGCAATATCGCTGATACCAAACAGCATATATGCAGCCCGTTCTTCACCTTTCCTACTGGCCAACAGCTGGCAGAGCTGTTCTCGGTGAACTTGCTGAAAGATCAGGTCACAATTTGTCACGCTGCCACCTCCAGCGCTTGTTCAATGCGCTTTACCATTGTCCAAAGCCCATCGACCCCAGGTCGCCACTGGTCATTGTGTCGCGACCAGCGTTGCCAGCTTTTCCGATCAAAGTTAATGCGAACATTTGTGCAATTAGGTTGCCGGTGGCTCGCAACTAATTGCAGATGCGGAAATGCGTAGAACATATCAGGAGGAGCATCCGGATAGGCTGGCGGTAACATGATCAGGATATCAGCACTTGCTGTTTGGTATTTCCCTGCCGGCAGCAAGAAGTTTTCAAGAACCACTCCTTTCTTGTTTCCTTCCACAACTTCGTGGAAGGAAACGTCACGGTCCGCAAGATAACGACGATCTTTCGAAGGCAAGAAGGACATCAGTTTGATCCTTCCGTGGTATCTGAAACACCGGTGAAGAAACGTTCCAGTCCCGCGTGATCTAGGCGTACGAGATCATTGTCTGCAATCAAACGATCCTCTGCGCCCCGAATTTCCTGCCACACAGAGTATTTGGCAGGATCTACACCCGCGAGACGCTTGAGCACACGACCACTCACGACGGCCTGCCCCCATTCAAGGCGTTTGCCATCAAGATCAATTCGAAAAGACTCAGCGCTGGTGAAGATGAGAAACCGCTCAACCCCAGCCTCACGAAGATCGACGGTCTCTTCAAGTCGAAGCTCTTCAAGCTCACCATTCTTCAGAACCTGAAATACCAACCGTTCTTCGGCTTTACGCATACCGGTGGCCTCGATGACCTGACGACCCGTCGGAATCGGATCATCGAGAACGAACTGCCTAAAATTGAGGTCAGCATCGCCAACAAGGATTTCGTAGGACCCTTTATCTTTGGGTTTACGCCCTTTATCGGACCCTACGCGGACATCTTCAACAACAGCACTCATAATCAAACTCCTTCGCGTCATTCCTGAATCGGCGGATTTACTTGCAATTTACCTTTCATGGACTAGAATCATGAAAGCGTCTCGATATAGACCAGTATAGATCTGGACTAAATGGATTCGCAAGTCCAAATATAAACTATTTTTAGGAGCCTATGCATGACACGCTCTAACCCTGTGCGCGAAACGGATGCAGGGAGTGTTGATCGGTCGTCTGCAATCGACGCCTTTTCCAGCCTGGCCGAAACTTGGGAGCTCTCCACAGACGAACAGATCAAACTTCTGGGTTCGCCAGCCAGATCAACGTTTTTCAAGTGGAAGAAAGAAGGAGGCAATCTGCCAAACGACACCACGGAACGCATATCTCACTTGCTGAGCATCTATAAAGCGCTCGAAATTCTGCTGCCGGACCCGCAGGCTGCCGACAAGTGGATTAAAACCGAGAATGAATTTTTCGATGGCAACACTGCGCTTGAAGTAATGCTTGGTGGTCAAGTCATCGATATCTACAAAGTAAGAGAGTATGTAGATGCGCAGCGAGGTGGATGAGTTCCCCGTTCGAGACATCAACGAAACCGGTTATCTCCTGATTCCTTCCCGTTTTCCGCCCGTTCCAATTTACGGGCGGATTGCCAACGGCAATGACGAGCAATTCGTAAAGCTCGAAAGCATGACCAACCCGAGGCTCAAGGAACGGGAGAAGCTGATTTCGCTCAGCGGCCATTCACTCGACGAGACGTCTCCCAAACTCCAGAACTGGAACCACGCACCATTCGCTTATCCAAATCCAGAAGGAACCTGGCTATTTGATAAATCGATCAGGTGCTTGGAACTTTCCACCGACAGGCAGACTGCCCTTGCAGTTTCCGTCAAGAAGCGGGAAATTTTTCTTGGACGCACGTCGGAGAAGCCGATTGGCCTAGACATGCGGATGCTGGGAAGACCTGTGATCGGGCGCTTTCTGGATGCCCGCATGCTGTCACTCAATCTGGCTAGATCAGAACGTCGCAATATTGGCGCAAGTATCCTTCAACGATTGCGAGATATGGAAAAGAGCGAAGAGGCAAATGTTCATGGGGTTCTGTTCCACTCGCCGGAACGACCAACAGGCACAAGGTTGGTCGTGCTACAGAGGGATGCTGTTGCTGATCGGGCGACACAGATGGAGCATTATCGGTTTTCATGGAACGGACAGAAGATCACGAGTTTGTATGCTTTTGACAGCAAACGTACAGACCAAGAAAACAAACTCGACCCTGATGATCTAAAACGTGAAGAACCTATCCCTCAGGTTGCGTGATGGCATTAAACGGGCTTCTTTGGGCCGGACCTTCGATTAGGGTCTAATATGCTCTGGTGAAATGCGTAGATAATGACTCACCGGATCAAATGATCCATCCTTACGCTCCGAGACAAACTTGAGAATGGCGTCCGCTACAAGCTGGGCGCCATTCTTTTTATTGCACGCCTTTGGACTTCGTTCCCATTCATCCTAGATTTTTTCTGGATATCCCTTGTGCAAACAAGGATCTTGCAAGATATGGAACCATATCGGGATAAAATTTGTCCTGATGATTACCGATATATCAAGAACCAAACATGGAGCTTTACATGCAAGAAGAAAACGAAGAATACATACCCAGCCCCCAAAACCTGGAGGTTTCTTGGGACATCATCACGGACGCCAAGCAAAAGATGTATGAAGCGCGGGATGCGGTTCGTGTTGCTGAGGCAGAGTTGTGGCAAATTAGGGAGGCAGCCTGTGCCAGCATCGAAAACGATGGCATGCAGATGCATATTGTAACGGTTGACGGCCGAGTGGCGAAAATCATTACCACAATGGATGAGTTTGACGCTTACATGGCATGTTGATACGCCAAAATAGCCACTGCGAGCCGAAACCAACACCATGTTCGCATTGGATCCTTCTTTGAAGTTCGCCCAAAGATCGCAGGGTACGACCACCAAGAGATGATCACCACAGCAGCTTTTGTGATCGACACAGACAGAGCTATGGTCAGGTCTCGGACTTCAATAAGTACCTGATTACTGCTCTTGCGAGCAGGATACCTATGCAAACGCGAAATCATCCTAAGCTCTCTGGATAATCTTGACGCCCAAGTTCTTATGGCCGTCTAATATTCAACAGTTTTGGGGGATTTAGAGAATGGCAGAAGCAACTCGGCGCAAAACACGAAATCGGGTCTTCAGCCTTATTCTATACGGCGCGTTTCTCGCATATTTACAGCATCTGTTTATTTCAACCGGCTTTACCCCCAATCAGAATGCCATTTGGCTCTATAGCGGCTTTGCCAGTCTGCTATTTGGCAGCCGTCTGCTCAATCCGCACTTCACACCACCTGCCGATGCAGCAACCAATGCTTTTATGGCAGGAGCAGCTTTATTTGCGGGATCTCTTGTCGTTGAACAGGACAGCCTTGATGCAACGCTACTAACATCGACTATCGCGCTATGCGTTGTCATTTTTATCACCTCTGTAGGAGTGCTGCTCCTCAGACCTTCCAGCGGATCAGAAAACCGCCCCTGGGTGCGGATGCTCGACAACGCTGTGCGCAGTTTGGGAAGCCCGGTTGTCCTCTTCACGATTGTCATTCTGATCTGCGTCTGGATTTTCCACCGTTCGCAACCTTATGAAGCACCAATCATTCTGACTGCCTGGGCGGTGATCGTGGTGCTGAGGCCGGTTGAGTCGGTTTTGGATTTTTGTGATTGGACTGCTCAGCAATGGCACGTTCTGACAACCAATGATGTTGTTGGCGAAATTGCAGCCTATCAGTCCCCCAACATCGTTCTGATACGTCAAAGCGGAGACACCAGAGTTTCTCGTGGCACACCCATGATTATCGCCGACAATAATGGACCCTGGATGCTGGGCGTTGCCTTGAACTATGTCGGGCGTGACGAAGGAATTTTGCTTAGATCTCTGACGGTAGAACTGCCCAAAGGCCTCCAAAACAACCTGAAAAATCTGACGAAAAACCACACTTCAGGCACAGCACTTGCTGTTTCTGCTGCACCTGACGCGCTAGCTGACATCGATGAAATCGCACAGATTGAACGACTTTGCGGCATCGTCGTAAGCGATGCCAATCTCGAGTACCTTCTGTTTGAAGTCATCGAAGACACTGATCTTGCCGAAGGGCGACTGGTTGAGTCAAAAATTGGCAACCATAGCGTCATTTTTCAGATCATTGACGGTTTGACGCGCGAAGACATTGTTCAGCAGAAAAACACTTATGGCTATGCCCGTGCCAAGGCCCGCAAGATTGGTCGATGGGATAGTGATGCCGGCAAATTCATACCGGTAAAATGGCTGCCACGGATCAATGCGCCGGTCTTTCTGCTGGAAACCACGGACCAAAACATCTCTCCAAACGTGGTCGGACATTTTCCCGACACCAATTTTGGCGTTGGCGTAAACATCTCCGAAGCCGTCACCCACAACACTGCCATTCTCGGTATCCTCGGCATCGGCAAGAGCTATCTATCGATCGAACTGGTCGAGCGCATGATTGCCGACGGCATCAAGGTCATTTGCTTAGACTTGACCAACCAATATGCGACATTGCTGTCGGAATTTATTGATGCGACCTACGAAGGTCAGCAACATCAAGAACTGATGAACGCAGGGCGCGGCGGCGTAGCTCACCAGAATCAAGAGCAAGGCGGAAGCCATCCCGCATTTCGAGCAAAGGTTACAGAGCAACTACGCGAATTCCTTCTGCCGGAAAACCCAAGGAGTTTACGTGTTCTCAATCCGGCACAATTTGAAGTTACTCGGCAAGCTGGCCGCATGTATCAGGGCGATGCAAACTGGGCCACGCTGACACCAACTGAAATTACCGCGATTTTTTCGGATGCCGCTCTTGAAGTGTGCCAGGAACTGGGAATGGCTGACCAAGGTCGGCTTTGTCTGGTTTACGAGGAAGCACACTCGCTTGTCCCGGAATGGAATTCGGTCGTAGCTGAGGGTGACAAGGCGGCAACGGCGCGAAGTGCTCGCGCAATTCTGCAGGGACGAAAATACGGCCTTGGATGTCTGCTCATCACCCAGCGTACCGCCAACGTAACCAAAACCATTCTCAATCAATGCAACACAATCTTCGCGATGCGCACATTTGACGATACCGGCAAGGAGTTTCTCTCCAACTATATCGGCCGTGATTATGCCGGTATATTACCTAGTCTTGAAGCCCGTCATGCCGTGATTTTTGGCAAAGCTTCGTCTTGTGAAAATCCCGTTCTTGTTCGACTGAATGACCGTCAACCCTTCCTCGATTCTTTCCGGGCCCAGAATCCAGTGCCCCAATTGCCTGCAATCGAAACTCCAAATGAGGGACCACAGTCCGCAACAGGACAAAAAGCAATTGTTGATGACTTGGATGATGAGATTCCTTTCTGATCATCCCAGACATAAGCGCTACGTGACAGCCAGCGCCTAAAGTTGAAATAAACCTCTTACACCGGAGTGTAATTTCTTCTGTATATTTTTAGTGGGAGGCACAATTGCCAACTCAGGTTATCCGATGCCAACACCCTGTTGGTCAGGGCGGTTTTCATACTTCTGAAATCAGAATCCGCAGTTCAAGAACGGAAAAGTTCACCATCGTGTATGATTGCGGAGCAACACAGAATGACGCTCTCCAGCAATCTATAGATTGGTATGTAAATAATTACGAAAAAATTGATCTTCTTGTCCTCTCGCACTTGGATAATGATCATGTGCAGGGACTGGATCAATTACTGACACATATAAGTGTCGATACCGTCTTAATTCCCTATATTGATCAGCAAGTAAACCTCGCTGATATTTTTCGTATTGAGGCTGAAACTGGTACCAACCTAAATCACATTGAGGCATGCCTTGAACCAGATGTTTGGTTTGGCAAACGTGGAGTTGGCCGCGTAATTCGTGCCAGAGGCAACAGCGATGATGATATGCGAGCACCTGAAGAACCGCCGCGTGACGCTGGGGAGAGAGATGAACTAGGCTTCAGCTTAAAAGTCGATAAAAACAAGCTGAAACAAGTACGAAAACAAAAATCTGCCCAAGCGGAGCTCTCCGATCTCGCACCAGGTTCCTGTCTTGGAATTTCACATCCAAGTTCTTCCATTGACTGGGTATTGATTCCCTACGTCTCAAGTGAACCTTCTGTCAAACTGGCAGACTTTCAGCGTGAGGTTCGAGCGATTCTTTTTGGCAGCAAAACGACAAAGAGGCGCATACGTTCCGAAGACCTTGCCACTAGCCTGAAAGATCGCCGTCAACGCATGAGGCTCAAAAGAGCTTATGGTCGATTTAAGCCGAGCAGAGCAAGAAGCACCCACAACCATGTGTCAATGTCCCTGTATTCTGGACCAATGTCACCGTTCAATCCTGCAACTCCAAAGTTTCAAACCTTCCTACTCACTCACTGGCCACATTCTAATCTGGATGCGTGCCCTGTGGGGTGGTTAGCTACTGGTGACGCACCTTTCAGAAACGAAGCATATCGAACCAAGTGGATGCATTATTATCACCGATATCTTCAGAATATTTCCACTTTGGTTTTATCCCATCACGGCTCACGCCTAGACTTTCATCGAGATTTGGTTTGCGCGACAAGTGCGTATAACTTCGTCGCAAATGCCAGTGATCCCCCCCAATATCGGGGACATGCGAGCGACGAGATACATGACTACGTGGAATCTCACGGCGCGAATTTCATTCATGTTTCCCAATATCCAGAATCAGAATTCCTGGAGATTATCCAAAAGCTTTAACTACAACCTTTTGTCCGGAAACCTCAATTAACGGACAAAATCACTCCCGAAACGATTGCCGTAATCTCACCATGTCACGTGCCACAAAAGTTGTCATTCGTGCCACAAAAGCTGTCATTTGTGCCAAGAAGTTGACAACGATTTCGCACTACGGCGGCAGCTTCTTCTTACCTATGTCTAGAGCATCATCGAAACAGCAATTAGCTGGTTTGTTGTTCACGCCGACCAGGAATTCGCGCCTGGAGTTTGACCTGGTCGGCCATATGTTGCCCCAGCCCGAGCATAAATTAAGAAAACAGCCCCGAGTCTTATAAGTTACTCAATCGGCATCAGGTTTTTTCCAGGCTGGCTTAGCCTGCAACAGGCTACTTTGACCACTTCATTTCAAATCGAAATTAAATTTAAGGTTGAATTATTTGTTATGAAAATGGATACAGAATTTGGATTTGTATTTCGGAAATACATAAAATTGTCAGTTGTTTGTTGAAGGGCGTACCATTGTTAGAGGACTTCCAGAGAACTGATATAATCCTAATTTTAATACAAAAAAATGAGTCTGTACTAAGGAGAATTCTGTAAAACGGATTTGGAAAATACAGAATCGACGTGGATGGGTAATGCAGAATCGGCAGTATTTACAAAAAATACTATGCAACCATTGGTATGTTTTCTGCTTTGAGGGCAAGTTGACAAAAATGCCTGTGGCAGGATTATGAAGCTCGAAATAAATCCGTAAAGGGAGGCCCCAAAACGCAAAAAACCGATCCAGAGAACTGAACCGGTCAATTACGTCGCTAAAGCGAGCTAGTTTGCACCTCCTCCTTTAGCACGTTGCCAAATCCAAGGCAAGCACTGCGTGTCAGCACGCCACGGGTGAGCTTTGCCTGCATCATGCGAAGGAGAAACTTATTATGAAACCGGTACGCCAAGTTGTAAGCCGCAGCAAAGGGCGAGTGCACGGTCTTTACTACAGCCGTAAGGTCAAACGTCTACTTCCCTGGGAATCTCAGCTTGAGAGAGATGCCCTCATCATTCTCGATCTCATTCCCGAAGTTGATGATATTGCGGTGCAGCCATTCAAATTGAACTACCAGTTTGATGGTCGGGAGAGAGTGTATTTTCCGGACATCTTGATCACTGGTGACTTCGGTCGGACAGTGATTGAGGTCAAGCCCAAGCGCGATCTTGGGAAGCCGGAGAATTTGAAACGGTTTCCGGTTATCGAAACGGTATTAGCCGAAAAAGGCTATCAGTTCGAGATTTGGACGGAAGATGACATTCGGCGGGAACCAAGAAGTTCGAACGTCAGGTCCCTTAGTCCTCACCGCTTGAGTGCTTCCCCAGAGTTCGATGCGAGTAGGTTCAGGTCCTATTCCGAGAGCGCAGGAAGTTTCCTGATTCAGGATGTGGTGGAAATCATGGGTGAAGAGGCGACCCTTGATGACGCTTTGACACTGGTCGCAACGGGACAACTTAAGCTCAATCTGGATGAAAAGATCGGGAGGATGTCCTCTGTCGAACTCGTGGACGAGGGAGGAAGGAAATGACAAGAATTCATCTTCCTGAAGGCTCTCGCCTAGCGTTTCAAGGTGCGCAGTATAAGGTCGTGACTTTGACCGAAAACCAAGACGTTCATCTCAGTAGTCTGGATACGGGCGAGCCGCTGCTGATACCGTCTAAAGAGATTGCACAGGCAGTATTTGACGGTGAAGCGGAGATTTTGAGCGACTTTACCAATTATGCTCAGCATCAGTTGGTCTCATTTGACTCTTTTAGTGATCAGGAGCGAACAGAAGCTCGAGCCAGACTCGCATTTGTCAGGCAGGTGGATGGGGCGTCAGGTGCAAGCAATCTTAATCAGGCAGTTAGCTGTGTAGTTCGGCGTTGCGATCAAGACGGTTGTGAAAACATTCCCTCCAAACGGACCCTAATGCGCTGGTACAAATCCTGGATTTCCGGCGGGAAGGATATTCGTGCCTTGTTGCCTAGAAATTGCTTCAAGGGCCCGGACAAGATGCGTTTTGACAACCGACTTGAAAGTATCGTTTGGGAAATTGTGCATGAACGGTATTTGAAGCCGGAATACAGTACCGGAACGGAGATTTATCGGGCTATCTGTCGACGAATAAAAAGGGAAAATCAGACTGCGTCGGTTGGCATGAAGTTAAAAGCTCCCAGCCGTCGGACAATTTATAGGTACCTCAGCAAACTGGACCCCTATGAGGTGCTTGTAGCCCATCATGGCCAGCAGGTGGCAGAGCAAAAGTTTGGTCCTGTCGGTTCGGGAGTTATTACGAGTTATGCCTTGGAGAGGGTCGAGATAGATCACCACTTGGTAGACTTATTGGTTGTCTACCCAAACGGTGATGTGATGGGGCGCGTCTGGGTGACGCTAGCCTTAGACAGCTACAGCCGCATGGTGGTCGGGTTTGATATAAGCCCTGAACCACCCTCCTATCGCTCAATCATGAGGTGCTTGAGAAATGCGATAAGTCCTAAGGACAAGTTCATAAAAAGCGTTGTTGATGAATTCAATGCCCAAAGCGGCAATGAAATAGAAGCTGACATCGAACATGAGTGGCCTTGTTTGGGCATGATCGTTGTTTTGGTTGTCGACAATGGTTTGGAGTTCCACTCACAGAATTTGCTTGATGCCTTAAGTCAGCTTGGAATTTCTATTGAATACAACCCGAAACGAAAGCCACGCTATAAGGGGAAGGTCGAGCGGTTTTTTGAAACGCTCAATTCAAAACTGATCCATACGCTTGACGGGACGACGTTTTCCAACACTAAAGAGCGTGGCGATTATGAGTCCGAAAAGAACGCCAAGCTTACCATTCAAGATTTGATGTTGCTTGTGACAAAGTTTGTGGTCGATGAGTATCCAAACACCTATCACGAAGGGATCAGGGACTGTCCTATTAACAGGTGGACAAAAGGTACGGAAAAGCATCCCGTCCGCCTCCTAAGTAACCTCGAAGATTTAAGTGTTCTGACTTCGTGCGTTGAAACATGTACGTTGTCGCGTATCGGCGTGCGGTTGTTCAATCTGCAATTCCAATCAGAAGCTATCAAACTGCTTTACCGTCAGCTGATGACCGGAAGAATGAACTTGGGGCGCAACCCAAAAGTTCGCGTTAAATATGATCCAGAAAACCTGCTCATGGTTTATGTGGAGGATGCGCGGAACAGAATTTTCTTACCTGCAAGTTGCGTATATGCCTCATATGCTGACGGTTTGTCGGTTTGGCGTCACAAGTTGATCAGCAGGGTTGTTTCCAAGGAGACGGACGGTGCACGCAAGCACTCTGAGGAAAAGCTCCTCAATGCTCGTGTGACAACCTTCGAGCTCGCGCAGCAACTTAAGACTAGTAAGCGGAAGGTGCAGCGAAACAAGGCTCACAGATATGTTCGAGAAGAAGTCATAGCTGAGGTGGTGACTAATTTCGAGAATGCATCAGAGGATAAGCAAAGAGAAGATATTCCAGTTCAGGAATTTGATTTTTCATCTGATGAGATTGCAGCAGAGATCGAAAAAGCTCACTGGAAATCAACGTCTCCGTCCAGAGGAACGGGAGGCGATAATGCATAAAGAAATGATCCTGACCGATGCTCAAGCGGATGGTTTGGCAGCTTTTCAAAATCAGAGGATTCATCATAACCAGTTCCAACAGGCAACTGCTCGGATAACAAACTTTCACCGATCAGGTGCTCGGGCATATGCGCCAGGTATAATGACGTTGGTCGGAGAAACCGGAGCTGGAAAATCGTCTATCATTGAGAACTTTTGCACAGTCGCAAATAGTGAACACGATTGTAGTCGAGTTCTGTCCATTATCATTCCGCAAAGTTGCACGATCAAAAACCTGGCGTCCCGTATCCTTCATGCATTAGGGGATCCGTGCGCGAGTATGGGCACGCGAGAGTCTATGGAGCGACGGATCGCACGGTTTGCAGATCACGCCAGTGTTAGCATGCTGATCTTCGACGAATTTCAGCATTTGACCAACAAAGGTAGTCAAGCTCGTCGCTACGATACGGCCGATTGGTTGAAGACGCAGCTCGAAATTTTACGTAGGCCAGTGTTGTTTGTTGGACTTCCGGAGGTCAACGACATCTTTATGGTGAACCCTCAACTTGAAACGCGCCGGCGCGGGCGAATTGAGCTGCACCCATTTGATCCTTCGACGAAGGATGGTGCGAAAGAGCTCCTAATGTTGTTCCATTTCTTGAACAACGAACTGCCGTTGCCTGATCCGTCAAAGTCAGTTCTTAAAAGCAGTGAAGTCATGTTGAGGCTTGCTCGGTCGTGCAAAGGGCTAATTGGTTACATCACAAAGGTTATCTATCGAGCTGTTGAAATCGCGTTGTTAGCGCGGTGTCAGGCACTCACTGAACAACATCTTCTGGCTGCTCTTTCGGAGCTAAAGGAAGCGTCTGCTGAACTCGATACCAAGGCTATTCGGCCATCGCAACCGGGGCAGAGCAAAGCGGTAGGTAAGATGAAAACGGGGCAACGGAAAGGGGTATCTGATGTACCTTTCTGAAGTCGTACCAATTACTGCGCCGCCTATTCGAGACGAGAGCTTGATTGGATATCTGATACGAGTTTCTCATATCAATTTCTATGAACGTTCGTCGTGGATTCTGAAGCTCGCTGGTCTCGATTACTCAAGGATCAAAGCGTCAAAGTGGAACAACGCTCTGCCGAAACTTGCCGAAATCTTGGGGCAAGGTACCGGAAAACTTAGCCTTTTGGCTCCTTTGAACGCCCTCGAGGGAAACCACTCAAAGGTCGGAATACCAAATGGCGAGGTGATCTCTAGATATTTCCTTGAGTGGCCAACGAAAGCAATTTGCTCTCAATGTGCTCGGGAAAATGGATATCTTTCGAGTTTTTGGGATCTGAGGTTGGTGACGCATTGCCCCAAGCATCTTTGCAGATTACGAGAGGTGTGTTCAGATTGTGGTGAGAATTCCCGTTTTTATCGAACAACTGTCGACTTTTGCAGGTGTTCAATGCCCAACGAGAATGCAGATTCTGCCCTATCCAATGCGCATATTGGCTTGCTAAGGCTTTTGTCCAACAAGTATGTGGGGACTGATTTTGATTTGGAGCAGTACGGTTTTTCGAACCAACTAAAGAGTGCTTCCTTTCGAGAAATCATAGAGACAGTCGCAATACTTGGCTCTTCACTTCTCAGTTACGCTAATCTGGATGGAAGATGTTACCATCAGTTGAGTGTGGATAAGATAGTGAGCCACGTGGCAGTATCTGCCGATGCGCTCGCCAATTGGCCGAACGGTTTCATCTCTCACATAGGGAAGTTGTTCTTTCCCGCTGAGGACTATTCAGCACTGTCTTGCGTTGGATACAGTCTGGAAAAGTTGTATCAGTTTAGTCTAGATCATCAGGACCGTATCCCGGTCGTTTTTGCAGGTTTCGAGGCTTATCTGCACTCGGTGGCTGGCGAGGCACCAGTGGTGTCGCCGAAAACTATTACCCCTAGATCTGGGAGACACAAATGGCTTGTTTGTGCTGCTGACGCGCGCGAATGGCTTCGGGTCAGCCGGGAGCACTTCGATAGGTTGATCAAAGAGGGGCATCTGAAAACCGTCACGTTCCGTCGAGGGGGCACGGTAAATCGACTTCTTACTCACGAAAGTATCGATGCTTATCTGGACTTGAAGTCGAGATTGATAAGTATCGGTGCTGCAGCCAACATGTTGTCGATCTCCTTGCATACTCTGAAGACATTGGTCGATGCGGGCTTCTTGAGGCCGTTCCATTCTCCAGATCTGGATGGCAACCATTGCTGGCGCTTTGATGAAGAAGTTGTTGCCGGGTTCCTGCATGAATTGGAAGAGACTGCCAAAAAGTGCTCAATTCTTCCGGTGCAGTTAGTGGCAGCTGTGCAGAAGTACAACAAGCAGGGGCTGTCATATGTGAGAATGTTGAAGATGATCAAAAAGGGAGAAATTGAATTGTTGATGTACTCCCAAAAGGAACGTGGGTTTCTCAAGTTCGGGGTTGATCCAGAAGTTCTTCAAAAACTTTTCAGCGATGAAAGACAATTTTTGCAGCCTAAACCTGTCCCTGAGTGGCATCGCAGAACAGGTTTGTTCAATGGTTGACCGAAGCAGGTGGACCTTCTTGCGTGCACTGCTCTGGCAGGGAGACAAGCAAAGGCGCTTGAGTGAACAAGAAATGCTTAACGCCTATGAGCGGGGATGGAGGTTCAATGATATCCTTGCTGAGCCGACGGTAGATGAGCTCAAGTCCATCGAGGCACTGGCATCATCTCATGGCTCATGGCTTGAGGTTGAATGCAAGAAGCTGATTGCAAAGCGGTCTAAACATGAGCCTAAGAACGCTATTATTCACGGACACAAACCAGCAGATATAAAAACTGTTGTAAGCGCGCTTTCAGCGGACTTTATGCAAGATCGCAGTCTTGGATTGTCTGGTCGCACTTCATTGTTTGCCTCAGTAATTGGTTTTGGTGCTCCGGATGAAGTTCGCCTTACCCTTGTCAATCCGCTTGAAAACATCAAAGTATTCCGAGACGAGATTTCTAGGGCTGGGCCCGAGGTGTTGTTTGAGAGCCCCAAGATCGAACCATTCGTTTTTGGGCAATGCTACTTTGATCAGTCAGGTGGGTGGTTTAGCGTTAGACCTTCCGCGAAGGCACCAGGCATCAAGGTCTCCGTGCTTTATGATGAGAGGGGAAAAGCGCTTGAAGTTGGTTCGTACAAAGAGAACCTTGGTAAAACTCTTCCAAGCGTTGCACTGAATGACGAGCTTGCTTCGGGGCTTGTTGATCTTTCTGAGGGTGCATTTTCTGCGGAGTTAATGAAAGATGCCTTGGAGCAAGTCGTGCTCTTCACCGCGTGTCTTGGTGACCTCGAGCGCGTGATTGATCAGATCAAAGCTCAGGGTTTACATCGTGAGCAGATGGAAAGATTCTTGCCGCCGGCATTTGAAGAAACAGAGGGGCTTGAGAGCCTGGAGCTGCTTTACTCAAGAGGCGCGGCAAAGCTGAAAGCTCTACTTGAAAAGTTGTGAATGTAATGACCTTGGAGCGCTGTATAGCGAGCCGTCGATGATTAGCTTTGCTCTCACGGGCAGTTCTGATGGGTTGATTTGGCATTCAGCCCTTTCTCTGTCTGGTGCGAAGCTTCTCTGGATAATGGTGTGCCAATGCCTGCAAGAGATTTTGAAGATGATTTGTTGAAAAAATGCGTTGCCGTTGCCCGTGGCGAACGCGAGAGTGCAACCAGTCAGATTGAAGCAAATGTCTTTGAAGTTGCTGGATCGATTTTGCGGTCAAAGCTTCCGGTCACTGCGGAAAAGTTGATTGCCGCGGCTGAGAGTTACTTTGTTAACTGCCCAGATCAAAGACTGAAAGTCGTCGAGGTGGTGCGGAAGCAGTGGATCTATGAATTGTCGCGTTTCAGAAACCGGTTGATGCGTTTGCTAAATGAAAGGGGTGTTTCAAAGTGATGCGTCAGCGCATTCTCCGCAGGGTCTATAAATCACGGGATGAGGCACGTCAGGTTGTCTTCGATTACATAAAAATATTCTACATCCCGAAGAGCAAACATAGTGCCAACGGAATGGTGTTACCCGTCGAATTCGAAAGACGACAAATCTGATCAAACCGGGTTTCTTCAATTTCAGGGGCTATTCAGTGATATTGGTGAATTCTAGTTCTGGAGTGTGCTCCCGACTGGAGGTGAGAATGTCTAAAAAGCAGGTGGAGAACGTACTTACTCAGAAGGAATCTCAAGCATTGTGCCGCGCGGCATTCAGATTGTTGAAGAACTGGGAGCTCTCGGATGCCGAAGTGCAGGTTCTTCTTGGTGACAACGGGATAGCGTTTAGGAACGAGCAGCAAAGCCCTAGTGACGACATGTTGGTTCGGGCGCATTTGTTGTTAGGCATTCATAAACAGCTGAGGGTGCTTTTTGTCGACAAACGGCGAGGCTATCAGTGGGTGAAGAAGCCGAACCAAACCTTCGGTGGTCTGAGTGCCTTGGAGGTGATGGTGCAAAGAGGCGTTGAGGGTATTTTCCACGTCAAAGAATATCTCGAAGCTGAAAATGCTCATTAGGCTGAAATTAAAGTGTCTGAGACAAATTGCCCCAGCGATGTCGCTGTTAATGTCCATGAGCGTGAACTGAGTTTGCGCTTGACCTTGGGCCGAATATATCTAGTTTACGGCGGCGTATTGAGGATCCGCAAACTCTTACTCAATCGGGGCCTGTAGCTCAATTGGTTAGAGCCGACCGCTCATAACGGTCTGGTTGCGAGTTCGAGTCTCGCCGGGCCCACCACCTCTGTTAGACTTCTAAAAATTACTGATAGATTGTCGAGTTATTGGCAATTCAAAACTTATCTATCTTCCACCTGATGTGACCTCGGGCACATGTGTAGGGCTTTAAGGGTCACCCTAAGTCAGCAAAAAAGATGACCGTTGTTCAATAGTAGCCCAAGTGTATGTAGAAATCCCGTTTGACATAATGTTAGATATCGAAGTATTTAAAAAGAAAACTTCTAATTTGCTTTGATAAAAGACGGAAAAGTCCGGGAGGAAAAATGGAAAAGGTCGAGAATCCTGTTGCGTCAGGATCAGAAGGGCTGTGGGGCAGTGACCTTATTGCTGAGATATTACGTGCCCTTGATGTTGAATTTGTCGCTCTTAATCCCGGATCCAGTTTCCGTGGTTTACATGACAGTCTGGTAAACCATCTGGGCAATAAAGACCCCAGAATGCTTCTTTGTCTGCATGAAGAACACACTGTCGCGATTGCGCACGGATGGGCGAAAGTCACCGGACGTCCGATGGCCGCAATTGTCCATGCCAATGTCGGCTTGATGCATGCAACAATGTCGATCTATAACGCCTGGTGTGATCGCGTCCCCGTGTTGGTGTTTGGCGCAACCGGTCCGGTTGACGCAGCTGAGCGTCGACCATGGATTGACTGGATCCATACATCTCGGGATCAGGCGGCCTTGGTGCGCCCGTATGTTAAATGGGATGATCAGCCCGCCTCCCTTCCTGCCTCGCTTGAAGCCATGATCCGTGGTGCGACAATTGCAAAAACCGCACCGATGGCGCCAGTTTATGTTTGTTTTGATGTCTCGGTTCAGGAAGAAGAAGTCACCGACCCGGTCAAGTTGCCAGATGTCAGTCGCTTTGCACTGCCTGCCCCGACTGTCCCTTCACGCGAAACCTTGGTCGAACTGCACACATTGCTGCAAACCTCAAAATCGCCCGTATTCCTGATGGGGCGGGTGTCACGTTCTGCTGAAGACTGGGCGCGCCGTGTGGCACTGGCCGAAGAATTTAATGCACGCGTTTTGACCGATATTAAACTTGGCGCAGCCTTCCCGACGGACCATGCGCTGCATACTGGCGCGCCGGGTTTCTTTATGTCACCAGATGGCGCGAAGGTTTTGAATGAGGCAGACCTTATTGTCAGTTTTGACTGGGTCGATGTTGCCGGAACGCTCAAACAGGCAGGACCAGTGGCCGAAGCAGCGAAGCTTGTTCAGGTGTCTGTGGACCATCAGCTTCATAACGGTTGGAGTATGGACCATCAGGCCGCTGTGCGGGCCGACTTGCATATCGCATCAGAACCCGATGTTGTGATCAAAGCGCTTTGCGAGGAAACTGGCATAGAGGCTGGGTCCCCCCCGGAAAACCTGCCCGCAAAATGCATTGGCACAGTGTCCGATGAGAGTGCGCCATTGGATGTCGATAGTCTTGCTGCTGCGATGGGTGAGGCCCTGTCAGATGATGTGGTGTCGCTGGTTCGCCTGCCCCTCAGCTGGGGCGGCGATTCGTGGCATTTCCGTCACCCGCTTGATTATCTTGGCTATGACGGCGGTGCTGGCATTGCGTCTGGTCCGGGCATGCTGGTGGGGGCTGCACTTGCGCTGCGTGACACCGACCGACTGCCGGTTGCTGTATTGGGCGATGGCGATTTTTTGATGGGTGTTTCGGCCTTCTGGACTGCGGCACGCTATGGCATTCCGTTCCTTGCGATCATTGCCAACAATCGATCCTTCTATAATGATGAAATCCATCAGGAAAAGGTCGCAATCAGCCGTGATCGGCCGGTCGAAAACAAATGGATCGGGCAGCATATTGGCGGGCCGGATATTGATCTGGCAGCAATGGCACGCGCACAGGGGGTCACTGCATTTGGTCCGGTCAGCACCGCAGCGGAACTGAAATACGTGATCAAAGAAGGGCTGGCAGCGGTCAAGGCCGGTCAGCCTGTTGTCATTGATGCGCGCATAACCCCCGGTTACACAAAGGCAATGTCTGCTGGCATGACGCGCACTGCCGAAGAAACGGCAGAAGCTGACGAAGGTCAATAAGATGTTTGCCGTTTGAGCGTGCTTGGCAGTCATCCTGTCAAGCACGTTTGACTTCGGTCTGGGACGACTGTATCAGTCAATCCGAAAACATTTTCAATTGGCTTTTAAGGGCATCTTTCGATCGATGGCGGATAAAGAAAATAAAGTTCCCAACTCGCGAGAGCGTTTTGCGCACATTATCCGACTTGCAACGCGCGGTTTTAACCGGTCCCTGCAAATTCGGCTGTCATCGCATCATGTCACATTCGGACAGTGGATCTTTTTGCGTATCCTCTGGGATCAGGAAGGTCTGACCCAACGAGAGCTGGCCGAAGAAGCCGGCTTGACCGAGCCAACCACCCACACCGCTCTTCAGCGCTTGGAAAGCCTTGGTTTCCTCGAAAAGCGTACCCTTGCAGGTAACCGCCGCAAACAGCATGTCTTTTTGACCAAACGTGGCAAGGAATTGCGTATTGAGCTTGAGCCGCTTGCAATCGAGGTCAACGAAGTTGCATTGGCCGGGCTCAGCCCTAATGAGTTGGAGATCCTCCGCAAAGGGATGCTGACCATCCTCGAAAACCTTGAGGAAGATGAGAGAAAAGCGGGTGAGGAAGGACGTAAAGTCCCCCCGACCCGCATTCCAACCTAAGATCTTCAATCAGGCTGCTGAGAGCTTTTCGATCAATGTGTCTGCCGTTGTGATTTCGCGCATCGGCATTCCATCGCTCGAGGCATCCGGTTCCGCATCATACCGCAAACCTTCCCCATCCCAGAACCACCAGTAAACAACATTGCCTTGTTTGTCCCGGATAGGAGTTCTAAATGTCGGAAAGGTGCTGTCGGTACTGGGGATTTTCGTGCTGCCGATTTTTTCCCCCGCTAGCGTGCCTTTTTCAATGACAGAGAACAGCGGCAACATGCAGGTGAAGGCCGTTATTCCCGCCGCAAGCTGCGCGATATCATCCG
Source organism: Thalassospira sp. MIT1004 (assembly GCF_001858545.1). Classification (NCBI taxonomy): domain Bacteria; kingdom Pseudomonadati; phylum Pseudomonadota; class Alphaproteobacteria; order Rhodospirillales; family Thalassospiraceae; genus Thalassospira; species Thalassospira sp. MIT1004. Next base: position 345,394 of record NZ_MCAO01000033.1, on the reverse strand, counting down.
GGCGTTTGTTGTGCCGCCCGGGCAGAGCACGAACGACTTCTGGATAGGCGGGATGGTTATGGGTGACTTGAAGATACCCAAACCCGTTTGGAAGTTTGACTTCGATAATATCGCCTGGTTGAAATTGGTTCATTTTCTTATCCCAGTGTTACGTCGAGGCCGATATCAAGGGTCGGTGCCGATATGGTGATTTTCGAGCTTGAGATATAATCAACCCCGGTTTCAGCAACGTCCTTGATGGTGTCGATATTGATGCCACCGGATGCTTCGATCCGCGCACGGCCGGCATTAAGGGCAACGGCATCTTTCAGACCGTTGATGCCGAAATTATCAACCAGCACCGTTGATGCGCCCGCTGCAAGGGCTTCTTCAAGTTGTGTCAACGTGTCGACTTCGACCTCGATCACGACAAGATGGCCGACATAATTGCGGGCAGCTTCAATTGCCTTGGTGATAGATCCGCAAACGGCAATGTGATTGTCCTTGATCAGGACGGCATCATCGAGACCAAAGCGATGGTTGGCGCCGCCCCCACAGCGCACCGCATATTTTTCAAATGCGCGCAGGCCCGGTGTGGTTTTCCGCGTGCAGCAGATTCGTGCTTTTGTATGAGCAATTAGATCGGCGAACTTTGCGGTTGTCGTTGCGATGCCTGACAGATGGCACAGGTAGTTTAGCGCGACACGTTCCGATGACAGGATGGCCCGCGCATTGCCGGTAACCCGGGCGATTTCATCACCCGGGGTCAGAAAGTCACCATCCTTCTTGAAGACCTCAAACTCCAGCCCCGCACCAGCCATTGCAAATGAACTACGCGCGAAATCCACGCCACACAAGCGTCCGGCTTCACGGGAGACCAAAGATACTTTTGCACTGAGATCCGGACCAATTGTTGCATCTGTGGTCAGGTCACCCGCACGCCCAAGATCCTCCTTAAGGGCGGCGCGAACGCCTTCCTCGATCAGGAGGTGGGGTAATGATGGCATGACTGCAGATGTTTTTGCGATGGTATTGGTCATAGGCTGAAGACCTCACGCGTGGAGGGGTGGAAAAGCTCGTCGATCGAAAGTTTGCGCGGTGAAAGTCCCTGGCGGTAGTGATAGTCAAGGAACGTCTCTATGACTTTGCGGTTTGGCGCAACGCCATATGGCCACAGATCATCACCCAGAAGGTTTTTCGCACGATCAAGTGTATCTTCGACGAACGGCATGGTGACCTTTGTCGCAGATGTATCGCTCAGCGCGTCAAGTGCCATTTTCTTTGACTGCGAGAACGCCTTGAGCAACGCACCGGGAAGCCACGGATGTTGCTCGGTCAAGCTTTTGCGGACACCCAACACATGCATGATCGGGAAGATCGACGTACGTTTGTAGTGGTCTTCTGCCGCAGAGATGCTGTCAGAGAACAAACGCCCGACATGCGGATGGCCTTCATTGAAGCATTTTGGCCAACGCGGGCCAATGAAGCCGTCAATTTCGCCATCTGCCAGCATCTGGTTTAGCGTCGCCCCCTCTGGCGCTTGGGTCATTTTGACATCATCAGGCAGATCAACCTTGATCTTTTCCGGACGGCCCGGCGTATCCATGCCGCCGCGTACCCAGTGGATGTCTGATGGCTTTACCCCATAGTCGTCTTCAAGAATCCCACGCACCCAGACATTGGCCGTCAGCTGATATTCCGCAATACCGATACGGCGTCCCTTGAGGTCTTCGGGGCTTTTGATGCCTTTGTCCGTTCGGATGTAAACTGATGTGTGGCGGAAAGCGCGCGACAGGAAGACCGGAATTGCCACATAGTGGGATTCATCACGCGCGAGCTTTACGCAATAGGACGAAAATGAAAGTTCGCTGACGTCGAAATCTTCGTTACGAAACGCCCGGAAGAACATTTCTTCAGGGGATAGCAGCATTGATACCGGATCCACGCCATCGATTTTGACACGTCCATCAAAAATCGGTCTGGTGCGATCATAGTCTCCGTAGGCGAGGGAAAGTGTCAGGTTACTCACGAGTTTCCTCCAATGTTTGTTTCTTTTGTCTGAATTTGATGGACCAGCTTGACCGGTGAGACGGTTTCTGCGGATTGCATAATGGCGTGGCAGGCTTCAAGCGTAGCAAGCCCCCAACGTCCGGTTTGTGACGGCGATACGTTATGCCGGACGGCGTTGATCAAGGCTGAATTGACACCGGCTCTTGGCCCCATCTCAAGCGGTGCGGGGATGAATTTCTGTTCGAAATGGCCGTACAACCAGACCCCGTTTGGCGTGATCCGAAGATCACCGCCGTCACATGACACAATGATCGGGCCAAAATGTTCGTGGTTTGGTGCTGGTGGTCGCGCCGGGGTTTCGCCATATGTTCGACCGGATTTCAGTGCGGCCTCTTCTTCAGGGTTTGAAACCTTGGCCAAAGCTTTGCGGGATTGGCCATAGTTTTCCGGATCTTTTGGATAGCCAAGTTCACCAACCCAGCCCTGCCAAACATCGGAATCAAAATGCGCGTAGCCCGAATAGGTCAACGAGGCAAAGGCACCGCCTTCAAATGTTGCCAATGCGCTATATGCACCTTCGGTTGGGCGGGCTGGATCCCAGTTTCCGGTTGCAGCAGTAATGGTATTCATCATCCCGCCACCCAGAAGGCGCACAATATCAAGCTGGTGGACAGCCTGACTGAAAATCACTCCGCCACCTTCTGCGGTGACGAGTTCTTCAGGCCGACGCGGGCGATATAAAAAGTCAGTATAGTTCATCGCATGGATCATGCGAACTGCACCGATATCACCGGACTGAATGATCTGATGAGCCAGCATAACCGCCCCATCAAAGCTGTGGCTTGGGCCAACAATCAGTTGCACGCCTGCTTTTTCGCAAACTTCGACCATTTTGACGCCGTCTTCGAAATGGATCGCAAGCGGTTTTTCCACCAAAACATGCTTTCCAGCCTTGGCGGCAATTTCAACGTGATCGACATGCATTTGATGCGGTGTGGCGATATAGACGGCTTCAACGTCCGGGTCGGCACAAATATCCTCGACATGTTGATAGGTGCGCCCGCCGAACTCCTGCTCGAACGCAGTACGTGAACATTCTCGTGGTGCGCATGCCGCGACCAGTTGTATGCGGTCATCGGCATTAAATGTCGGCAGTGTTAGCATGAACCCGCGACCAAGCCCGATCACGCCAAGGCGCAAAGGCTCCTCAAGGTTCGGCTGCTTAGAGTTCGATGACAAGGTTTCCCTCCTTTGCGCGGGAGACGCAAATCATGATCTGGCTGTCTTTTTCCTCATCCATCAGGACCATATCGCGATGATCAACATCACCCTCGATCAGCTTGCAGCGGCATGTGCCACAGGTGCCGCTTTCACACGAACTGACCGTTTTGATGCCATTATCACGAAGCGCTTCAAGAACGGACCGGTCAGCAGGGACGGTAATCGTGGTCTCAAGATTTGCCACCGTTACCTCAAAGGGTTGGTCATCTTCGCGGACGGCATCAACGGCTTTGAAATCTTCGAAATGGACGCGACCTTCTGGCCAATGACCTGAGATCGCTTTGATTTCTTCCATCAAGGGCGATGGGCCGCAGCAATAAACATGCCCCGCGCCGGGTTCCTCGAAGTGATCCCAGAAATCATAAACCTGATTCAGATCGCCATTGTCGTGATGAAACTTAACCCGTGATCCGAAGGCACTTTTGATGTCATCAAGATATGCGGTTTCCTCGGCAGAGCGGGTGCAATAGATCATCTCGAACGGCTTGCCCTGGGCGGACAGGTGATTGGCCATCGCATAAATTGGCGTTACCCCGATGCCCCCGGCAATCAGCAAATATTTCGATGCATTTTTAAGTGCGAACGAGTTTTCCGGCGCCTGTATGGCAATCTCGGTTCCAACTGTCGCCGACTCGTGCATAGAGGATGATCCGCCACGCGATTCCGGTTCGCGTTTTACGGCAATCACGTAATTTTCCGGAAATTCCCCATCATTAACAAGTGAATAGCGGCGCATCGCACCGGATGGCGTTTCGACGGTGATATGCGATCCCGGCGCAAAGGCGGGGAGTTCGATCTCATCCACGGGGGAAAGCGTAAACTCGCAAATATATTGCGTTAGCTCGCGCCGCGCCTCTACACGCATTTTTATGCTTTCTAATTCTGTTGACATTTTTTCCTCCCGAAGTAACTTTGGTGAATAAATTAGATATCTAATAATTCTTGTCAAGTCACTAGACGCCTGTAATGATGTGACATCGATTATTCGATATCTAAGAACAAACGCCAAGGAGGAGAGTTCACGTTATGCTCAGTCATGAAGAGAATGACCTGTTAGCCCGTGTGGAGGGTGATGCACCGATGGGCAAGCTGATGCGTCAGCACTGGACGCCGGTTTGCCTGATTGAGGAAGTCGCAGAAGCAGACGGTAAGCCGTTGCTGGTCGAAGCGATTGGTGGCCGCTATGTGGCCTTTCGTGATTCAGAAGGGAAGCTTGGTCTTCTTGATGAGCTCTGCCCGCACAGACGCGCATCACTGGTTTTTGGACGTAACGAAGATTGTGGTCTGCGTTGCCTGTATCATGGCTGGAAGTTTGATGTTGAAGGTAACTGTGTTGCCATGTCGTCCGAACCCGAAGGCAGCCCGCTTCATGAAAAGGTCAAACACAAGTCCTATAACACGGCCGAGTGGGGGGGCTTTGTCTGGGCATGGCTTGGCGAAGAAGAAGACATGTATCCGTTTTCGCCACCTGCATTTGCCCCGACCGAAGATACCCAGGTTTCAATCCTGAAAATCAGGATTCCGGCCAACTGGGCGCAGATTACCGAAGGGCAGATCGATTCCGCACATTCGTCCAGTTTGCATTCATCGGATATGAAACCGGCCCGCGTTGAAGGCGCTTCCGCGGATGATCAGGCATGGTACCGCCCTTCGACGGATAAATCTCCACGCATGCAGACCCAAACGACCAGCTACGGCTTCCACTATGCTGCGATCCGTAAGCCGATCAAAAATCCTGGTACCCATTACTATCTTCGTATTACCGAGTATATTGCACCCTATACATCTCTGATCCCGCCAAACAACAACTACAATGTTGCCAGCGTAATTGTGCCGATCGACGACGAGACAACGCACTTCCACTTCATTGCTTGGGGGGGGAAGGCGTGTCCAACTACTGAGGAATGGCGAAAATTCAACCACTCCCAGAAGGGTGTCCATCTCGATGAGCGCTGGGTCTCGCAACGTCAACTGCATAACAATTTTTTGCAAGACCGACAGGCGATGAAACTCGGCAGCTTTACCGGGGTTTACGGTATTCCAAATCAGGACATCGTAATGTGGGTTTCCATGGGGGCTATTGTTGATCGTTCCGATGACATTCTGGGCGCCTCGGATCTGGCCATCGTCGAGTTCCGGCGGTTGATGGTTGATGCTGCAAAAAAGGTTGCTGCCGGCGGAGAAGCTATCGGCACAACTGAGCCGCGCGTACCCCATTCTAGTATCGCGTCACGTGAAGGTGTTTACCCTCAAACCCTTGATTGGCGGACGCTTGTCGAAGAAGAAAGTGTCGCTGCAGAGTGACTGAAAGCGGGTGGGCGGGCGAGATGTCCGCCCCTATCGTAAAATAAAACTAAGATATCTAATTTTATGGTTGACTGAGGGCGTAGGCTGCCATTTAATTTAGATATCTTATAAAAAAGAACAGATCGACTTAATCCGTAGACAAAAAAATAAATGCGCGGATTTTCCTGGGAGGAAAACAGCATGAAGTCATCAAAAGCTTCTAGCGTCGAGGACCTGTTGACCGAGGGAGTCCCTAAGGGACTGTATTACGGCGGTGAATGGCACCGCGCTGAAAGCGGTGTCATTACGGTTTCCTCGCCATCAACTGGGGCCGAACTTGCCCAAGTTGGCAGTGCCTCTGCTGCTGATCTGGACCAAGCTGTCAAAGCAGCTACCGCCGGACAAAAGCTTTGGAGGCGGACTACGCCGCGTGAACGCACACTCGCCATGCGTGAAGCTACAAACATTATCCGTGCCAACAAGGAAGAGCTTGCGCGTCTTGATGCGCTTGACAGCGGGAACTCTCTCAAAGGTATGCTGTTCGATGTCGAACTCGCAGCATCCTTGATGGATTTCTTTGCCGGACTTGCCACCGAATTAAAGGGTGAAACCGTTCCGGTAGGTGCAGGTAAAGTGAACTATGTTGTGCGTGAACCTGTTGGCGTTGTCGCGCGCATCGTGCCGTTTAACCACCCGCTGATGTTCGCCTGCGCAAAACTTGCGCCACCAATCATGGCTGGTAACAGCGTGATCATCAAACCATCAGAAGAAACACCGCTCTCAAGCCTTAAAGTTGCCGAATTGATTGGCGGGCTGTTCCCACCGGGCGTTTTGAATGTGCTGAATGGCGGGCCTGATCTGGGGGCGGGACTTTCAACCCATCCCGGTATCGCCAGCGTCAGCGTTGTCGGCAGTGCCGCAACCGGTCGTGCCGTCATGCGTCAGGCTGCCGATACACTTAAACATGTGTCATTGGAACTGGGCGGAAAGAACGCACTCGTCATGTTCCCGGATGCGGATGTTGAAAAGGCTGTTCAAAGCGCGGTCAAGGGCATGAACCTGCCATGGACAGCAGGACAGTCTTGTGGCTCGACCAGTCGGGTGTTCGTTCATGAAAGCCTATATGATTCCGTCGTTGATCAGTTGGCAGCCGCATTTGATGCAGTAAAGCCGGGCGATCCACTCTCACCTGGTACCGAAATGGGCTGTCTCTCGACGCGCGGTCAGTATGACAAGGTCCGCGGTTACATAGAAATAGCGCAGAATGAAGGTGCCAGGATGGTGGCGGGCGGCGATGTACCCGAAGAGCTGTCTCATGGCTTCTTTGTTCGACCGACTGTATTTGCTGACGTCACCCCTGATATGCGCATTGCGCAAGAAGAAGTGTTCGGGCCGGTGCTGAGCGTCCTCAAATGGAGTGACTATGACTCCTTGATCGAAGCGGTAAATGGGGTTGATTACGGACTCACTGCCTCGGTTTGGACGCGCGATATCTCACAAGCTATGCGTGCAGTTGATGACATTTGCGCCGGGTATGTCTGGGTCAACAATTCCAGCGATCATTTCCTTGGCACACCGTATGGCGGGATGAAGCAATCCGGCATCGGACGCGAAGAATGCTTGGGCGAGATGTTGTCTTACACCGAGCAAAAGAACGTCAATATCACTTTTGAGACCTGATGCCGTTCCAGTGGGACCTTTGACGGTCGGCATCCAATAAAAATAACAGAAATTATAAATTGAGATCTTACCCATTAGGGAGGAAAGAATGAGGCTTTTGACTCTTGCCGCGGCTATTGGACTGGCCTTCGGCGTTAACACTGCACAGGCTGAACCGGTAAACCTGACGCTCTCAGGTGGCAATCCGGGTGGCTTGTGGTCCCTTCTCGGCGCAGGTATCGACCGTGCCGTAAAGCAATCAGACCCAAATTCCGTTGTAACATATCAGGCAACTGGTGGTGGATTTGCAAATATTGGTTTGCTGGGAGCAAACCGGACGGATACGGGATTAGTTCACAACGCTGAAGTGAAGATTGCTCTGGCAGGTGAAGAGCCCTTCAAGGCTCCTGTAAACAACATGCGTGCAATTGGTTACATGTATAATTGGGCGCCGATGCATTTCTTCTTGGCGAAGTCGATTGCCGACGAATACAACATCGATAGCCTCGACGATCTTGCAACAGCAAAAGCACCGGTACGTATTGGTGTAAACCGTTCGGGTAACATTACGTCCAACGTAGCGTTGTTCATGCTCGAACAAGCTGGGTTAACCACGGAAGCTGTTGAGGCAAATGGTGGACGCATTGTTCAGGCCGGGGCAAACGACCAGGCAGAACTGCTGAAGGATGGTCGAATCGACATTGTTACCAACGGTGTCTTTGTTCTTCATTCCTCATTCCGCGCAATTGACGAAAACAATGAAGTCATTGTCCTCGACATTCCCCAGAATGTAATTGATGCCACGAATGCCCGTTTCGGGACTCAAACTTATACAATCCCCGGGGGAAGTTATTCCAATCAGCCAAATGATGTCGAAACGTCGGCCCTTGGTGCTCTTCTGGTGGCAACGGATCAGATGGAGGAAGAAACTGCATATGACCTTACCAAGGCTTTGATTGCAAATGTTGACGAGATCAAGGCGGTTCACGGTTCTATGAAGGCGCTGACCCCGGAGCTTATGGCTGATCAGGATGTTTTGCCGTTCCATCCAGGTGCAGAACGGGCATATCGCGAGGCAGGACTTCTCAAATGATGAAGTCACTTGTTAACACAGGCCGCAAACGTAAGTTTGCGGCCTTACCCCACAAAGTTCTGATCAGCTTGGCGGCGCTATTTGCGATCGGGGTTATTTACGGCAACCTCTTCGTTATTTCGGACCCGCTTATAATTGGCATTCTGTTTCTTAGCGCCTTGTTCTCGATGCTCTTCTTGGTGGTTGGTGCAACAACTAATGCACGGGACAAACCGACCATTATTGATTGGGTGTTAAGTGTACTGAGCCTCGCTACCGGAGCGTTTTTCCTTGTGAATGCAAGTGTGATTTCAAGCCGGATTACTTTGCTTGAAGAGCTTACACCTGCTCAACTTTTCTTCGGGTCGTCACTTCTATTCTTGTCACTTGAAGCGACGCGTCGCACGACGGGTGCAGGTCTTACGATCGTTGTTCTCGGTTTTATGGCCTACAACCTGTTCGGTCACTTGCTGCCCCCGCCCTTTGGGCACGGAGTGATCGAATACACCTACCTGCTGGATGCGCTAATCTTTACAACGGACGGTGTCTTTGGTGTTCCGATCCAGGTTGTCGCTAGCTATGTTTTCCTATTTGTTCTGTTCGGGACGTTACTGTCATTTGCTGGCGGAGGGGACTTCTTCTTTAACCTTGCTGCCTCGCTGACCGGAAAGAGCCCCGGTGGTCCGGCAAAGGTCGCTGTTATCTCATCAGGCATGTATGGAACGATTTCAGGCAGTCCCGTATCTGATGTCGTCGCGACGGGCTCGATAACGATCCCAATCATGAAGCGCCTTGGCTATTCATCGCGTTTCGCCGGCGCAGTTGAAGTTGCTGCATCCACAGGTGGCAGCGCCATGCCGCCTATCATGGGCTCAGCCGCGTTCATTCTTGCTGAGTACACAGGGTTTGCGTATCGCGAAGTCGTCTACGCCGCGATTATTCCAGCGATCCTTTACTATCTTGGTGTTTTCTCACAGGTTCACTTGCGCGCGGTCAAACGCGATCTGCGCTCCTATCCAGATGATGTCCCTACGCTTAAGGCAACCCTCATTAATGGCTGGATGTTTATTGTCCCGATCGCGGTGATCATTCTCGCACTGTCGCTTGGTTATTCGCCAACCATGACGGCAGGCTTGGGAGCTGCTTCTGTCGTCATTGCAGCGGCTTGCTCTGCGCGAACCCGCATGAGCGTTTGGCGTGTAGTTGAAGGCCTTGGTGAAACCACACTGCGCATCCTCCCCGTTGCTGGCGCGTGCGCGGCTGCGGGACTTGTAATCGGAGGTCTGTCTATGACGGGCCTTGGCATGAAAGCGGCGAACGTGATCATGACAATCAGTGGTGCAGATCCGGTGATCACCTTGATGATTTCCGCTGTGGTGACCATCATTCTCGGTTTAGGGATGCCAACACCAAGTGCTTACATTCTTGCAGCAGTTCTCGTTGGGCCAGCGCTTTCAAAGTTGGGATATCCGCTTCTTGAGTCTCATATGTTCTTGCTTTACTACGCGATCCTGTCGGCCTTGACGCCACCGATTGCGGTTGCGGCGCTGGCGGCAGCGGCCATTGCAGAAGAGGACCCATTCAAGATTGCATTTGATGCAGTTAAACTTGCCGCAGTCGGCTTTCTGCTGCCATTCGTCTTTATTTGGAATCCTGCTATCATCGGTTCCGGTTCATCCATTGAGATTGGGCTTGCCGTGATCGGCGGTGTTATCGGAACGATTTCACTGGCGGCTGCAATAGAGGGCTATATGAATGGCACTCTGTCGCGGCTAATGAGAAGCTTGTTCATTTGCGTCGCTGTTGGCAGTGTTGCGCCGTACATGCTCGTATCTTTGGGTGCGATTGTTGTGGGCGGTGCACTACTTGCACGAAACTACTTCTCAACGTCACCCTCCTCGGCGAAAGAGGCGAAGGATCAAAAAGTTCCTGGAGCTTGATGCGTTCCAGTTGTGCAAGGGAGGTGTGCGCATATGCTTCATGCCTCCCTTTTTTTTCGCGATGTCATAGGGCTGTTTGATATTGCATTTTCCCAAGATTGGACTTTTTACCGGCAGCTTTATGCTGCGGAGCTCATGGTCACTACATTTTACCGGTCCCGTTTCGTCTATAGTTATCCCAGTGCTGCATCGCGACTGTCGATTAGGGTAAGCGTCGCGGTTAGTTTTGTGCGTAGCGGATTACTCGCGTGCGCATGTCTATTTTCAGCCTCAGGAGATGTTTATCCTGGCTGACGCGACTTCATTTACTGAAATAAAACGACATAACATCTTCGATCTCTAATAATAAAGGGGCCAGTGACACAACTGCGCTTAGAATAACAATTGGAAGCAGCAACCAGCGAATGCTGGCCGTTCGGAGGAAAGCGATGACTCACCTAATGCGTAACTTAAAAATCTCGACAAAAGTTTTCGGAGGCTTTGCGCTCATCTTGTTGCTTTTGGCAACCGTTGCCGTGTTGGGTGTCGTTTCCATGAGTAGTGTGGGAACAGACTTTACGCGTTACAGAGAAGTTGTTCTCCAATCAAATCAAGCGGTCCGTGTGCAGGAAAAGCTGTTGGAGGCACGGGTGGCAGTTAAAGATTATCTATTAAGCAATAGTCCTGAAGATGCCCAAATAGTACTTGATATGCTCGATACGACTAAGCTGTTGAATCAAGAACTAGGGTCTTTACTGTCCGAAGGAAACCGAAAAGAGGCCTCGAGAGTTGTTTCAGATAACTTGACAGCATATTCTGAAGCTTTTGAAGAAATCGTTTCGCTCTCGGTTTTTGATCCAGTACGTGGCGATTTGGTTTCCAATGAGTTAGAGCGTATCGGGCCGATTGTTGCCAGTGAGTTAGAAGACCTCAAGCTTGATGTGAAAGCAGAGCAAGATGAGATCGGCCCGCGCGCTGCTGCTGCATCTAAAAGATCTGTTTTGATCAGCGAGATACTAGCGGGTGCTGCAATCATCATTGGTGTAATTTTCGCGTGGTTAACTGGGAGGGGCATCTCTCAACCTATCGTGCAAATTACTGAAGTGATGAAAAAGTTAGCTGCGGGGGACAAAGAAGCAACTGTTCCAGGTGAGCATCGTGGAGATGAAATTGGAGAAATGTCTCAAGCAGTATTGGTGTTCAAAGAAAACATGATTCGTGCTGATCAGCTTGCCGCGAAAGAAGCTGAAGCGCTAAAATTAAGAGAAAAACGAGCCGAGAAGATAAGCGAACTTACCGCCGGGTTTGACAGTGAAATGGCTTTTGTACTCAAAGCCCTCGTAACTGCGGCCAAGGAAATGCAATCGACTGCGACTGGAATGACCAATACTGCAGAAGAGACAAGCCGGCAAGCTGGGATAGTTGCGACAGCGGCTGAACAGGCCTCGACTAACGTTCAAACAGTAGCGAGTGCAACTGAAGAGTTAAGCGCTTCGATAAGCGAAATAAATCAACAGGTGGGGCAGTCATCCACGGTTGCAGCTCGAGCTGTTGTAAATGCGGAAGAAACGAATGTCCGGGTACGTGGGTTGGCGGATGCAGCGCAAAAGATTGGTGACGTTGTTGGACTGATTAGCGATATTGCAGAGAAAACTAACCTTCTTGCTCTAAATGCGACGATTGAGGCTGCTCGCGCTGGTGACGCGGGTAAGGGTTTCGCTGTGGTGGCTGCAGAAGTCAAGAACTTGGCGACAGCGACATCAAAAGCAACTGATGAGATTACTGCGCAGGTTTTAAATATCCAAAGTGAGACTGATGGTGCGGTTGAGGCAATCGCTGCAATCTCTTCCACTATCTCGGAGATTAGTGAAGTTTCGGCAGCAATTGCAAGCGCTGTTGAGCAACAGGGAGCTGCTACACTCGAGATCACTCGCAACGTCCAAGAAGCCGCTGGGGGCACCTCTGAAGTTACTAGTAGTGTTGTTAGTGTGAATGAAGCTGCGGTTTCGACTGGTGAGGCCGCTGAACAAGTGTTAGATGCTTCAGGCAGTTTATTACATGAAACCGACAAATTACGTGAGAAAGTGCAAGAATTCCTGAGTTCTGTTCGAGCGGTCTAGCTGTCAAACATCCTTTCGAAGTGTCAGAGTTGAAATAATATTTGTCTTTTTAATATCAGTTGCTTCTGTTTCATTTTTCTCTGAATCTTGGCTTCAATATCACCCGTTGACGCCGATGTGTGACCCGGTTCATGTGCGTGACTTACAAAGACAATCATTGGGCCGCTTTAGCCTAGTCCCGTGGGCAAACCCAGACTGCAATTGAAGTTGGGTTTCCTGCATTGCAGCTTGATCCTTTCAAGCTTGCCAGGGGGGGCGAATAGAACGGGCATGTAGCTGGCTTTCTGAGGTACTAGGTCGCCTCCCCCCTTTGTTAATTCAAGGGCATGACCTAACGGAGTCCGTGAAGTCCAGATCGAGTATGGTCGTGATCAGCGGTTGCCATTGAAGGATACCTGAATCGTAAGCAGAATTAGCTCGCGCTGTGCATGTTGTTGGGCATTGAGGCTGCCTGTGTCGCACCATTTATCTACATCACAATCCCTAGTATCTGCATTGGTGGAGTGCAACTTGTTCACAATTACAACACCTATTTAAGTGCATCAGACAAAATAACAGAGAGTCGAAAAGTTCCTGGAGCACGGTACGGCTATGGTGTGCGAAGAAAGTATGTGCCTGTGTGCCATACCTTCTTTTTTTGACTTGTCGAAAATTGTCAGCTTTTCTGTCAATCATGCAGCTTTTTGTCAGCTTATGTGACAATCTGTGCCAACTTATCTGGCAATCGAAAATGCTAAGGCATTGATTTCCCGTGAAGTCGAATGTCACATTTTGTGGCACCTGACACACCAAAATGGACGGAATTCACTGTCACGAACCAATGTAGGGTTTGGTCGCGTTGTTCAGCTCGGCAAGGGCTTTCTGTTCCTCAGCAACCCCTTAGTCCAATGTATGCCGTAAGTCTGATCGGTGCCGACAAAACTTACGTCGATTGATTGCAACAGCCAAACGTTCGCCTCCATCAAATCAAGCTGAAATACTAGAGGTGGGCCCCAACATAGTTAATTGATGGCATCCGCAAAAACCCTTTGCTATCCAATGGATTCGGCCACAAGACAGCAAAGGGTTGAAGGCATTCCACTACGCCTGATTAGTGTCTAAATGCGATATATCGTCGGTCCGACACGGGAAACCTAGATGGTCTTTCTCCACGGAATTCCGCCGAAAAAATCCCGCATTTCGTCTAAGGAGCCGATCATTCGGCTTAGTTCCTTAGGGTCGGTTTCGTTTACAAGGCTGCGAAGACTTTTTAGCCTACTCTTGTAGGCACTCTCCGTCTCCTTGATTCCCTCGTCGAATCCGCTTCTCGTCTCTTCCCAGAATTCGTCGGACTGTCGGACCAACGCCCCGATGAAATCTCTCTGGCTCAACTCTTTAGCAATTTTTTTTGCCAGTCGTCTTTGCCAAGATGCTCCGAACAACGCATAGCCCGCTAGTCCTGCCAAAAGCCCTAATCCAACCATTATTGTAATTGGCCCGCCAATAGATGCGACAAAACTGACTGCGGTTGCTGTACCGCCAACACTAATGCCAATACTGGATAGAAAGCTCACAACGCTTGGAACCAAAAGGTATCCACCAAGGTTACTACCGGCAGTCACGGCTGCAACCCAAGCGGATAGAGCACCGTATGTTCCCACACTAGCTAAAGCTCCTAAGAAAACACCTTGCGCATTAAACGGCAACGCTATTTTTCCAACCCCCAGTTCTGTCGACGAATAAGTTGCAAGTACTTCATTTACTTCCGCCGCAAGTTCTCGAGACCGGATATTCAAAACTTCGTGAAACTTACCTTTGACATGGTCAATTAGATAGGTCCCAGCCAACTCTTGAGCTTCCTTGCGATCCTCGTAGCGTTTGCAAATAACGTCTTCGATGTTCTTAGCCGTTATCAGTGACGCCAACTCTGTCGTAACGTAGTCACGGGTAGCCCGCTTGCTCAGATCAATCACGCTGTGTATACGCTTGATCTGCCCTTGAATTCGTTTCTGTCGCTCAGGTTCTGCCGACTCCAGTTTAAGAAGATCGCTTTGCGCCGCCTCCCGGTGCTCCAAAGCGTCCGTTAATTTTTTCAGCCAGTCACTGCAGTATGATTTGGCGGAAGTCTTCAAGTCTAGAACCCAGTTATCCATGCGACTGTAGACATAGTTTGGAAAAGTGCTACCGAGCAACTCGGAGAGATCTCCCTCGAAACCTTCCCTACGAGAAGGCTGCTCAACCAAATAGGAGAAAAACCTCTCTCGAAACTCATCCAAGGTTGGCGCTTGCCTACCCATTGAAGCTGCTCGTTTCTCCAGTGCTTCAAAAAGGTGCTTAAAAGCACGTCCTGATGACTTCCTAATGATTTCCGCAACTTCTTTCGGCGCTTGATGCGCCCAGGTTGCGAGAAAATACATGTTCTGTAAGGTTGAAGCTGAGTCATTCTCTTGCTGTACGGGGGGGAGCTGCTCGAGCAAAGCGCTTATATAGTGCAGATCATTCTGATCCAAAAACCCCTGGGCCGTCGAGACATAAACCAAAATGTCAGCAATACTGTGCGCGATCTCTGCGTTGTTGTGGTCATCCTGCGAGTTTCCATAACCTGGTAAATCAATAAGGTCACAACCCAAAAGGAAAGGAGTATCGATATAGACCAATGCAACCGAGCACTTTTCCACGTCTTTTTTTGGGTTCTCGCGGTGAGTGCCATAATCTCTCAGAGTATCGAAGCTACCGGCAACCAGCCGATGTTTGAAGCAATGCTCCTGATCATCCGCAAGATTCAGATCAAAGCCCTTCTTCATTATCCAAACGTCTTCTTTGAACCAAGTAGGACGATCGTTGATGTGACGGATCAAGTACAACATCGATGTAACGGGCTGATAGCCAGTGTGTAGGTAATCTCCTCCCATTAAGGTATTAGCTAACCTGGACTTTCCTTGGTCGAAACGCCCGCAAAACGCTAGACGAGGCTTCCGGCCAATCGCACGAGCTTGGGCGATCAACACATCAGGGTTAGGAGCATCATAGAATTTTGCTTCGTCCAACCGGTTAGGTGCTGATTGAGCATAGCGGCTCATCAGCTGAATCTGCGTGGTCAGGCTATCGTATGGATTACCATATTCCACAGGAATCTTCGAAGAGGTCTGACCACAAACCTTAATCCAAGCTAGATAAATGGATAGGGGAACGTTGTCCTGATCTTGCTCAAAGCGAGATACTGCGCTTTGCGAAATCCCGAGTTTTTCGGCGAGTTCTCCTTGGCTAAGTCCTGCGCTATTTCGAATGTTAAATAGATTGATTACTTCACCGTCCATCATCTGCTCCCTTTAAACTCAAGAACGCTCATAGCACCATGAGGGCTAACCTGACACAGGACCTTGATTATATCAACTTGATTTATGCATTATTCGGGTAAATATGTTAAAAAAATTCAGAATTTGTTTTTTTACCGTTTTATGCAGGCCGCTAGTTCATAAAACTGCATGTTGGATGCTCCGCATAAACCTCATCAGCGAGGATGAGGTTGATCTATATTTAAGTATTATTCGCAGATGACTAGAGTGGTGTTCGCACATTTAATTACCCATTCGCATATTAAAGTATACTTTACATCAATATGACCCAAGCGCACATCCAAGCCGATTGTTTTCATATAAGTATAAAATGTTTACCAGTTCTTTTGGGACACTTCTTCATAATGGCTCCAGATCGTATCGCATTCATCGCAAAGCTTGAGAATTTTTCCAGTCTTCTTCACGCGAACCAGAATCACATGCCCCTGGCCATTACATTTAGGACATTCAAGAATTTTCACTCTCACTTTACCGGATACGCAGTGGTTATATTTCGTGTCAATTGACCAGTACTTTTATCGAAATCGACAACAACTCTGACAGTCGTTTCACCATTGTGCCAATGATACGCCCCATCGGAACATCGAATGCCCCGAGATCATTAGGAATTAAAGAAAAAGTCGACTTCCCCCTTTTTCTGCTCAGATGCAGGTATCATGCGTCATAGATGATAATCGCCTTGTAGCTCTCCCAAATGGTGAGCAAGGCTTCCTCAATACATCGCAAAATACAATATATAGTATTTTGAAACCACATAAACACTATATGTTGAATTGCATGTAACCTCGCTGTCATGTTTGAGAGCTTCTCAACAAAACATTTTGCGATATATCCCCGCCATCACATCCACACCCAAGGTTGTGTGCTGTGCTGATCTGGGCATATCGCCCGTTTCGCTTCAATGGAGGGAAAATGTGATGCACAACCAATCTGATCTAGAGACACTTCTCAAGCAAGCCCTTAAACAGGCTCTCAAAGACCGCCGATACTTCTATGTTTCCTGTTATCTGAAACCTGCGCTTGAAACACTGCAAGAGCAGAAAGAAGCGAAAAAGGCGTCCTGATACAAGGTTGTGACATCGAGCAAACACGGACTGCCCGGCACACTGCCGGGCAGTTGCTATGAGGGATGATCATCCCCAAACACTAACGCATCAAACTTGATATATTAAATGGTGTTCTCGGGTTTAACGCGTCAACTTTGATATATTACGTTGCGCGTTTAGTTGCAGACTGGCCGCCCACAGACTCATTGTCAGATATTTTGTCATCCAACAGATTCCGCAAAACCTGGTCGCTCAGATGCAGCACGTTGGTATTTGCCTTAAGGAAGTCTTGCCACTCATTTATAGAGATGCCGTGATGAGTGATGAAACTCTGTATCAGCGATTTAGACAATTCTCCTGCAAAGCGCTGCAAGTGACCAACATACCTGTCGGGAATGGTCTGTTGGCGGATGATGGAAACAAGCCCATCTGAAGTTAGAATATTAGGGAACGGCCCGTTCATGGTTGCTTGGATTACCCGATTAATATTCGATCGTGTTGGGCGCCGAACGGCAATTGGCTCACGTTTTACCGCAGCAAAACGCGCCATCACCTCACTTATTGAAGTTGGGGTCGACTTATAAAAGCTCATCGTTCCGCCGCCCAATGACCAAACAGAAGCAATCACTGCTCATTTGCGCGCATATTATACCATTTCGGGCAGAATCACACCACGTCTCCGGCGATAACTGAACCACAAAGCGAGCTTCAGGTTTGTGGAAACAAACTGCGCCTGTTGGCAATCGCATTGTCGGATGGTGGGGCTATTGCTTTCGCTGAGAGGCATTGGAACGAGCAGGCTCGCAAGAGTATCAATTTCTGATCCATTCAGGATTCTGGTTATAGCGTCCGTTCACCATCACTTATCATCAAATACCGGGCCCGTATCACTAAAGCCTGTCCAAACAGGCACTTCAGTTTTGGCACGAACACGCTGACGATCTGCAATCGGTTTCGCGCGCCGCGGCGACAAGGGGCTGTCGCGCGGTTCTGGAATATAGGCTGCCATCGCATCGGTCAATTTCATAGCATTGAGAACGCGCAGGAATGTGTCGAGCGTCGCTCCCTTGCCGTTGAGCAATCGACTGAGGGTTGGGACAGATATGCCTGCCTCGTCGGCCAGTTCCTGCTGGGTGAGTTCCAGATGAATGCGATATCGATTCAAACGATCTGTAATATCCTGATTAATCTGATGAATAGAGGCGATCTGATAGTCCAGTTCAGACATGATCCGGTTTCCTGTGTCAGTTTGATCACGCACCAGCATAGGACATAATGTGGTATCCATCCCTCGAACGCTATTCAAAGGTATATAACCCTTCTCTTCCGAGTATCTTTCTAAAATCAAATTTCTTTCATATACTGAAATTTCGGCAAAGAAATCGTCGGGGGGAAGAGTCATGCCGTACTGGATGCGGAGCGCCTTGATTTGCTCAACCCTTTCCGTTGCCAGCTGCCAAACAATTGATGATGTCAGCCACCAAATGGAAGGTTTTCTGGTTTTGCTTACCGGCCAGAAGCAAGCTGAGGGTCCGGTTGATCAAAGTCCTCAGGTTTCTGGTTTCTCACCTGCGCCAAATAATCCGGGAAAACTTACAGGCAGGCTCATCGCCAACGACATTCACAGTGGCGACAGCTTTACACTGGAAGGCATCAAGATTGCTTTGTTTGGAATTGACGCTCTTGAGTCGATGCAGAGCTGTAGCAAAGGGCATGAAACGATCGCTTGCGGTGAAATTGCCCGAAACGCCCTGATTGGGTTCACGGCCGGCGAACCGATAACCTGTCTTCCTGACTATTTTGTATCATCGGCAACAACATGGGTCAGTCAGTGCGCTATTCGTAACTTCAGCCTGTCTCTGGCCATGGTTAAAGTCGGGCTTGCGACAACATCTGTCGATCAAAACCAGATTTTGACGGATTGGCAAGAAACCGCCCGGCAAGAGAAGCGGGGAATGTGGGGAATGGGCGCCGAGACACCCGCGACCTGGCGCTCAATGCATCCGACAGCGGTCTTTTCTCCGGGTGGGAGCTAAAATGTCACTTCAGAAAAGGGCCGTTGAATTTTCCCCCGAAAGTGCGTTCAGCTCACAAACACCTGGTTACGAGTTGCTGCCGTTTCGCACACGAAAGCTCTCGCAAAATGGGCATATCCTAATCACCTCCAGCGTTGGCGATTACCAGCTCGTATCGCCAGTTGAATATGCCTCGCTCGTCAATCATGAGCTCCCGAAAGACTCAGAGCTTTTCAAAAACCTGCGTAGCCGTCACATCGTGTGCGACAGCAATCATGGTCCGCTCTTTGATGCCATTGAAGCTCAGACACGGACACGCAAACACCACGTAACTCAGGCCCCCGAACTCCACATCTTTGTTCTCACTCTGAGATGCGACCATCGGTGTCTTTATTGTCAAATCACGCCTCAGAAACTATCGGCCTGCGGGTTTGATATGAGTTGGTCAACAGCGCGTCTGGCATTGGATCGGGTTTTTGAAAGCACCGCAAATGTACTGACCATCGAATTTCAAGGTGGCGAGGCAGCACTTAGCTTTGACTTGTTGTGCCGGATCGTCCATGCGGCAGAAGAACGGAGCGAACGCGAACAGCGCGCAGTCCGTTTCGTCATGACGACCACGCTTCATCTGCTGGATACAAAGCAGTTGGACTTTTGTCGCGCTCACAGCATTGAGCTCTCGACATCGCTCGATGGCCCGGACTTCGTGCATAATGCCAACCGCCCCAATGCAACCCGTGACTCCTGGCGGCGCACAATTGATGCCATTAAAAATGCCGGGGAAATCTGTGGCCAAGAACATATTTCTGCCCTGACAACGGTCAGTCGGTTCAGTTTGCCCCATGCCCGGGCGATTATTGACACCTATGTCGAAGCGGGCCTTGAGACCATTTCACTACGCCCAATCAGTCCATTTGGTTTTGCGGTCAAATCGGCCAGCAAGCTCGGCTACAGCACAACCGAATTCATGAAGTTCTACAGGGAAGCTATTGCGTATCTGATTGAACTCAACCTTCAGGGTGTTCGACTGGAAGAAACCTATGCTTCCTTGCTTCTCACACGCATTTTGACACCGTTTCCAACCAGCTATGTCGACTTGCAGTCACCAGCAGCCGCTGGGCGTAACGTCTTGGTCTATAACTATGATGGCGGGGTCTATGTGTCGGATGAAGCTCGCATGCTCGCTGAAATGGGTGATGATCGGTTCCGCATGGGAGACGTAAATCAGGAACTCGCACGCCTGCAGAAATCACCAGCGATGCAGATCATAAATAACCATGGCGTTGCCGAGGAACTCTCAGGATGCTGCGACTGCGCATTTGTTCCCTATTGTGGTGCAGACCCTGTGTTTCATGTGGCGACACAGGGCGATCCGGAAGGAGACCGAACAACCAGCGAATTCTGTCAGCGACAAACGGCCTATTTTGAACTGTTCTTTGATTATATTTCACAGAATGACCCTGACATCATGTCCGTATTTATGTCCTGGATTACTCGCAAGCCACTCTCCGACCTCGTGTCAACTCGGCAAGAGGCAGGTTAATGCTGCCTCTTTACACACAAGCCAACATTAACCACCTGCGCGGCGCGCGGGTTTTAAAGATCGTTGATATTGAGGAAGCACGCCAGGCAAGGTTTCCTGCGGAAAAGTCACTCATTTGGCTCGATCAACCAGTCACAGACCTTGCGCTCGAGCAGTTTGCGGGTGCGGTTATCGCAACTTCACGCCCGGTTCAGGATATTTCTGGAATCACCATTGAAAACCCCAAGACCGAAGATGTGATTGCCCCAGGTGATGTGATCAGGGTCCAGGAGGGTAGCTCTCGCATCTCCGTCTTCTATCGACGGGGTTCGAACAGCAATACTCTGATGGCAACAGAACGCTGCAACAGCTTTTGTGTGATGTGCTCGCAGCCACCACGTGAAGTCGAT
This sequence comes from Thalassospira sp. MIT1004, assembly GCF_001858545.1. Taxonomy (NCBI): domain Bacteria; kingdom Pseudomonadati; phylum Pseudomonadota; class Alphaproteobacteria; order Rhodospirillales; family Thalassospiraceae; genus Thalassospira; species Thalassospira sp. MIT1004. The sequence continues at coordinate 324,740 of NZ_MCAO01000033.1, read as the reverse complement.
GATCACTGGTTTGTCCAGCAGATGCTCGACACCATCCCACTGATTGATCAGAGCGAGAAAATGCTCGGTCTGAGTGGCGGTGAACCGACATTGCTGGGCGATGATCTCGCCGTCGTTTTGCACCAGGCACGCAGTCACTTACCAGAAACAGTGCTGCATATTCTGAGCAATGGGCGTCGATTTTCTGATCCCGTATTCTGTCGGATGATTGCCGCTGTAAACCATCCCCATATTCAATGGGGTATCCCGCTGTATTCCGATGATCCTGGTCAACATGATTACATTGTTCAGTCCCACGGCGCCTGGCATGAGACCGTTGAAGGGCTCTATAATCTCGCACGTGCCAATGCGAGCATCGAAATACGGGTCGTCGTGCAGAAAAGTAACGTAGATCGACTATCCGAGCTTGCGCGTTTTATTTTTCACAATCTGAGTTTTGTCGATCATATAGCATTCATGGCGCTGGAGCCTATGGGGTTTGCGCGCACCAACCACAATGATGTGTGGATTGATCCGATTGATTGTCAGGAGCAGCTATTCGAAGCCGTTTCTTATCTCGCAGACCGCGGGATGAATCCCAGTCTTTACAACTTTCCATTATGCACAGTCTCACCTGCATTATGGGACTTTTCACGGCAAAGCATTTCAGACTGGAAGAACGTGTATCTTCCTGAGTGCGAAGAGTGCGCGGAGAAGAGTAATTGTTGCGGATTTTTCCGGACGATTGATCCAGGTTGGACCAGTAGATCCATCCACCCAATCGAAAAGTCACCTCACCCCGAGTTTGAGGAAGCCGAATAATGTCCAAATGGCAAAAGAAACTGACTGCAATTCTCTCCTGGCCATCCGTTGTCGCTGGTAGTGCATTCTCCGGATCAACTGCCGGTGCAGCAGTCATCGATAATGACTATTGGTCCAATCAAGATGTGAACAGAAAGCCTGTTTTACTGCCCAATACCTTGAACAGTACCTCGCAAGATCTGTTTGCCGGACACCGAAGCCATCGTTCTCACTCAAGTCACCGCAGTCATAGTTCTCATTCCAGTCACCGATCCAGTTCAGGATATCGCTACACACCGCCAGCCACTACGGCACCCAGTTATTCAGCACCGGCCCCGTCCTATGTTGCACCAACGCCAACTGCTCCAAGTGCTCGGAGTTCGACCCTCGTCCCACCAAATACAGGTTCATCAATCATTTCAAAGCCATCTTCTCAAGAGCTCTCGATGATGGTTGTCCGTGTTCAGGCAGCACTGATGCGCCTTGGATACTACAATGGAGATATTGATGGACTTCTTGGCCCAATGACACGTGAAGCGATCACAAACTTTCAATCGGATCGTTCACTTGGAAAAACTGGTCGCATGGATATTGATACCCTTACCGCACTCGGAATCTCGGTACAATAACCCCATGATTCGCCGGATGGGAAGTTTTGACGGACCACATATTATTGATTTACATGTGGCGCAACGTGTCAAAATGTTACGCATTGTCTTGGGGATCAAACAAGCCGAATTAGCGGCTGCTTTAAACGTGTCCCCCCAACAAATGCAGAAATATGAAACCGGAAGCGACCGGCTCAAGTCTGGCCATTTGCTGTCACTTTCAAATATTCTCGGCGTGGAAATTGACTTCTTTTTCGAGGATATTCCTCAAATAGTCAGCGACATGTCTAGATTGGAGCGAGCACAATCAATACCAACTGAGCTGAAATCGCATGATGGTGCCAGCTCCAATGCTATGTTCATGTTTGCGCATGCCATAGCGAAACTCGACGCTGACGCGATCAAAAAATTGCTCCGGCAATCAATTTCCTAATATGACTAATTTCATTCAAAGCTCATAACATCGTCATAAATTTAAATCAAAACGATGCGGTACCCTTGGCCATGGATTACACCTTCAGAAATAATAAATAATGTTTGTCGAATGCTGGCGCGTGAGCATGGCTCCCACTTAAGCCTTCGGCAGGTCGAGGTGGAAGCTCGTGCAAGGACAGGCCGATCCCGGAGAAATACTCTGTATGCAACTTTTACCGAGAGACTAGGATAGTTTGGAAATACTCGGGAACCCGGCAGTAAAACTAGCCCTTGGAGCCTAAGTCAAAGCTGGATACGTAAAATCTATAAAACTGAATGTTCAAAATACGTGAAAAAACAAGCGTTCCTGTGGTGTCTTGATTCCTAAAGAATTTGAAATCAGGAAAAAATTCCTAACCAATTACCTGCTAGTTCTTATTCCGAACACCTTACCCTCCATAATAAAATTCTATACTATGTCGGTTGCTCTTTGACAATTTTTCAGAGGGCATTTTGCTAAGACGACACACACGAAGTCCTTACTCGTGCCTGAAGGCATGTGCCAAACGTGGGTGTTACTCTGATGCAAATTAAAAACTTATCCATCAAGTTACTAGCAGCATCGCATGCACACGCGCGACCGCGGTTTGCAACGCAGATCGCTATTGCCTTGATCTCCTTAGCTGATAATGACGGTGTGGTCAGGGCTACACGTCACGAAATAGCGGCACTAGTTGACCGCAGTGATTACAATTTAAAACTCAACGGTAAGCGGCGCCTTACGAAAATTTCGAGCGACTACAGAAAACTCGAAATGTTGATCGCCAAAGCCAACAAGGCTTATCTCTCAGGAACAATCAGCGGATCGCAACTTGAAGTATTAATTGAACTACTCAATCGTCAGTTTTTCAAGGCAGCAAGATCTCCGACACTTGCTAACGTATCACACGTCATTTCTTACTTCAGAGAATGTGGTTTAGTGGAGATACAGTACCGCGACAAAGGAGGGGTCTTACATGACACCACCTCTCGTGGCAGAGTTGCGCAGTACAAGCTGATTGATCCTCCCAAAACTGACGAAGACCAATCTGTAAGAGACTATCTTGACTTAAAAGATAGTAACCTCTTGAAAGCAATTTTCGATGCTAACGACGATTGAAGCAGCGAGAAGGGATTTCATAAAAAAAGTACAGGGAGTCTCATAATCAAAAAATATTATACTCTACATCAAACCCTAAATGTGTTTTTTAAAACACTCAGGCACTTGATTTATCTGTGATAAGTAAGAGAGCACTCGCTAATAATCTGAGTCTCATTTCTAAAGAATTTTCCCACCACCGCCAACAAGTGCAGGCATGGATGCCGAATGGTGGGGCTGTCGGAAGGGTCTTGTGCGGATAAGACCGCCTTCGGGCAGCATCCCGGAAACCGAATGGATCACGGTAGTTTCAAGGGCCTGTCTGGCATTCAATTCTGGCAAAAGCCCCGGCAGACGGGCGGCAAGCATCGATTTTCCCGAACCGGGCGGGCCGCTCATCAGTAAATTATGACCGCCAGCCGCAGCAATTTCGAGCGCGCGTTTGGCACTTTCCTGCCCCTTGATATCGCGTAGATCTGGCAATGATAAGGGAGATGAGCTAACCTTCGGAGCACATGGCCGCGACAGGATCTGAGTTCCTTTGAAATGGTTGATCAATCCGGTCAAACGCGATGGTGCCAGAATTTCAAGTTCCCCTGCCCAAAGCGCTTCCGCACCGTTATCTGCCGGGCAGATAATCCCCCGATCCAAGCCACTTGCCTGCATGGCCGCCGGTAAAATCCCGCCGACGCCGGTGATACTGCCATCAAGCCCCAATTCACCCAGCACGACAAAATTCGCAATGTCTTCGTGCCCGATCACATCCATCTCGGCCAGAAGACCCAACGCAATCGGCAGATCAAAATGCGATCCTTCCTTTAGTAAATCGGCGGGGGCCAGATTGATTGTGATGCGCTTGGGTGGCAATGCCAACCCCATCGCTGAAAGCGCGGATCGCACACGTTCGCGCGCCTCGGAAACCGCCTTGTCGGGCAAGCCAACCACGCTAAAAGCGGGCAATCCGCTTGCCATCTGAACCTGCACATCGACCGGAATTGTATCAATCCCGGCAAAGGCGACGGTCATAACCCGTGCTGTCATGTGGTACTGATCCCCGTAACCCCAAGTTATATATACCACTTTGGCGGGAAACGGGGATCAAGGCAACAAGTCGTTTATCCCCGGTGATCAGGCACAACCTGCTCCGTCTTCTGGCGACATCTCGGTATTGATCATCCAGGGCGTGCCGAACTTGTCGGTAAACATGCCATAACCCGGCGACCAGAAGGTTTCCTCTAACGGCATGGTCACCTCACCGCCTTTGGAAAGAGCATCGAACATTTTTTTGGCATCAGTCGCTTTTTCAAAATGGAGAGATGCTGTGATGCCCTGCATTTTGGTGAAATATTCCGGCGGGCAGTCGGATGCCATCAGATGCCAGCCATCGCCCATCAGGCAGGCATGAGCAATTTTGTCATTATGCTCAGGCTCGTCACCGGCCATCGGCGTATCGCTGAACGGCATCATGATCAGCTCGCCGCCCAGGATGGACTGATAGAATTCAAATGCCTGTCGGCAATTGCCGTCGAAATTCAGATAGGTGATCAGTTTCATCGGGGCGTTCCTTTATGTGTAAAATCTGGTGGGTTTGGGGATTTACGGCTGCAACCCGAACTGGGCGGCACTGTTTTCGAAGTCAAAAGGCACGGAAAAATGTTCATGCGCGATGCGCCATTCACCACCCTGCTTTTCAAGGTGATAGCTTGACCGCATCCAGCTTGCCTGTTCGGTCCCGTCTTCCTTGCGCATGCCGCACCGGATCAGGAACCGTGCCACAGCCAGATGACCTGACACCCGGATAAAGGGTTCCTGCGGCTCCATGATGAATTCATCATCAAACGCCATACAGCGTTCCCAATGGGCACGATAATCATCCCGGCCATTGAATTGCAGCGGACCGACCGCATCGTAGGAACAGATATCATCGCTATATAACGCCATGATTCCGTCGAGATCCTTGTTACGTGCGGCCGTTGACCAGCGGGTAAAAATCTCGCGGATGGCAGCTTTGTCTTCACTTTGTTTATCAGTCATGGGGCATTTCCTTGCGTTGGTGGTGCGAGGGGTGGGCAAAAATTTTGCGTGGAGTTTTCAGGTGCCTTTGGCCGCACGTTCAATCCTAGCGATGTCGAATTTTTCCATAGACATCATGGTTGTTGCCACTCTGGCTGCGACATCCGGATCCGGATCGTTCATCAGTTCGATAAGGCGAACCGGAGTGATCTGCCAGAAAAGACCGAACCTGTCCTTTACCCAGCCGCACTGCCTAGGTTCCCCGCCTTCAGAAAGGCAGTCCCAGTAATAATCAACTTCTGCCTGATCATTGCAGGACACGGTGAAGGAAACAGCCTCGGTAAACTTGAACTGCGGTCCGCCGTTAAGGGCTGTGAATTGTTGACCTTCAAGCTCAAAACTTACGGTCAAAACATGGCCTTCCGGTCCAGGTCCGGCCTTGCTGCTGCGGAGAATTTTGCTGATCGTGGCATATGGAAAAACGGACGCATAAAAATTGACGGCTTCTTCGGCGTTGCCGTCAAACCATAGAAAGGGGCTGATCTTCTGCATCGGGCTTCCTCCTTGCCGTTCAGAAGTGAATTCGAAATCAGGTGAAGCGTGGTGGCGCTTTATGAACCAAACGATTGATCAGTTTTTTCTTATTTTCCCGTTTGACAAATACGTTGATATCAACATAATTAATTCATGTCAAAAAAAGATTTCAACCAGAACGATAAAGTTCCGTTTTCATCGACGCTGATGGTGCGTGACAGTTGTCTTTGTCTGCATGTGCGGCGGGCCGCACGCACGATTGCGCGCCGGTTCGACGATGCTTTTCGCCCGCTTGACCTGACCAGCGGGCAATATTCCTTGCTTATGTCGCTTAACCGGCCACACCCGCCGCACATGCAAGATGTTGCTGATTTGCTGGCGATGGATCGCACAACACTGACCGCCAATCTTAAACCGCTGGAACGACGGGGGCTGGTTGCAATCGATATCGACCCCAAGGATAAACGCAGTCGTTTGCTGACTCTAACCGATCAGGGAATGGCGTTGCTTGTTAAAGCCTTTCCGATCTGGCAAAAAACCCAGAAAGACCTCAACGCACTGGTCGCGAATTCCGATTCGCGCCACCTTTTGACAGATTTGATCAACCTGACGAATGGCTAGGACAGAATCAGATGATCAGTCTTCGGAAGGTTCGGATTTGGCCAGATCTTCAGATGCATCGCCATCAGTCGCATCGCCGTCACGCGGCGGCAGGAATTCCTTGCGGCATGGAACAGCAACGCCATCTACAACGGTCCAGCCAAAATTGCGGAACTTGCCAAAACTTTCTTTTTTCATCGTGATGCCGCTGGAACGGTGCTTGCGCACTTCGGCGGAATCTTCACCCTGAATTTTTCCGGCCCGGGCCCAGGCCCGTTCACGCATGGATTTGGTAATGTCGGTCATGAAACCCGTTTCATCTGAAAAGTTGCTGCCCGACATCATAACACATCTGGCTGCCCCGCCACGCTATAGCTTGTTTAACCGGCCCGGACAATATTGCATCCATGCAGATCAGATCTGTCAAACCGGAAGCAAATGATACCGCGTGGCAAGCATGGCTGGGCGATTGGCCATGCCCGCCATCCAATGGCGCAGATCGTCTGAAACAGCAAAACACCCATCGGGCCAGCGGAAATCAACATATTCAAGGGCCGCGGCCACCGAAAGAGTGCCGATATCTGGCCTATCTGTTGCGAGGCTGCTGATCCCGGCTTCTATAGCGTCAATGCTTGCATGAACCGCGGCACGCTGACGATCCATTACGAAATCGGAACGTTCAGTTTCCGGGCGTTTGCTATCGGCGTATAACCGCCCGGTCGAGGACATCATACCGTCACGCAAAGCCGCATCCGTCCAAGGATTGATCATAATTTCAGAAATATCGCCTTCCAATCCCAATTCGCGGACATTGATCCGCACCTTCAGGGCGATGTCGGCGAATAGTAAAGCTGCATGGTAGGAACTATGGGATCCTCCCTAGATTGTTAAATCCGGTGTCCAACCAATATTTTCCAGATGCCAGTTGGCACGCCAGTTTTCGCCCTTTCGGTCCAGTGTTAGGTAATTGCGTGCAGCGCAATAGGTGCCAATCCGCCCAGGAAGCGGCTTAAGCTTGGTCGGGCGACCGGGCAGGGGATTATCGCCAATCCATGCCAAAAGACCAAGCGCACGCGCAAACGCCACCGGCGGGGCAGTGTGCGAAATGCCCGATGCCACCAGTTGGTGAATGGACTTGCCATGGGTTTCAAACGTGCCCCGGGTCGCCACATGAATTTCCCCCGAAAGCAGGGTCATGTCATAACCGCGCTTGACGACGACATCTTCAATGGTTTCCAGAAAACGGCACCATTCCTTACGATGCCAACGGCTTTGCCACTGATCGCGCAGGTCATCTTCGTATTTCTGCGCACTGGGCATCAGATGCAGGATCGCCTCAACCAGTGATAGGCGCGGGCCAATCACCGGCACACTCGACATCAACAAAATACGATGATGTTCCGGAATCGTATCGAGTGCCGCAATCATGTCCCGCCAACCATGTTCGCCCATGATCGCATGCGGGGTCCGTTCCGACCGCAAGTCGGGCGCAATCACCGAAAATCCGGGGAAATCCGTACGCCAGCCAAGGCTTTGCCCCGAACGGTCCAGTATTTTCTGCGGCAATTCGTCGGGCGCGGTGCAAAGCTGCATCAGGCAAAATGCTTCTCGCGCACAGGCAAACATGCCCTTTGCTACCATGCTGTCATGAAACCATTTCTTGTGACTGCCCCAACCGTCAAAAATGTCGTGGTCATCCCACATCATCAAAGATGGCACCCGCGCCAGTATATGGCTGATCTGCGGCTGCCCATAAATTTCAAGATAATGTTCCAGATAGAATTTCAGAACACTATTGCGCATCTCGGGGGTGAAATCCGCTGCCAGTTTCTGCTGACGTCTCGTCTTTTTCCAGGTGACAATATCAGGATGGCATCCCCAGACCCCGTCGGCATAAATCTGGTCCCCGCCATGCAAAAGCAGGGAAAAAGGCCGTTTTCGATGTTCGCGGGCCAAATCAATCCACAGCGCATTACGATCCGCCAAAGGTCGGTCCAGATCGCCGTCTTCTTGTCCGTTACACGAGACAAACCCGATCCGAAGGTCATGAGTCAAATCGGTATTCACATAATATGTTTCGATATCGAAACTGTAACGCGCATCCGACGCAACCGGCAGCTCGAAATCATAACGCCAGTAATGACGCCCGAACCGGTTCGCAAGCTTTGTCGGGGTTACAATATCCTGACCCATGATTCGAAACTCGGCCGGATCGGCTCCTTCCGGCGTCACAACAAGGGCGGCCAGACGGGCCGTTTTATCGTCGCTGCCACGCGCGAACAGGAACGGGCCAAAGGTACCGTTTGTTGAAATTGCGCTGTTTTGCTTATCCGCCATGCAATCGGATTCCGCCTTGATGATGATTGATCCCAAAATCATACGCAGAAACAGACATTTGGTTCCAGCCTGCGGGCATGAATTCGGTCACATCAACGGATATAGGTAGCAAATTGGTGCAGAATTGCCGATGAAATCCGGCCATTTCGCGGCCATCCGTTCCGACCAGACAGGGGGCCAGAAAAAGGGGCAAGTGGTTAAACCGCTTGCCCCGAAAATCGTCCCGTCGTCAAATCCGATCAGGACAAGCGGGTTTCAATCGCATCCCAGATCAGGGATTCCAGTTTCGATCCGTCAAAACGGTTCACTTCCTGAAGCCCGGTCGGCGAGGTGACGTTGATTTCCGTCATATAATCGCCAATCACGTCAATCCCGACAAAGATCAGATCGCGCTTTTTCAGTTCCGGCCCAATGCGTTCGCAAATCTCAAGTTCACGCGGGGTCAGCATGGATTTTTCCGCTACGCCGCCAACATGCATGTTCGACCGTGCCTCACCCTCGGCCGGGACACGGTTGATCGCACCGACAGGTTTGCCATCGACCAGAATGATGCGTTTGTCGCCTTTTCGCACATCGGGCAAGTAAGCCTGCACCATCAAAGGCTCGCGCGACTGCGCGGCGAATAGTTCCAACAACGAATTCAGGTTTTCGTCACCCGGTTTCAGATGGAAAACACCAGCCCCGCCATTGCCAAACAGCGGCTTGACAATGATGTCCTTGAATTCCTCGCGGAAATCCCGAATACGCGCAGCCGACCGGGTAATCAGGGTCGGCGGCATCAGATCGGGAAACTCTGTAACGAAAATCTTTTCCGGCGCATTGCGGACATGGCCGGGGTGGTTGACCACGAAGCTTTCCGGATGAACGGCTTCAAGCAGATGGGTCGCCGTGATGTAATTCATGTCAAACGGCGGGTCCTGACGCATCAGGATCACATCGGTTTCTTTGGCGAGATCTATGATCTTTGCCTCACCCAGATCATAGTGATTGCCCTTGTCGTAACGAAGCGTCATCGGGCGGACTTCGGCCTTGATCCGACCGCGGTCATAAAACATGTCATCGGGATGATAGTGCAAAAGATCATAACCGCGTGACTGGGCTTCGAGCCCCATCACAAAGGTTGAATCCCCCTTGATATCGATCGATGCGATTGGATCCATCTGAATGGCGACGATACGACTCATAAAGCGCTTTCTCCTGTTGCCGGAAAGCCGATCACTGCTGCAAATGCGGCCAAACCCGGCCAATTGTGATCATTTGCGGGCGTGACTTGACCCGGCTGGCCTTCCCGGCCAAATGATGCGATATGTTGTACATATTGTGGTTGGTTACAATTTGGCTGAATTTTTATCATTCGCCATTCCGGTTTCGCAATCGCGATCACAGAATTTCTTAAAACGGGTAGACAGGCTGTCACATGGCATTCTTCAGCAAATTCGGCAAATTCCGCATCAAACAGGTGGGCGCGCGCTTCCGCTCCATGACGACGGCATCCGTCTTTGCCACGGCCTTTGCGATTGCCGCACCGGTCTCGATCAGCTTAACGCCGACAGGCGCATTGGCGCAGTCGGGCGCCATTGATCAGGCCACCATTGAGAAAATCGAAAACTATCTTGAGGACATCACCACACTTAAAGGTGATTTTGTTCAGATTTCCTCGGATGGCGGTGCCGCAGAAGGCAAGCTTTATATGGAACGCCCAGGCAAGATGCGGTTTGAATATAACCCGCCCGCACAAATCCTGCTGGTCTCCACCGGGTCTGATTTCATTTATTATGACAAGGAAATCAACGCGCCCACCTATTTCAATATCGACGAAACCCCGGCTGGTATCATTCTGGCAAAGGACGTTTCGCTGACGCGAGAGGTCAAGGTTGTTGATTTCAAACGTACCGCCGAAACCATGCGGGTTGAAATGGTGCGCAAATCCGATCCGGGTGCTGGCAGTGTCACACTGGTATTTCAGGAAAATCCGATGCAGTTGCGTCAATGGATTGTCACCGACCCCGCCGGGGTAGAGACGACCGTGACCCTGTTCAATACCGAAGAAGGCATGAAGCTGGACCCGGCATTATTCAAATTTGACCGCATCTGGCCCAATCAGCGCGGCTGATTTCAAAATTCCCGGTCAACTTCACGAAAATGTCAAATCTGCCTGACAAAGCGGTTAAGCATTCCGATTCAAACTCTTGCAAACATTATTGTTTCGCAACGATCAATTGGTATGACATTTTTCACCTGCATCCACGAAATTTATCGCCGATAAGCGGCCCTGATCTATGGCAGACGGGGGTTATAGTCCCTATATGAAAATCTGTCACAAGGTTCCCGAATTTTGATGTGGGAGCCAAGTGTGAGGAACAGGTCTCCCCTACCTTTCCTCACGCTCCAGATCATCGGAGCGCTGGCGTCCGGTTCTCCCCCCTGACCGGACGCCTTTTTTCTGCCCAACACATACGATATCCAACGCTTTGGGCAAAAAATCTGTCAAATCCGCTACCGATTTCACGGCCTGTTAATTTTGATTGCCTAGTAATGTTTGGCATGATTCCCTTGGAATGTATTTACGACAGTGCCAGCAGGATAAAATCCGCCAATGATCAATGACTTTCTGAAATCCGTTTCCCAGTTCTCCGACCCGCGTTTTCGCAAGGTTGTGTGGATCGGCGTTGCCGGCGCGTTGGCAACAATTGTCGGGCTTTGGATACTGATTGGCTTTGGCCTGAATTCGGTAACCTTTTTTGCCGATGGCGGCTGGATGGAAACCGCGGCAGACTGGTTGCTTGGCGTTGGTCTGGCATTTTTGGTGCTGTTGATGTTCCCGGCGGCGACCGTGCTGATTTCAAGCCTGCTGCTTGATCAGATCGCCGATGCGGTTGAAGATAAATATTATCCAACCCTGCCCGACACCCGCCCGCAACCGATCACCGAAGCCCTGATCAGCGGCCTTAAATTCGCATTGACCGCTTTGGCGCTTAACATCCTGATACTGCCGCTTCTTTTGGCCGGACCGGTCTACATCATCGCGTTCTATGCGATGAATGGGTATCTGCTTTCGCGCGAATATTTTGAACTGGTCGCCGCACGTCGTTATGATGTGCACACGGTGAATGCCATTCGCAAGAGCCGCCAGATGAAACTGTGGTTTGCCGGGATCGGCCTGACATTCCTGATGACCGTGCCGCTGGTCAACCTTGTGGCTCCGATCATTGCGACTGCCTTTATGGTACATTACTCCGTCCGTCTGGGCGCGTTCGAAAACCGGACCACAGCCTGACGCCATTCCGGTGGGCATCGGATAAAACGGCGGAAACCTGAAACAAAACTGCAAGACAAGGATTTGGTCATCCCCATGTTCGGAAAGAAAAAAGCCAACAAAACAGTCGACAGCAGCCCGGCTTCGTCAGATACATCTTCTTCCAGATTGAATTCAGGCGGTCTTTCCGACAGCACAGCTTCCTCGCCGAACACGTCGACTTCGGACGAAAGTGCGAGTGCCAGCAACGATACCGCCACAAAAACAGAAAAACGTAGTGAGCCGCAGCTATTTACCCAGCCGCGCACAAAGGAAGAACCGCAAATGTCCAGCAAACCGCATTCCACCAGCTTCCGCCCGGAAATCCCGAAGCGCCCGCTTGAAATTCCGACCCGCGGCAGTGCTGGCCGTCCGAGCGCAACACCAAGCAACACCGAAGGCAAGAAGCTGACGGTTGGCCGCGATATCCGTCTGGCTGGCGAAATCGGTTCCTGCGACATACTTGTCGTCGAGGGCCATGTTGAAGCCCAGATCAAGGAATGCACCCGCCTTGAAGTTTCCCAGGGTGGGACATTTGTCGGTACCGCACAGGTCGACGAAGCCGAAATCAGCGGCACCTTCGAAGGCGATCTGACAGCACGCCGCGTCATCGTGATCGGCACAGCCGACATCAACGGCAAGATCACCTATGGTGCACTTCAAATCGAAAACGGTGCACGTATCAAGGGCTCGCTGGAATATGTTGAAGGCAGCGACGACGGCACCAGCCGTACAGGTCATTCGGCTGCGATCACCATTCCGCGCAAAAGCGACGATATCTGATCCGTGATCGGCATAAACCGCTCACCAGTCCATACGACCCCGATACAGCTCCGGCGTGGTGAAGCACACCCCGCCGGGCTTCTTTGTGCGATGATCCTGATCGCGACATCACTTGTGGCATGTGGCGGCAATGCCCTCCCGCCGGGCAGCACCAATCAGAACTATGGCAAGGCTACATCGGCCAGTTCACCGCGCGTGACCCAGGACATCCCGAAAAAACCCGAAGTATCTGCCACTGGTAGCGCGACGTCAATGGCAACAGAACCCGCGGCAAGCTCGACTGGCACGGCCAAATCGAAGTCGCCGCGTATCACGGTTGCCATTCCGCCTGTTCCCTTTAAATCAATCAAGGCTGAAACCCTGATGGGTCTTTCGGAGGACGCGGTAGAACAAAAAATCGGCGAACCAGAAATGACCCGCGGCGAAGGCCCCGCACGGGTTTGGCAATACCGGTCCGATGACTGCTCCTTTGACGCGTTCTTTTTCCCGGCTGCCGAAGGACAAAAACGCAAAATGACCCATATGCTCGCCCGCAAACGCAAAAGTGCCGATAAAATCTCGGTCCAAGATTGCCTCGATCAGGTCGTAAAAGCCCGGGCTACCCTAAAAAACAAGGGTTAAAAGCCCAAAAGGAACAGGTATTTGCACCATTTTGCCATATCGCAGTCGATTTTTTCAAATTTCGCGATATGCCGTTATTTCCTTGGTCGAATATTTACCTTTTCCCGTCACCCTTGGGAAAATTTCTCATAAATCCGCCACATCGGGTGGATTTAAGGTCTTCGTCCCGAAACTTCAGACACGATACGCGAGCCCATGAAAAAACACGCCCATCGTCTTGTCAGAAATTCGCTGTCAGGTGCAGCTGCCGCCCTTATCGCTTTGATCTCTCAGGCTGCGATTGCGCAAAATGCGCCGCAACTAATTGATGTATATGGAAAATGGGAGGCCTATAGCTATTCCGAGAAAGGCAAGAAAGTTTGCTATATCGGAAGTCAGCCGACCTCGGCCAAAGGCGACTACACCCAGCGCGGCAAGATCTATGTCATGGTCACGCACCGCCCGGCGCTCAAACTGTTCAACGAAGTCAGTTTCATCACCGGCTATACCTATGAAAAGGATAGCGATGTTGACCTTCGAATCGATTCCAAAAGCTTCAAGCTGTTCACCTACGAAGATTCAGCTTGGGCCGTGAACGGTGAAGAAGACCGAAAACTGGTCAGTGCCATGAAGTCGGGCAGCACGATGGTTGTTGTCGGGAACTCATCACGCGGCACGAAAACTACCGATACTTATTCTCTTTCCGGTTTTACCGCTGCCTATAATGCAATTTCAAAGGCTTGCGATGCCAAACCGGTTAACTAACCGAACAGAAAACCGATAAATCCCAGTGGTTTTAGGCGCTAGTAAAGCTGCATCGCGTTCGGCAAATAGCTGCAATGTGAATTTTATCGTTTGTAAATTGCCCCGGCCCCGCTATATGCGGGGCCATGGTTTATGCGCCAAAAGCATTTCGCGGGAAAATCTGTTATAGTCCTGCCCCGTTGCAAATCGGCGCGCATAGGATGCACAAAACCGGAAACGGCCGGAAACACTACGATGCTGCCAGTAACGAAGAACAAACGCCGATAAACGCCAAACACCAAAGAGAGTGCCCGGGATGACCGACGTCCTGTCCGAAAACGTGACCCAGAACGCCGAAAACGGTGCCACACCGTCCGGCCCGACGTTGACCGACTTCGTAACGCGCGCCGCTAACGGGCAGGCTGCTGACGGACGTCGTGATCTTGTGGGTCTGTCGCGCGATCAGTTGACCGAACTGCTTGGCGAAATGGGTGAAAGCAAGTTTCGCGTCAAGCAAATGTGGAACTGGATTTATAACCGCGGTGTCAAAGACATCGAGGATATGACCAACATTTCCAAAAAGCTTCGCGATCGACTGTCGCAGGACTTCTATATTGGCCGCCCGGTTCTAACAGCCGATCAGAAAAGCTCGGACGATACCCATAAATGGCTGATGAAGTTCCATGACGGTAACGAAGCCGAAACCGTCTATATCCCTGATCGTAACGAAGATCGTGGTGCTGTCTGCATTTCATCGCAGGTCGGCTGCACACTGACCTGCAAATTCTGCCATACCGGTACCCAGCTTCTGGTGCGCAACCTTACCCCTGGCGAAATCATCAGCCAGTTTATGGTTGCCCGTGACAGTTATGGTGAATGGCCAACACCTGCAAACGGTATCCGCCGTCTTTCAAATATTGTCATGATGGGCATGGGCGAGCCGCTGTTTAACTATGAAAATGTCCGCGAAGCGCTGAAAATCGCCATGGATGGTGAAGGAATTTCAATTTCGCGCCGTCGCGTTACCCTCTCGACTTCTGGCGTTGTGCCGGAAATCGTGCGTTGTGGCGAGGAACTCGGTGTTGGTCTGGCGATTTCACTGCATGCGCCTGATGATGATCTGCGTAATGAGATCATGCCGATCAACAAGAAATACCCGCTCAAGGAACTGATGGATGCCTGCCGCCATTATCCCGGCATGTCCAATTCGCGCCCGATCACCATGGAATATGTGATGCTTAAAGGCGTGAATGACAAACCTGAACATGCACGCGCACTGGCAAAACTGGTCAAGGGCGTTCATTGCAAATTCAACCTGATCCCGTTCAATAAATGGCCGGGTTCGGACTATGAATGCACGCCGACCAACGACATCAAGAAATTCGCACATACGCTGCTTGAACTCGGCTACGAAGCGCCGATCCGCTGGCCGCGCGGCCGCGATATCCTGGCAGCTTGCGGCCAGTTGAAATCCGAAAGCCAGCGCCAACGCAAATCACGCGTCGGTGATTGTGGCAACGCATCCGATGCTGAAAATGCCAATGTCGTTGCTGCGCAATAATTAACCCGTACAACCTGGCAAACATCTGGAATTACAAACGGGCAGGTTATCCTGCCCGTTTTATTTTGATTTTCTGATTAACGTTTTCAGTAGAAAACTATCAGCACTTCTTAGCTGGTTTAATCGCATCAGGATCATTCCATTGATTCTGATTTATCATCAGGCCCATTTCGCCTGAAGCTTTTTAGGTGCCATGTCGTCAGGTGCTTTCATATCTGAAATATCGATATTTATTGCCAACACTCCGCCAAGCCCCCCAACTGTCATTTCCGAAATACGCCGACCCACCCCGTCTTTATCCAGACCCGATAAATAGGAGTCGCGCGCCAGCGCATCGGTGAAATCAATGGTCAAGGCATGGGTAAAACCCTGGCTCATGCCGCTTCCCGGTGTTTTGGGACCACCAACAAAGGCACGTATTCCTGGCGTTTCAAGCGCCACTTCGGATAATTCGCGGAGTAATCCGTCAATTTCCGATGCCGGAACTGCATCACTGATCTGAAGCAGGACTATATGGCCCAGCATCAGGGTTTAACCTCTGTCAGTTTGACCGGATCAATTGATGCCGGCAGCAGAACAAACTTGCGTCCCTTGCGGTTCATATGACCGGCATGCAGGGCGGCATCCTCGCCAGGGCCAAAGAAAATATCCCCGCGTACCGGGCCACGAATGGCGCCGCCCGTATCTTGCGCAACCATCAGACGATGAAATCTGGCATCGGCATTCATCGCATCATCGGTTTCAAGCCAGATCGGAACCCCCATGGCATGGAAACGCCGATCAACAGCCAATGACCGCCCTGATTCCAGCGGTACGCCCTGCGATCCAAGCGGCCCGGCATCAGGGTCATCAGGGTCGGTTTTCAGCGGATTGAAAAACACAAAGGATGCGTTGGTATTCATAACATCAGCTGCCTGATCGGGATGATCGGATAACCATTGCCGGATGGTTTGCAAAGATACGGTTTCACGCGTCAACTCGCCCCGTTCGATCAGTTCCCGACCAATTGCGAAATAGGGATGGCCGTTGGTCGCAGCATATCCGATGCGCAAAACACTGCCATCTGGCAAAACAACCCGGCCCGACCCCTGAATTTGCAGGAAAAATGCATCAATCGCGTCATCAACCCAGACAAGTTCAAGATCCCGCCCGGCAAGTGCACCATTTTCAATCGCCGCACGGTCGTAATAGGGCTTTACATTTTTACCCTCAATCCGACCGACCAGTGTTGTGCCCTTAAGGTCCTCGCGAAACGCGCCAAGATCAATTGACACCATGTCGTCAGGTTTCAGGTAAATCGCCGTCTGGAAAGGTCCTTCACGAGTCAGGTTACCATGCAGTTCCGGTTCGAAATAACCGGTAAACAATCCTTCGGGATCGTCGTTATTGCCCACCAGCCACGGTTTGAATCCGCTTTGAAAAAAGGTGCGTGCGTCTTCCTTGCGTATCGTATCGGGCTCAAGTGCCAGCGCGGTTTCGCACAATCCGCGCCAGTCACCAACCGTTCCCATCCGCCGGTCCGGGCCGATATTGCGGTCATCAGAACGTTTGATCATTGCTGCACAGGACCGCTGAAACGCTTTCAGGCTGCCGCGCATGTCGTCAGACTGCCAACCATCAAGATGATTGAAGTCCGTGGCACTCAGTGTCAGTGCATCTGCCGGTTTTTCTGGTACATCTCCCCATCCGAAAAAACCGGCAATATCGGTCCAAAACAGCCAGACAAGAGCACCTGTCGCCCCGATAAAAACCGCAATGAATGAAAGAAGTCGCGACAAAACCAGACGTCTTTTCAAGGCAAAACCCGCTATCTGCAAAATCCGGATCAGAACCGGCAAGATGATTTGACCCATGCTTGCCCATTTCAACTATCTGCCGCGATTGTCCAAAAACATGCTTAACAAGCCGATAATCGAAACCCACAACTGCGATCAAAGCCATAAAATCAGGCAATAAAAAAGGCGATCTGTCTGGATCGCCTTTATCAATTCAGTGCCAGTGGAGACCGCCAAATTACTGCGCGGTCTCTTCTTCCGGCGTTTCGGTCGCAACCAGCTGCCAGTTTGGATCGCGGCTTTCAATATTGCGTGCGAACGTCCAGAGGTCTTCGGCCTCGACCACCTGATTCGGATCGCCGGAAATCACATCACCTTCATTATTGAGAATAACTGATACTTCCTCGGACACAAATTTGATCGTGATATAGGCGGTGCGGCCCTCAAGGCTGGCATCGTGAATGGTGGCACTTTTGATTCCGACCAGCGTGGTTTCCTCGCGCTCTCCCTTTTCGGCACGAGCATCAATGGCGGCGGCAAAGTTTTTATAGACTTCGGCCGAAAGAAGCGGGTTCAGTCCGTCTTTGTCGCCCTTGGCAAAATATTCGACGATCATTTCGAATGCCATCCGCGCCCCATTCAGGAAATCCTGCTGGGTAAAGTCGGGATCAGCTTTCTGGATTTGCTGCAACACGCTAAAGGCACTGCTGTCAACCGCAACAGTTGCATCATCCTTTCCGACTACCTTGTCGGCATCAGGCAGGCGATAGACATTGTCCGTCGGCTGTGGCGCGCCATTGGTGGCACCTTTGCTGTCATCCTCGTGCGAACGACGGCCAAAAACATCCGTTGGACCCTGTTTTTCCTCGCCATTGCGGCGCCCAAGGCTATTGCGCAGGCGCAAAACCAGAAAAACAGCGATCAATGCGAAAAGAATGATGTCGAAATACTGCAAGCCCGGACTCTTGATCTGTAAGGTTTCGAAAAACGCCAAAAACAGCAAAACTGCTGTGGTCGAGAAATGGTATGAACCGAAGCGAATGCAAGGGCAACTCCCTATCGCATTTAAAATGTGATCGGTTTCACCATGTTCATTCGCACAATCATCATATCGTCGCGAACACGTTGGTAAACTGCCGCATTTTCGTCCAGTTATACCGTTAATTTGCCGACAAATTCAGAAAGTCTTTCAGGTCAGATTAAAGCGAAATACCTGAAAACCAACATGTTTATGTAATACTGCGCTTTGCGGACAGGTCCTGTCAAAGTATGTTTACCTGACAGACTGTGATCAAACCTGATCACATCGACCAAATGCAAAGCCGAGCGGAGCAAAAATGGGCTTTTATTTTCTGGCCATCTTCGTGGCCATGCCGATCATCGAAATTGCCGTCTTCATTCAGGCAGGCGAACTGATTGGCCTTTGGCCAACGATTGGCATCGTCATCCTGACCGCCGTGGTCGGAACCTCACTGATGCGTGCCCAGGGTTTGCAAACCTTAGCCCGTGCGCAGGCCCAGATAGATCAAGGCGAAATGCCGATTGGCGAGCTGTTTGACGGCATCTGCATTCTGGTTGCTGGTGTGCTGCTGCTGACCCCCGGCTTTGTCACCGATACCATGGGCTTTCTGTTGCTGGTCCCGCCGCTGCGAAAGGCGGTTGGTGCCGGCGTCATCATGAAACTGGTTCAGTCGGGCAATATCCGGACCAATTTCTCGCGCCGGACTTATGGCAATGAGAGCTCGTCGTCGGGCGGTGCTTCTGCTGGCCGCGGGCGGCGTCCGGGTACTGGACCGATCATTGATGGTGATTTCGAAAATGTCAGTCCCACCAATGGTAATAGCGAAAGCAGGGATACAACCGATCACAGCAGAAATGACGATGATCCCCGCAATCTGCCGCCCAAGAATTCATAACGACAATTCTTCGCCACGTTTGGTATAGCCGATCACATCGGTTGTTCCCGACAGGACTTTGACCACGCGCTGGGACCTGTTGTCGTTTTGACGGCTGTTCGACGTCTTGCGCGACATTTTGCAAGGCTTGGCTACTTACTGTCGATCACACCGAAAGTGGCCTTTTTGCGCCATTTGTGACCTAGACCGGATGTTACGGCGATTTTCTTGCCCGTATCCAGAAGACATGCTAGGCCATGAAAGGACATGCCGCAAGGTTGCGGCGTCAGAAACAAGCATATCAGCCAGTTTCAGAACATCTGACCATGCTGCCAATGCCCTGGCAGATACGTTCTGAACGGCTTGTTTCTGATCAAGACCGAGATTTAAGGGAGTTATACTTTAATGGCCGAGAACACCACCGGTGCAGCGCAGGGTGCCGAAGAACAGAAGCCGACTGGCAACCCAATCACGATCCATACCCAGTACATCAAGGATCTTTCCTTCGAAAATCCGAATGCACCGGAAAGCGTAGCCCTGCAACAGCAGCCGAAAATCAACATCGATGTCGATGTCGAGGCGCGCACGACTCAGGACCAGAAACTTCACGAAGTCACCGTAAAGATCAACGTCAAAGCCGACGTTGCCGACAAAGTCGCCTTCATCGCCGAACTTCAGTATGGTGCCGTCGTGACGCTTAATGTGGCTGACGAACACCGTCTGCCGGTTCTTCTGATCGAAGTTCCGCGTATGTTGTTCCCCTATGTACGCAAAATCATCTCTGACCTGACTGCCGATGGTGGCTTCCCACCGTTGATGATGCAGCAGATTGATTTTGCTGATCTTTTCCGCAAGAAATTCGCCAAACAGATGGAAGGTCAGCCTGCGGGCAACGCCTGATTTCCTGCTTTGAGTCAATTTGATACGATACCAAAACAAAGGCCGCCCGCTTGGCGGCCTTTTTATTTTAATACCGAAATGATTTTCAAATGATCGATAAATCACCCTGAAATCATCCGGATCAGAACGGGCGGGCAATGACCATAAAGACGATAATCACCATCAGGATGGTTGGTCCCTCGTTCAAAATTCTGAAGAACTTCTGGGACTTGGTGTTTGCATCGGCGTCAAACATACGGCGATAGCGCGCCATCATCATATGCATCCCGGTCATCAGCACCACGCACAGCAATTTGACGTGGAACCATCCCTCGGTCATCACACCGGCTGCATGGATCAGATAACCGCCGAAAATCCATGATGCAATCATCGCCGGATTCATGATCGCGCGCAGCAACCGGCGTTCCATGATCTTGAACTTCTCGCTGGCTTCGGAACCCGGTGCCACTTCGCAGTGATAGACAAAAAGCCGCGGCAGATACAAAAGCCCTGCCATCCAGGCAATAATGCTGATGACATGCAGGGATTTGATAACGCTGTAGGTATCCATGTCTCTCTCTTCTGGTCGATTCGGGGCACAGGGCAATCGATATTGTTTGTTTCAAACAGGATAAACGTCAAATTGCCCGATCAGCAATATAATCAGGCAGGGCCCGCACCCATCGGCTGTTTGGCCACCGCACAGCTATGTTCATCCGGGCACCACCAGCCACGTGTTTCCACCGCGTAATCATCTGGTCCGTTCTGATCAAGTTCCTGCTGGGTTTCGTTGACCACATCAACCAAGCCACTGATAAACAGCGGATGCGAACAAACCGTTCGAACACGTTCGTAAACCGGGATTTTCAGCTCATCGGCAATTTCGCGATATTCAATGTCCAGCTCGACCAGCGTTTCGGAATGCTCGGTAACAAAGGCAATCGGAACAATCACCAATGGTACGCCATCCTTGCCGGCACGTTCAATTTCATGCTCGGTCGACGGGCCAATCCATTCCATCGGCCCTACACGGCTTTGATAGCACACAAGCCAGTCCAGATCGGCAATTGCCATCTTGTCGACCACGGCTTGTGCTGATTTTTCAATCTGCGACTGATATGGATCAGCACGTTTGGTAATCACTGCCTTGGGCACACCATGGGCAGAAAACAGCAGGCGTGGCTTGCCAACACCAAGATCGGCAGCCTTTTTCAGGGCATTTTCATACCCGGCCTTAACCATTTCAGCCGATGCATCAATAAAGCCAGGATTGGTTGGATAACAACACGCGGTTTTGATCGGCGCCGCAAGGCCAACCTTGTGACAGGCCCGTTTCCAGTCCTTGACCGAGGATCCGCTGGTGGTTGTTGAAAATTGCGGATAAAGCGGCAACAAAATCTGTTCATCCGCACCCCATGCCTTAACCGCGGCCGCACTTTCATCGGCAAACGGTTTCCAGTAACGCATGGCAATGAAACAGCGATTTTCATAGCCGTCATCAAGCCCGTTAAGCGCTGTTTCAAGCGCATCCGCCTGATCCTTAGTCAATTCCAGCAGCGGCGATTTTCCGCCGATATGGTTATAGATCTCGCGCGCAATCGGTGCGCGGCGCGATGAAATAAGCTTTGCCAGAAAATACCGGAACGGATTGGGCAGGCTAATAATCGCCGGATCATTAAAGAGATTGAAAAGAAACGGCTTAACCGCATCCGGCCCATCCGGGCCGCCCAGATTGAAAAGAATGATCGCGCGTTTTTTACGCTTTAGTTCGGACATCGGCATATCCTTCATGGCGTTTTGAAACTGTCCGGTTCATCCCGGAAGTTTTGTCTGGATAAACCCGTCCCACTTCTTTTGATCCTGCCGATTATAATGGCCAATCAGTATCGAAGTGCAACGGGTTTAAACCATTTTACGCATTGAATTTTTCAATCGATTTGATCGATTTCAATTATCAGCGATAATTTCGAATAAAATCGACCAGCTTGCCGACATTTTCCGGCGATGTTTCCGGGGTAATCCCGTGTCCAAGATTGAAAATGAACGGACCATCACGCAGCACATCTAGGATACGGCGGGTTTCATCAATCATTTCGTCCCCACCGGTAATCAGATACATCGGATCAAGATTACCCTGCACCGGGCCCAATGGCTGAAGTTTTTCCGCAACCCATTTCAAAGGAACACCACTATCAAGACCAACGGCATCGACACCAGTCTGCTGTTTGAAGTCGATCAGATGCAAGCCAGCACCCCTTGGGAAGCCAATCACAGGCAAATCCGGATGTACCGCCTTAAGATTTGCGACAATCTTTTTGGTCGGTTCGATCACCCAGCGTTCAAACCCGTTTTCCGACAGTACTCCGCCCCAGGTTTCAAAAAGCTGAATGCATTCCGCACCTGCTTCAACCTGTTTTAGCAGATATTGCGTGGTGGCTTCGACCAGGATGTCTATCAGACGTGAAAACCCGTCTGGATCGCCATAAGCAAAGCGGCGAATATTGGCAAAATCCTTGCTGCCCTTTCCTTCAACCATATAGGTCGCAACCGTCCAAGGTGCCCCTGCAAAACCAATGAGAGAGGTATGAGACGGAATGGATGCAGAGAGCTTTGCAACCGTCTCGTAAACCGGCCCCAGTGTGTCATGGATATGATCAACATTTAGGATGCCAAGTCCCGAAGCATCTCTAATGGCTTCAAGCTGCGGGCCTTCCCCTTGCTTGAAAGCCAAATGCTGTCCAAGTGCCTGTGGTATGACGAGGATATCGGAGAACAGAATAGCCGCATCGAAGTCATAGCGCCGCAACGGCTGCAAGGTAACTTCACACGCAAGATCAGGATTATAGCAAAGATCGAGGAACGAACCTGCTTCGGACCGTGTTGCGCGATATTCCGGAAGATAGCGACCCGCCTGGCGCATGAGCCAGATGGGAGGTACCGGCAATGTTTCACCGGCAAGGGCGCGCAAAAAGGTCTTGTTTGGTTTTGGCATGACGTTTCCTGTTTGACTGCCGGTAACTGCCTTTCAACGGGCTGTTTCCGGGTATGATAGTCCCGATCCTTTTGTCAGAGACGATGATCTGGCGCTTATGTCTGGTTCCCGGTTCCTGACCCGTTAATTGTGTCCTGAAGCCTTTCCAAGCCGTTTTTCCACCGTGTCTCTAACAAAACCTTCTTTAATAAAAAAGGATGTTGTTTGTTAGTGGTTCCCTGTGGATAACGGGGATCAAATTTGGTGCACAGTTTATCCACATTGCGACTCGGGAAAAATGATTCATCTCAAACGGTCTTGGGGAAAACTGGGGACGACTCGAAACGACTCCCAAGGATGAGCTTGGGAAAAGCCGTTTTTGAATAATGGGGATAGCGGGGATTAATCTGGTTTTCGCTCTGTTATCCCTGCTATTAGGGAAAAAATTTTCCGCTTATCCCCCGTGGGACGAATGCATTGAGAAATTTTGTATGACGTGCAGGATAAAATCTGTGGAAAACATTTGGCCGGAGTCGCCCCCGTTATCCACAATTATCCACAGGCTCGACTCCGTCAGTTTAATTTATGGTTGGGATTGCAGTGCCCTGACATATGGCAGATGATCGAAATATCGAACACCGGGTTTCGGTTAAGTAATATGAAATGCTGGAAAATTGCGGGTCTGCAATGATTGATGACGACAATATCTTTCACCTCCATCTGGTATCGGACTCGACCGGTGAAACCGTTGACGGGGTGGCACGTGCCTGCATTGCACAATTTCCCGATGTCCGGGCCCATGAACATGTCTGGTCGCTGATCCGAACCGATGCGCAGCTTGCCCGTGTGCTTGCCGATATCGAACGCAATCCCGGTATCGTGCTTTATACGGTTTTCGATATGGATATCCGCCGTAAGCTCGAAGAAGGCTGTCGCCGTTTGCAGGTACCGCACAGCCATGTGCTTGATAATACCATTACCATGATGGCCGGGTATCTGGGACAGCAATCACGCGGCCGCACCGGCGCCCTTCATAAAATGGACGAAGATTATTTCAACCGGATCGAAGCCATTGATTACACGCTGTCTCATGATGACGGGCAATCGACCTGGGATCTTGAAGAAGCCGATGTCGTGATTGTCGGAGTTTCGCGCACGTCAAAGACACCGACCTCCGTCTATCTGGCAAATCGTGGCATCAAAACCGCCAATGTGCCGTTTGTGCCGGGGTGCCCGTTGCCCCCGGAACTCGACAAGCTTAAAAATCCGCTGGTTGTTGGCCTGATCAAGGATGTTGATCAACTGGTATCGATCCGCAAAAATCGACTGCGCCAGATCGAGCGCGGCGAGGGTGGAGATTACGTTGACCCGGTTGCCGTGCGAAACGAAGTCCATCAGGCACGCCGTTATTTTACTGATCGCAGCTGGAAGATTATCAACGTCACCAGACGATCCATCGAAGAAACCGCGGCGATCATTCTATCGACCATGTATGACCGGCGCGGTCATTAATTCGATTAATTCAAAGACATAAGCAAATCACAGGATACCGATACATGACCAGACTGATTCTGGCGTCCAGCAGCAAAGCTCGCCACTCCATGCTGACAAATTCAGGTGTGGATTGCGAGGCAATTGCCTCCATGATCGACGAAGACGGTTACAAGCAATCAATGAAGGCCGAAGGTGCCAGTGCTGCCGAAGCCGCCGAAACGCTCGCCGAAATGAAGGCATTGCGCATGTATCGACAGCAACCCGATGGTATCGTTATAGCGGCCGATCAGATGCTGGAATGCAACGGGATCTGGTTTGACAAGCCGCGTGACCGCGACAATACCCGTGCCCAGCTTCTGGCGCTTCGCGGTAAAACCCATCAACTGGTTTCGGCGGCCGTGATCTATAAGGAAGGATCACGTATCTGGGGCACCATCGATACCGCCCATCTGACCATGCGCAACTTTACGGATGAATGGCTCGAAGACTATCTTGATGCCGCCGGCGATGACATTTACGACTGTGTTGGAGGTTATCAGCTTGAAGGTATTGGCGCGCAGCTTTTCACCGAAGTACGCGGTGACTATTTTACCGTTCTGGGCCTGCCTCTTTTGCCGCTGATTGGCTTCTTGCGTGATCACGGTATTCTCAAGGCATAATAAAAGACATTCAGGCAGGAAATTCTTCATTATGATTTCGCGAACCCCTTATCGAACCCTGTCGGGTACCTCGCGCCTTGCCGGTGTGATGGGCTGGCCGGTATCGCACTCGAAATCGCCGCGTCTGCACGGTTACTGGCTGGCAAAATACGGGATCGACGGTTGCTATATGCCGCTCCCGGTAGAGCCGGATAATTTTCAGGATGCCCTGAAATCCTTGCGAAATCTGGGTTTTTCTGGGGTCAATGTCACCATTCCGCAAAAAGAAATGGCGATGCCCGAATGTGATGAACTCTCTAATCGTGCGCGTCGCATCGGAGCGGTCAATACTGTGACCTTTGCCAAGGATGGCCGCATGCTGGGCGATAATACCGATGGGTTCGGTTTTATCGAAAACCTTTGCCAAGAAGCCCCGAATATCGATTTTGCGTCTGGTCCGGCGGTGGTGCTGGGTGCGGGTGGGGCATCGCGCGCGGTTTTGATTGCCCTGCTTGACGAAGGCAGTCCCGAAATCCGTATTGCCAATCGTACACGCAAACGCGCTGAAGATCTGGCGACCGAGATTAATGATCCCCGGATAAATGTTGTGAACTGGCCGCTTGATCCCGCAAGCCTTGCCGATGCGGCACTTGTGGTCAATACCACAAGCCTTGGCATGGTTGGACAGCCGAAACTTGAAATCGATCTTGAAGGTTTGCCGCAAACAGCCCTTGTTACCGATATCGTTTATGCACCGCTGATAACCGATCTGCTGGCACAGGCCAAAAAACGCGGCAATCAAGTGGTTGACGGGTTAGGCATGTTGCTGCATCAGGCACGACCGGGTTTCCATCGCTGGTTCGGGATTGATCCAGAGGTTACGCCAGAGCTTCGCGAATTCGTGCTTTTGCCAGATTAATCCGAATTAAGATCACAGGACACTATTTATTATGGTGATTTTGGGACTGACCGGGTCCATCGGCATGGGTAAATCGACAGCGGCGGGGATGTTCCGCTATCTCGGTGTGCCGGTTCACGATGCCGATGCCAGCGTACATCATTTGATGGCACCGGATGGGGCGGCATTTGAACCGATCATTTCGGCATTCCCTGATGTCCTGCAAGACGGCCGTATTGATCGCCAGATACTCGGACCAATCGTTTTTGCCGATTCCGATGCGCTGAAATGTCTTGAAGCAATCCTGCACCAGCTGGTTCGCGGTGAAGAAAACCGATTTCTAAAGCAGAACCGTCTGGCGCAAAGACCATTGGTTGTACTTGATATCCCACTTCTGTTTGAAACGGCGGGCGAAAAACGCTGCGATCAAGTTGCAGTAGTATCAGCGCCGGAGTTCATTCAACGCCAACGTGTTATGGCGCGATCGGGGATGACGGAGGCCAAATTTTCCGCCATTCTTGCCAAACAGATGCCCGATCGCGAAAAACGTCGCAAAGCCGATTTCATCATCCCGACAGGCTTGGGGCGGGCGGTAACTTTCGCTAAGATACGGACCATCGTTGACCAACTGGAAAATCGGACCCGACATGCGTGAAATTGTCCTTGATACGGAAACCACCGGCCTTGATCCATATGCAGACCATCGCCTGGTGGAAATCGGTTGCATCGAGTTGATCAATCACATGCCGACGGGACAGCAATATCACCAATATATCAATCCGCAGCGTCCGATGCCAAGAGAGGCATTCGACGTTCACGGTTTGGGTGACGATTTCCTTAAAGACCAGCCTGTTTTTGCCGAAATTGTCGATGATTTTCTCAAATTTATCGGCGATGATTCGCTTCTTGTGATCCATAACGCTGCGTTCGATATGAAATTCCTGAACGCAGAACTTGAATGGCTGAGCAAGCCGAAAATTGCCATGAATCGCGCGATTGATACCGTGCAGATGGCGCGCAAAAAATTCCCTGGTTCTCCGGTCAGCCTCGATGCGCTGTGCCGTCGTTTCAAGATCGATAACTCGAACCGTACCCTGCACGGCGCATTGCTCGATTCCGATCTGTTGGCGCTGGTTTATCTTGAACTGCTGGGGGGGCGGCAACATGGGCTTTTGCTTGATTCCAATGCCAAGGACAAAGCAAAGGAGACCGCGAATACCCCGCGCATGGTGGTGGGGCCAAAGGAAAATCGTCTTGAACCACGGCTCCATATCGTCAGCGACGAAGAATTGGCTGCACATCGCGCCTATATTGAAACAAAGCTTTCCGGTGCCTTTTGGCTAAAGCACGAAGAGGTATGATGTGACCGGCATGTTTTCCCGATATGCCGTTTTTTTTAGAACTTCTTTTTTTTGTCAGATCGTCTTTTTGCTTTTTGAACTCCCGTTCTTGAACTGGCCGCTTTTCAACAAGCCGGGTGTAATCGGATGTTTGATCACTGCAATGCTTCTGTCGGGGATCCCAACCCGCGATGCGAGCGCCCAATATCAATTGGGTGACCAATCCCCGATCCAGTTGCAGCAAACAGACACCCTCATCGATGGCGAACTTGCCTATACCATTCATGCGTCTGAGGGCGGTCGTGATAAAGTCCGTCCCGAACCGGGCTATTTTGATGATCTTGTCACGACTCTGTTTAACGATGCTGGTCTGCCCTATGTCATTGCGGCGCAAGCACCCTGGAAGCGGGTTATGGAACAGGCGGTGCAGGGCACCCGGCATGTAATCTATCCGACAACTCGAACCGCGGATCGCGAAGACAGCTTCAAATGGGTTGGGCCGATCAGTCGCACCATCTGGAACCTTTATGGTTACGCCGGTGCCAAATGGCAGGATATGAGCTTTGATAACATCCTGTCCTCGGCACGGATCGGCGTTTTGTTGGGATCGGCGCGTGAACCCTATTTACGTAAACGCGGCGCACAACAGCTTGTTCTGGTTCCACGCGAAGAGCTTTTACTGCCTATGTTACATGCTGATCGTGTGGATCTGATTGCAATTGGTGGTTCGGTTCTGCGCCAATATCGCGACATTGTCGATCCCAGTGCTCAGCAACGCGATATTGACGGGATTTTACCATATCGCAGTTGTTTTCTTTATATTGCCATCAGCAATGCGGCCCCGATTGACGAGATCAAAAAACTTCAGAACTCTCTCGATAAGATTAAGCAAAGTGGCCAATTCATTAATTTACGTGAGAGACATGGCTTGTCTTCGAATACCGACAGTGCGTTTCTGCGAGCAATGTTGAACCTCGACAATAACGGTGTTGCCTGTCTTGATCTTTTCGGGCGGGATGATTGATACGGTTTATGAACATTCGCACATGTAGTGATCATCAGGCTTTGGACCCACCATTGTTCGGTTTATGGCGCGGTTGGCGGTCATGCCTATGGCTTGGTTTACTCTGGGCCGATATGCCTTTACGCTCAATATGCTTCCCGACACCCGTATTGTCGTTTTAAAAGTCAGCGACATCGTCGGAACTTACGAAGAAGTATGGGCACGGTTGCGCGAATGGGAAGGAAACGGCAATATGCCGCGAACATTCCTTTGGGTGACAGGCCCGTCGCGAACAGGCGATATCGAACAGACGATACAGCTAGGCGCGCACGGACCGCGCCGTTTGCATATCGTTCTGGTGGATGACACAAAAGAAAACCCATAAAAGACGGCGCTCCGTCAGCGACGAAGAAAAGGCCCTTTGGGAAATTTTCACGCGTGATGTCAAACCCCTGCATTCCAAACAGCGCAAGGGCAGCGACGCCGTGTTCGAACTGGACGAAGATCATCCCAAAAGCGATACGGCGATGCCGCTTCCTGATGACCTGCAAGGCGAAATCAAGAAGGCCGAAGAAGTCCGGGCTGCGCGCAATCTGCCATCTGCACGCAATGCTGATCGAGGCCCGCAGATAAAGAATCGCGCCTTGGCCGAACTTGAACCCGGTGTCACCGATAACATTGATAAGTCGACGGCCAAAAAATTCCAGAAAGGCCAGATGTCAATCGACGGACGTATCGATCTGCACGGCATGACCCAGGATGTCGCCCACCATGCACTGAATGCTTTTATCGAAGACAGCTGGCGGGCCGGAAAACGTTGTGTTCTGGTGATTACGGGCAAAGGATCGCGTGCTGATGAATATGGCCGCACCGGTCTTTTGCGCCAACGCACCCCGCAATGGCTAAGCGCGCCAAGGCTCCGCACCCGTATTCTTGCCATCAGCGAAGCCCGTATCCAGCACGGCGGATCGGGCGCTTTTTATGTTCTGCTGAAACGGAGACGCCCGTGACACCCTTTGGCAATCGTATTCGCGAATTACGGGCGCGGCATAATGTCACCCTGACCGATATGGCAAACGCCTTGCAGCTCTCGCCAGCATACCTTTCCGCGCTTGAACATGGCCATCGTGGCCGGCCAAGCCCGGGTCTGGTGCAGCAAATCTGCGGCTATTTCAATCTGGTCTGGGATGAAGTTGACGAAATCAAACGCCTGGCACAGCTTTCTCATCCCAAGGTAACGGTAGATACCGCCGGGCTTGAGCCAGAGGCAACCGAACTTGCCAATCTTCTGTCGGAACGGATTGCCGGTTTAAGCGATGATCAGCTTGCCCGTATGCTGGCGATAGTCCGCGAACGGGTTGGTTGACCAGACAGATGCACGAAGGTTCGCCAGTTGGTTGAAGAATATCTTTCGCCGGTTTAGCTTGGGCAGGCGATGGCATGGCAGTTCTGCAACAGGTGCACGTGATATTGCCTTAATGGCTTGAAACACGGTTTGACTATTGGTTCAATCGGCGTTATCAATCTGTGGTGTTTTACACCCGAAACATGAAACAGTCCTGTCTGCTTCACAACTACAAGGTTCTGACCGGTCCGCAGAAACTATGATCTGCCTGATCGTCAACCGTATTCCTCTCTATATCTCCTCTCCTTTCAATCATCGCCTTTCCCGGCAATCACAAGATCATTAAACGCACATATGCATCTTCAGGAACTCAAAAAGAAATCCCCGACGGAGCTTCTTGCCCTGTCCGAGGAACTCGAAATCGAAAACGCCAGCACGCTCCGTAAACAGGAGCTGATGTTTGCCATTCTCAAACAGCTGGCCGAAAACGATCATGCCATTTTCGGCGAAGGCGTGTTGGAGGTTCTGCCAGACGGCTTTGGCTTCCTGCGCAGTCCCGAGGCAAACTATCTTGCCGGTCCGGACGATATCTATGTCTCGCCGAGCCAGGTTAGGCGCTTTGGTCTGCGCACGGGCGATACGGTTGAAGGCCAGATTCGTTCGCCCAAGGAGGGCGAGCGTTATTTCGCGCTGCTCAAGGTCGACAAGGTCAACTTTGATGCGCCCGAAAAAGTCCGCCATCGCATCAATTTCGATAACCTGACCCCGCTTTACCCGGACGAACCGCTCAAGATGGAGCGCCACCTTGATCAGGAAGGCAACAAGGACATCACGAACCGTGTGATTGAACTTGTTTCCCCTCTTGGTAAAGGTCAGCGTGCCCTGATCGTCGCACCGCCGCGCACAGGTAAAACCGTGATGCTGCAAAACATTGCGCACGCGATTGAGGAAAACCACCCGGAAGCCTATCTGATCGTTCTTCTGATTGATGAACGCCCGGAAGAAGTGACCGACATGGACCGTTCCGTGAAGGGCGAGGTCATCAGTTCGACCTTCGACGAACCCGCACAGCGTCACGTCCAGGTCACTGAAATGGTTCTGGAAAAGGCAAAACGCTTGGTTGAGCACAAGCACGATGTCGTCATCCTGCTGGACTCCATCACTCGTCTTGCACGTGCTTACAACACTGTCGTTCCAAGCTCCGGCAAGGTTCTGACCGGTGGTGTCGATGCCAACGCCCTGCAGCGTCCGAAACGCTTTTTCGGTGCGGCACGTAACATAGAAGAAGGCGGTTCGCTGACCATCATCGCAACTGCCCTGATTGATACCGGTTCGCGCATGGACGAGGTCATCTTTGAAGAATTCAAAGGTACTGGTAACTCCGAGCTTATTCTGGATCGCAAACTGTCCGACAAACGTATCTTCCCGGCGATCGATATTCTTAAATCGGGTACCCGTAAGGAAGAACTGCTGGTCGAAAAAAGCGCGCTCTCCAAAATGTGGGTTCTGCGCCGTATCCTCAACCCGATGGGGCCGCAGGATGCGATGGAATTCCTGCTCGGTAAGCTCAAATCGACCAAAAACAACGACGATTTCTTCGATTCAATGAATGGCTGATCGCCGTTCGATCCTGTAATCGACCCGTCATGGAAAACCCCCGGCAATCTGTCGGGGGTTTTTGTTTGCCGGCAGGAGGTATCCGACAGGTTTATGAGTGCGGTAGATCACTGTGATCTACTTCGCTTGAACAGTGACAGGTTGCCTTTGCGCGATGAATATATCTGTGCTGTGCGGGCCGCCGAATGGCAGGCACTCGCCGGAACCGGGCCTGATCTGCAACCTTGCGGGATGTTTCATGTGAAACACTTCGCTATTCAGGTCATTGCCAATGTTAGTTCGGCATTGTGACCGTCAAGTTTCTGCCGGATCAGTTTGCTATCACCCGGTTCGACATGCAGCTTTCCATTACCAAAATGAAGCCCGATATGATGTACCCCGTATCGAAGGGTGATTGTCAGCTCATCAGCAGCGACGATTGCGCAATCCATTTGGTTATTGGCGGCCAGATGATGGGGCGGGGCCGATTTCCAGCCGGTTTGCGGTGCCAGACTGGTTAAATGCAGAGGTTCGGTGCTGGTATTTTGCAAGGTTAGTTTAAGATTCATTTCCTCGGGCATGTCTCGCTTATCTCCTTGATTTTGGCTCTTTCCTGTATGTGGGGCATAGATTTTTGATGTCGATAGCCATCAATGCTTGCAGTAGCCGCAATCAAATGTGACTCTGGTCTCGTTCTTCCACTACTTTTTTCAAGGCTGATGCAGCTTTTACTGAAATCCGTCGATTTTGCCGCCCGCGCGCATCGTGACCAGCGCCGCAAAGGCCCGGCCCATGAACCCTACATCAATCACCCGATCGAGGTATCGCGCCTGATCATCGAGTGCGAACCGCATACGGATGAATACGTGCTCTGTGCTGCGGTCCTGCATGATGTGATCGAGGATTGCGGGGCGACTCGCGATGAAATTGCCGCTTGTTTCAATGAAATGATCGCCGATATCGTCCTTGAAGTCAGCGATGACAAGGCGCTGCCGCGCGATGAGCGCAAAGCCCGCCAGATCGAAACCGCCCCGCATCTTAGTAACGGGGCTAAACTGGTCCGTCTGGCCGATAAGGTCGCCAATGTTGGCGCGATGTTGACCGATACCCCGGTTGGCTGGGACCGAGAACAGATTCTGCGCTATGTCGATTGGGCCGAAGCTGTCATTGCTCCGTGCCGTGCGGTTAGTTCCGGCCTGTCGGATCGTTTCGATGCTATCGCGCGCGATGTTCGTGCCTGGCACACGGAAAAGGAAGAGGCGGGGGTTTAACCCTGCCTCTTCCCATTCCTTTCATTTCCGCAAAGGCGTGAATCGATGTTTTTCAATGCGATAAAGTCTTAGGGTTTCAGTATGACCGAGCCCGTTGTTTTGCGGCCTTCAAGGTCGTCATGTGCGTGTTTGGCATCCGCAAGGTCATATGTCGCGCCGATATCAATCTTCACCACACCAGATTTCAGCACGTCAAATAGCTCGTTCGCGGTTGCCAGAAGCTCTTCGCGAGTGGCGGTATATTGAAAGACGCTCGGACGGGTCAGGAAATAGGCTCCGGGTGCGAGAGCTTTAAGCGGGACGGGTGGGACAGCGCCTGATGACTGGCCGAAACTGACCATCATGCCAAGACGTTTCAGGCAATCCAGCGAGTCGTCAAAGGTATCCTTACCGACGGAATCATAAACAACTTCAACGCCTTGGCCGTTGGTGATCTCTTTGACACGCTCGGATACCTTTTCCTCGCGATAAAGGATCGGATAATCGCAGCCCTTGGATTTGGCGATCTCGGCTTTTTCCTTCGATCCGACGGTACCGATTACGGTGGCACCCAGATGTTTGGCCCACTGGCAAACAATCTGGCCAACCCCGCCTGCAGCCGCATGGATAAGGATCGTATCGCCTTTTTTGACGTGATAGGTTCGGCGCAAAAGATACTGAGCGGTCATGCCCTGCAACATTGCGGCTGCTGCAAGATCAAAGCTGATTCCGTCCGGGATTTTAACCAAACCCTTGGCCGGCATTACACGTGCCTCGGCATAGGCACCCAGCGGTTGTGCGGCATAGGCAACCCGATCACCAACTGCAAGGTCGGTTACGCCGTCACCAACCGCCTCGATCACGCCCGAACCTTCAAGCCCAAGGCCCGATGGCAGGGACGGGGCCGGATAAACCCCGGAACGGAAATAGATATCGATATAGTTCAGTCCGATGGCTTCCTGTCGCAGGCGAACTTCACCGGTACCTGGTGCACCAACCTCGACATCTTCAAAACGCAGGACATCGCTGCCGCCGGTTTCATAAAATCGGAAAGCTTTGGTCATGGAGACCTCCCGTTAATGCGCCATTTTGGCGCTTGTCTGATCAATGGACCAAGTCTATGTCAGAAAACGGCATTTTGCTATCCGGCAGGTTTGGTTTTGTCCGTTCGGACGGAGGTTAAAAGACGGTATTTCATCTGATGGAATGCCAGACAAAATTGGCTGATAGCTGCTTTGTTCAGAACAGGTTGCCCTGATCGCTTGGGATAACCAGATCGACGCCTTCGATTTTCAAAAGCGCGCGTTTGGTTTCAAGTCCGCCATCGCCGGAATAACCGCCCGGTTTGCCGCCGCTCGCCAGAACACGGTGGCATGGAATGATTATGGGGATTGGATTAAGCCCGCAGGCCGTACCAACAGCCTGATAGGCCATTGGTGCCCCGGCTGCAATCGCCAGATCCTTATAGGTCGCGGTTTTGCCCAGCGGGATTTTGCACATCGCCTCCCATACAGCCTTGTGGAAATCGGTGCCATCGGGCGCCAGCGGCAGGTTGAAGGCATCAAGCTTGCCATCGAAATAGGCATTGAGCTGCGCTTTGGCATCGCTCAGGACCGGACTCGGTTCCATATCCTCGACAAAGCCCCAATCGACGGCGACGATCTGATCGTCGAATTCGAAAATTGTAATCGCCCCGACCGGGCTGTTCATCGAAATCTGCGGCATGGTCGAAATCCTGCGGCTTGTGGGAAGGGGTAAAAGGCATAATTAATTTTTGGATGCCGGAGGAGGAGGCCAACCATCGGATGTTTCACGTGAAACATCCGAGTTGAGCAGGCATCGTATCAGCGGCTCTTCTTATGTCGACTTATTTGGTAAATTGGCAAGCAGCTTGGCAAGGTCGGCGACATTAGTAACCGGGGCGGAACAGACCGACCCCTGACAGACATAGGCTGTCTCATGTCCGTCAATCGCGGTTTTTCCCTTGGCTGGGTGCAGGTCGGGCAGGGCATCGGTGTCGGCCAGAATGGTGATCGCACGGTTTGGCAGATAGGCGGCAAAGATGGCGCGCCGCATTTCCATGTACATCTGGCTGGGTTCCTTGGCGATCAGCACGATCTGAAGCGGATTTTGCAGCATTTCGGCTGCCAGAAGAAGGCCAGGCATGTTGGGAAATTGTTCGTTTAATCGCCCGGCAAAGGCGGCAATGGTGATTTCCGCCCGGTCGCGATATTTGGTATCGCCGGTCAGTGCATAAAGCCGCGCCAGATTTTGTGCCATGACCGAATTTCCGGCCGGAACCGCATTATCCATATGCGGTTTCTGGCGCACAACCAGATCATCGGCATCAGATGCCGATTGGAAATAACCACCTTTGGTGTCGGCAAACAGGTTTTCGACTGCTTCGCACCATTCGGTGGCTTCGCGAAGGTATGCATCCTCGCCAAAGCATTCATAAAGCCGCAAAGCCGTGCGGATCATGTGCGCGTAATCTTCGAGCATCCCGGCATGCTGTGCCTTGCCATTGCGATAACTATGCAGGAAGCGCCGGTCATTGCTTTCGCCAGTCATCAGGCTGTTGATCACAAAATTATAGGCAAGCTTCGCATAATCAAGCCAGTCTGCGCGCTTGAACACCATTGCGGCTTCAGCCAAAGCTGCAATGGTCATTGCGTTCCAGTCGGTCAGAGCCTTGTCATCCCATCCCGGCCATATGCGCTTGTTACGCACTGCCAAAAGCTTTGTCCGTATTTCCGAAAGTTTCTTTTCCGTCGTCCGGTCCGCAAGGCCAAGGCCCGATTGCGTGCGGTTCAGGATATTTTTATGTTCCCAGTTGCCCGAGGGACCGACGTCATAGATATCCTTGAACAGGGCGGCATCATTGCCAAGAATGGCGTTAATTTCGGCTTCGTCCCAGACATAGAACTTGCCTTCTACACCCTCGCTGTCGGCATCAAGGCTGGCGGCAAAGGCTCCGCCGGGGACTCGCATATCGCGCAGGATCCAGTCGATGGTTTCGGAAATGCGGGTTTCATAAAGCGGGTTGCCGGTTTCACGCCAGACATCACACAGAAGATCAATCAGCTGCGCATTATCATACAGCATCTTTTCAAAATGCGGCACCAGCCATTGGTCATCGACGGCATAACGGGCAAAACCGCCACCGACATGGTCATAAATCCCGCCCTGGCACATGCGATCAAGGCTGTGGCGGACGATGTGTTTAAGATCGGTATCGTTGGTGCGAACTCCGACACGCCATATAAGGGCCAGAAGGCTTGGTTGCGGGAATTTTGGCGCACCATTTGTGCCGCCATTTTCGCCGTCCATGATCTGTAAGCAGCCATGCCCGCACTGATCAATCATTGCGAGCGACGGCATCGAACCAGTTGCACCGCTATTCATTTTAATCAGCGCCTGACCGATCTGTGCAACGTTATGGCGGATGTTATCGGGCTGTTGGGTATAGATTTCTGAAACCGACTTCAAAACATCGCCAAATCCCGGGCGGCCATACCGTGCCTCCTTGGGGAAATAGGTCCCACCCCAGAACGGTTCGCCATCCGGCGTCAGGAACATGGTCAACGGCCATCCGCCCTGCTGACCCAGCAATGCCAGCGCATTCTGATAGACACTATCAAGATCGGGGCGTTCCTCGCGGTCGAGCTTAATATTCACAAACAGCTCGTTCATCAGTGCCGCGATACCATCATCCTCGAAACTTTCATGTGCCATAACATGGCACCAGTGACACGCCGCATAGCCAACCGATAGCAGAACAGGCTTGTTTGCCCCCTTGGCCGCGGCAAGAACCTCGGTACTCCAGGGTTGCCAATGCACCGGATTATCACGGTGCTGCAAAAGATAGGGGCTGGTTTCCGAACCAAGGTTGTTCTGCGCAAGTTTCATGGCATCGTGTCCTGTGCCCGTCCGGATTTCCTGTAAAGGTGGCGGGCTTTTTATGGTTTGCGGGAAGGGCAGTGTTCCATCCCATTGCTGACATTCATTCTATGGATGTAAGGGTAAAGCCCCTGAAGCGAAAGACAAGGGGGGTAAAGGGATTGGATTAGCAATATATTGCGATTTTATCGGCTTTTAACTGATTGGAAGTGCTCTGAGGTCGATAGTGATTGAGAACTTCGCACGGACGTCCATAATGGACCCAATAAAAAGCAGAAGATCAAACAGAGGAGATCAGGGCGATGAAAGTTTCCGTGGATATCGATTGCACGCCGGAAGAACTGCGCACCTTTTTTGGTCTGCCCGATGTGCAGCCCATGCAGCAGGCCTTGATGAAAGATATAGAGGACCGGATGAAAGCCAATCTTGCGGCGATGGATCCCGAAACCATGCTCAATACCTGGCTGCCGCAGGGCATGCAGAACTGGGAACAGCTTCAGAAAGCCTTCTGGAGCCAGTTTAACGCTGCCGGAAACACCACTGGCAAGAACACCAAGGACTGACTAGCTTGACGACCGAGGCACATTTTTATCAGGCGCATGTTTTCGTGTGCCAGAACGAGCGCCCCGCGACGCACGAACGCGGATGCTGCAATTCCAAGGGTGCTACGAAGCTTCGCAATTACATGAAGGTTCGCGCCAAGGAACTGGGTCTGCCAATGACTCGTATCAATACCGCCGGATGTCTTGATCGCTGCGAACTGGGGCCGGTGATGGTGATCTATCCCGAAGGCACTTGGTATCGTTACGAGACGATCGAAGATATTGATACCATCCTTAATGACCATCTGGTCGGGGGAAAGGTGGTTGAACGGCTGCGCCTAAGCCCGGATCAATAAACCGGTAAGGAGCGATGCGCGGCATCATCATTAGGACAATCACTTCAAACGGCTCCGACAGGGGCCGTTTTGTGTTTTCCGGCAACGAGAACGGTGACAAGTTGGTGCCGTTTCCAAAGATCTGTAAATCAAACTGGAAACCGATTTCCGCGAGGATCATGTGGTGGTCAGAAAGCTGATGATATGCCGCTTTCAGCTATCTTGTGCAGCCTTAAAGCCCTGTTTGTAATTGCAGCTATATGTTGACCTTCGCGGAATGCTGACCGATATGGACAGCCAGCAACATTTTTCTTCAGATGGCGTGACGGATAGCAGAACGGATGACGATTAACGTGACCGACAGTGGAACCCCGATCCGAGTGGGCCAGACAGACACCATATTTGCCCTTTCCAGCGGCGCTGGGCGGGCCGGGGTGGCGGTTATCCGGCTATCCGGGTCAATGGCTGGGGCGACATTGTGCGCGCTTCTGGGCCGCGACAGCCTGCCAAAACCACGTCATGCGATCTATGCGCCGATCCATGATCCGAAAACGAACGAGCGACTTGATGATGCGGTAGCGATCTATTTTGCAGGTCCGGCCAGCTTTACAGGCGAGGATGTCGTCGAGCTTCATACTCATGGCGGGCGTGCGGTAATCGACGGTGTTCTTGATTGCTTGGCCGCTCGACCGGGCCTGCGTATCGCCGAACCGGGGGAATATACCAGACGTGCCTTCGAAAATGGCAAAATGGACCTGACCGCGGCCGAGGGCATTGCCGATCTGATTGATGCCGAAACTGCGGCCCAACGCAGGCAGGCCGTGCGCCAGATGGCAGGCGAATTGGGCGCCCTTTACGAAAACTGGCGCGCGCGTTTAATGAAGGCATTGGCCTACATCGAGGCGGATATCGATTTTCCGGACGAAGATTTGCCTGGTGGTATTGTGCCGGTGGTGCGTGGTGATTTGTCATCCGTTCACGGCGAGATGGATAAACATCTCGCCGACAACCGGCGCGGCGAACGGTTGCGCGAAGGTTTCCAGATCGTGATTCTCGGTGCGCCTAATGCCGGTAAATCAAGCCTTCTGAACCGGCTGGCAAGGCGTGAGGCGGCGATTGTGTCCGAGATCGCTGGAACCACGCGCGATATGATCGAAGTCCATCTTGATCTTGGTGGTTTTCCCGTCACCATGGTGGATACTGCGGGCCTTCGCGAAAGTGGCGATGTGATCGAAACCGAGGGTGTTCGCCGTGCAACCGCCCGCGCGGAGGATGCGGATTTGCGGCTTGTTGTGGTGGATCGTTCCGACTGGCCCCACATCGACGCAGAGGCTGCGCGCCTGATTGATGCCAATACGATCCTTCTGGTCAATAAGGTGGATGGTGTGGATGTTGGCGATATCCCGACAGTCTGGTCTGGAAAATCGGCAATAGGGGATCGGCTTGAGCTGCCCGTTTTGCCCATATCGGCCATGACCGGGCAGGGGATGGAAAGCCTCTTGCAACTGCTGGAGACTCGCGTAAAAGAAGGGCTCGATTTTGCGGGACCAGTTCCCCTGACACGGCTGCGGCACCGCCAGGCACTTGAGCGTGCCAGTGATCATCTGGATCGCGGATTGCAGACCGATATTGCCGAATTGGCGGCCGAGGATGTTCGCCTTGCCGTGCGTGAAATCGGTAAAATCACCGGACGCGTCGATGTGGAAGACCTGCTTGATATTATCTTCGGCGACTTCTGTATCGGCAAATAAGATTATCAGAAATTGTTTCACGTGAAACATCGGCCATTTCGATGACACGTGGTTTTGAATTAAGACCTGAATAAGACTCGCAAGCTGTGTTGCATTGAGCAGATGTCATGGCTTGGCGTAGTCAAGGAATTCAACGAGGAATTCGATGTCGGATAACCGATTTGATGTGATTGTTGTTGGCGGGGGCCATGCCGGGTGCGAGGCTGCGGCTGCGGCTGCGCGCATGGGAGCGAAAACCGCACTGGTCACACACCGTGCTGATCGTATCGGAGAAATGTCTTGCAACCCGGCTATTGGCGGGCTTGGCAAGGGGCATATGGTTCGCGAGGTCGACGCGCTTGACGGTGTGATGGGTCGTGCGATTGACCGCGCTGGGATCCAATTCCGAATGCTGAACCGTTCCAAGGGACCGGCTGTGCGCGGCCCACGCGCGCAGGCTGATCGGAAGCTGTATCGCGAAGCGGTGCAGGATATTCTGGCCAATCAGGAAAACCTGACGATCATCGAAGGCGCGGTTCACGACCTTAAAATTACCGAGGGCGATGACAGCCGCGTGACCGGTGTGATCACCGAAGACGGGCGCGAATATGATGCCGGTGCGGTGGTTCTGACAACGGGAACATTCCTGCGTGGTCTTATTCACATTGGCGAAAAAACCACTCCGGCCGGGCGTATCGGTGATGCGCCAGCACTTGGTCTTTCGGAAACTTTGGAAAAATTCGGCTTCCGTTTGGGGCGTTTGAAAACCGGCACCCCGGCACGGCTTGATGGCCGAACGATCGATTGGGCCAGTCTTCAAGAACAGCCGGGTGACAATCCGCCCGATCCGTTTTCCTTCCTGACCCAAGAAATCACCGTACTGCAAATCCCGTGTCACATGACTTGGACAACTGAGGCGACGCACGAAATCATCCGTGCAAACCTGCATCGGGCTCCGATGTATAGTGGCCAGATCAAAAGCAGTGGCCCGCGTTATTGTCCGTCCATCGAAGACAAAGTTGTGCGTTTCGCCGAAAAGAACCAGCACCAGATTTTTCTGGAGCCAGAAGGGCTCGACGATCCGACGGTTTATCCGAACGGCATTTCAACCTCACTTCCCGAAGAAGTTCAGCTTGCGATGCTGGCCACCATTCCGGGTCTCGAGAAGGTCGCGATTTTCCGTCCTGGCTACGCAGTGGAATATGATTTTGTTGATCCGCGCGAGCTGCGCCATACGCTGGAAACCAAGAAAGTCAGTGCACTGTTCTTTGCCGGGCAGATCAATGGCACGACCGGTTACGAAGAGGCTGCCGGGCAGGGACTTGTCGCGGGTGTTAATGCTGCCCTTGTCGCCGGAAGCACAGCAGGGGCGGTTGAGCGCGAATTTGTTCTTGATCGTGCTGACGCCTATATCGGTGTGATGATTGATGATCTGGTGACGCTGGGCACGCGCGAACCTTATCGCATGTTTACCTCACGCGCTGAGTATCGTTTGATGCTTCGTGCGGACAATGCTGACCAGCGTCTGACGGATCGTGGTCTTGACATCGGCTGCGTGGCATCGCATCGCCAGCAGGTTTGGGGTGATAAAAAACTTTCGCTTGAAACAGCCAAACGCACCGTTTCCGATTTGACCGAAACCCCGAATGGTCTGGCGAAGCATGACATCAAAATCAATCAGGATGGTGTGCGGCGCTCGGCGTATGACTTGCTGGCATATCCGGATATTGATTTCGATACCTTGACCCGCGTCTGGCCGCAGCTTTCTGAAATTACCCCGGCGATCCGAGAACAGGTTTCAATCGATGCGCAATATAAAGGCTATCTGGATCGCCAGTCCGCCGATGTTGCGGCCTTCCGTCGGGATGAAGAATTGCGTCTGCCGCGCGATCTTGACTTCGATAGCGTCGGCAGCCTCTCGGCAGAAATCCGTCTGAAACTGAAAGAAATCCAGCCCGAAACTATTGGTGCGGCATCACGCATTCCGGGTGTCACCCCCGCGGCAGTGACCGCCTTGCTTGGGCATATCAAAAGCCACAAGCATAAGGCGATACGCAGCGCCTGATTGGAACTTACGTTGGGTTGTTCATAATTTCGGAAAGGCAGTACATTTTGTATAAGTGTGCTGCCCTTTTTTGATGTGCCGCTGTTTGTCATTGACGATGGGGCTTCATTCACCGCGGGCTTTTTGCACGCGTGATGCTTTTACTTATCGGTAGAATGTTTCACGTGAAACATTTTCGTGTTTTTCCCAAAAATTATTGATTTCGACGCGATAAAACGTGTTTGCTTAAAAAATCAAGTCTGGTGCGAATCATTAACGCGGATTATAACTCGAACATGCAATCCATTTCAGAACCCGTAAAAACATGGTTTGAGACCGATTTGAATGTTTCACGTGAAACATTGGACCGTCTTGGCCTTTATGCTGACCTTGTTGTCAAATGGCAGCCGAGGATCAATATCGTTGGTGCCAGCACGGCTGATGACGTCTGGACACGCCATTTACAGGATTCTGCGCAACTTTGGCCGTATGTGGAAGACGTTGTCCGTGGCGGGAAAATTGTCGATTTCGGTTCCGGGGCAGGGTTCCCAGGGATCGTTTTGGCGATTTTGGGAGCTAATGACGTAATTTTGATGGAATCAAACACCAAGAAAACCGTGTTTCTGCTGGA
The DNA here is from genome assembly GCF_001858545.1 of Thalassospira sp. MIT1004. Lineage (NCBI taxonomy): Bacteria > Pseudomonadati > Pseudomonadota > Alphaproteobacteria > Rhodospirillales > Thalassospiraceae > Thalassospira > Thalassospira sp. MIT1004. The sequence continues at coordinate 283,067 of NZ_MCAO01000033.1, read as the reverse complement.
AGCAGCGCGGGTTTGTGGGGTGTTGGGCCAGATCGAAATTGCCCGCGAGCGTATTGAAGTCGCCAACGCGCGTGAAGCCGACGTGATTACAGCCCGTGCATTTGCGCCATTGCCAAAGCTTCTGGAGCTTGGGCAGCGGCATCTTAAACCGGGCGGGCATTATGTGTTGCTAAAAGGACGTGCCTTTGAGGAAGAGCTGGCCGATGCACGTGCAGCCGGTTGGGTATTCACTGTAACCACCCATGCCAGCCTGGTTGATCCAGAAGGCGTGGTGTTGATTTTGCAAGGAGTTGACCGGTGACCGACGTTATTGATTTGCCGCTTTCAATCTCTTCCGAGGCCGGTCACAGGCCGCGGATCATTGCCGTGGCCAACCAGAAGGGCGGGGTTGGTAAAACCACGACCACGATTAATCTGGCAACTGCGTTGGCGGCTGTGAACCAGCGGGTTTTGATCGTTGATCTTGATCCGCAGGGCAACGCAAGCACCGGTTTGGGCCTGCGTCCGTCTGAGCGCCAGATAAGTTCTTATGACGTGCTGATCAACGGCAATACGCTGGAAGAAGCACGCAAGGCAACTGCTATTCCACGCCTGACGATTGTGCCATCAGGTATGGATCTTTCTGGGGCGGAGATCGAGCTTGTCGATTTTGAACGCCGCGAGATGCAGCTTAAAGAATCGCTCGGTCGGTTGCCGCATGATGTCGATTATGTGCTGATCGATTGCCCGCCGTCACTTGGCTTGCTGACGCTTAATGCGTTGGTTGCCAGTGATGCGGTTCTGGTGCCGCTCCAGTGCGAGTTTTTCGCGCTGGAGGGGATAAGCCATCTGGTACGCACCATTAAGCGGGTGAAAAAGGCTTTTAACCCTGCTCTTGAAATTCAGGGCATTGTTTTGACGATGTATGACAAGCGTAACAACCTGTCAGCACAGGTAGCCAATGACGTACGCGACTATTTTGGTGATGTCGTTTATCGCACGGTGATCCCGCGCAATGTCCGTGTATCAGAGGCGCCAAGCCACGGTACGCCGGTGCTTGTCTATGATATGAAATGTCCGGGGTCGCGGGCATATCTTAATCTTGCAAGCGAAGTTCTGAAACGCGAAGGGGTGAAGGCATGAGTGAGGCAAAAAAACGCGGTTTGGGACGGGGGCTATCGGCCCTGCTGGGCGAGGAAGACGATGATGTCGGTGCAGCGGTTGCTGGTAGCAATGAGGCTGTTGCTCATCCAGGCCCTGGCGGGACCACACAGCTGATTGCCATCACCGATCTGAAGCCATCACCATTCCAGCCGCGCAGCAATTTTGATGACGAGGCGATTGACGATCTGGCGGCATCGATTCGTCAGAAGGGTATTATTCAGCCGATTCTTGTGCGGGCGTCCTCTACAGGTGAAACCACCTATGAAATCATTGCCGGTGAACGTCGCTGGCGGGCTGCACAGCGGGCGCAATTGCACGAAGTGCCGGTTCTGGTACGTGATTTTGACGACAGGGAAACCGCCGAGATTGCCCTGATCGAAAACCTGCAAAGGCAGGATTTGTCGCCACTCGAGGAATCCGAAGGTTATAGCCGCCTGATGAGCGATTTTTCGCATACTCAGGAGGCATTGGCTCAGGCGCTTGGCAAAAGCCGCAGTCATATTGCGAACAGCCTGCGTTTGTTGACGCTTCCTGCACCGATCAAGCAGATGTTGTCGGATCGTGTGCTGAGCCCCGGTCATGCGCGGGCCCTGTTGGGGGCGAATAACGCGGTCGAGCTGGCAAACCAGATCGTCAAGAAGGGGCTAAACGTTCGCCAGACCGAGAAACTGGTGAAAAGTGACGGCGGTAAAACCGCGCGCCAGAAGAAGCCTTCGTCGGGACGCACAAGCGATAAAGATCCAGATACAGTGGCGCTAGAGCATGATCTTAGCAATATGTTGGGGCTGGCAGTAAATATCGATTTTGACGGGGCGGGTGGTAAAATCTCTGTTCGGTATGAAACCCTTGAGCAACTTGACGATATTCTCAAACGTTTGAGTCAGGGACGGTTGGGCGAGTCGGCACCGGTTAATGACGATGATGATCCGCTTGTTCCCGAAGGTGAGGGGAACAACGAATTCGATTCGATGTTTATCGATGATGATCTTCTGACTGACGAGCTCGAATCGATTGCCGACGCGACCGAGATCGCGCTGGATGTCGATGACTCGTTTCTAGACGAGCCAGAAGGCGATATGCCGATTGAGCAGGATGAAGTCGGTGAAGAGGCGCTTGAGACATTGTCGGACGCGAAAGTCCTGAAGAGTAAAGCTCATGGAGCCCTAAGTAATAGCGACGAATAGATTTTTATATCCAATCCGCAACCGATAAGCAGCCCCGTGCGACTCGTTCAGTGGGGCTGCTTATCGGTTGCGGATTGGATAGTCGTTAGCGTCTGCCCTGCTTCTGGCGGGCAACGGCGACCTTGATCATCGCGCGGTGTGCGATGGTTTCGGGGATGGCGAGCCCACTTTTACAATCCTTTTCGGCTTCTAGCAGGATTTGCAGGGCGCGTTGCAGATTTCCCAATGCCCAATTCTGCAGATTGGCGCGAAACTGATCTGCGGCCTTGAAAAACAGGGGGGGACGCAACGATTTCATCGCCTGTTCGGCATTCGTGCCTTGTGCAATCTGGCCTTTGACCAGATGTAGTTTTTGAAAATAGCCGATCATCATGCGAAGTGCGCCAACCGGATTGAGGCCTTCTTCGACCAGGCGGGTCAGGGCGCTATCGAGGCTTGCGACATTGCCCTGGGATACGGCCTGCACGACATCGTCATAATGGCGGGCGGAACTATCCCCGACACAGGACATCGCGTCGGCCAATGTGACCTGACCTTCTTTCAGAGCGTAAAGAGCCAGTTTTTCAAGTTCGCTTCGTGAAATCATCCTGTCAGAGCCCAGGTTACCGACCAGATAGCGTATGGCATCGCGATCAATGCGCAGTTTGTGATCTTCCATGACGGAATTGATCAGGGCTTCGATATCTCGTCCGCTGTCGGCATAGCAGGGCAGTGCCATGCCATTACCGGCTTTCTCGACCGTCTGACGCAGTTTCGATTTGGACGCAAGGCTGCCGGCTTCGATGACGATCAGGGCATCACCGGCGGGATCGGCAAGGAAATCGGCAATGACGGGGGCCTGTGCCTCGCTAATGTCGCGGATTCGGATCACACGGCGCCCGCCACCAAAACTGATGGCGGCGGCTTCATCGCGCAGACGGCTGGCGTCTTCCTTAAGCTGGGCGGTGCCAAGTTCGATTACACGGAATGGATCCTTGAGATCCTCGACCACGGTTTTGGCAAGTCTGACCGCACGTTCTCGTACAAGCCCCTCATCCTCGCCATAGATCAGGACGAGTTGCGCCTTGGCATCGGGAGCGCGAAGGAAATTTTCAACCTGTGCCGCCTTGAGCTTCATTGCGTGATATTACCTAACGTCCGCTGCGCAGGCCAACGGCGACCTGATTGGCAAGCTGTCGGGCAAGATTCCGGGCAGCGTCTGAGCGGGCGGCGGACTCTGCTTCTAGTGAGGCAAAGTCGGAGTCGACAAGGTTGTAAGTTGTTCGGGCGCGAAGCGTGCCTGAACGGAGTATTCTTGAGTCGGAAATTCGAGAAAGTTGGTACTGGGCGCTCAAAATGTAGTCGGCAATAGTTGCTTCATTGTCCTTGGTATAACCGAGTTCGGAAGTTGATTCATCAAGAGTAATATCGAGAGTATATTCCGGCCGAACAGTTTGGCCGCGCGGGGTCAGCGTTTCGACCAGAACGTTACGTGTTATTTGTCCGATTCGGTCTTCCATCATCGATATTTTGACCCTCGCCATATCGACCGCGGTACTGTCACCGCCTTTATCCTCGGCATAAAGAGGGCGGAAGCCGCAAGCGGTGAGGCCGGTCAGGGCAAGCACGGCGATAATCGATAACAGGGTGCGCAACGTCATTCCTCGCTATTTTTTGCGTGATGGTTTTTGCCGAAAGGCGCATGACCAAGACGATACAATAGTTCCGATCCGATCAAAGGGCAAAACAGAGTTAGGTTCGTGATGAAAGAAAGTCTGAGTTCAAGATCTTTAGCTGAGTCGCTGTTATTTGAAAGAGACTTGAAGTCGCTACGCAGGTTCGCAACGGCCGTATTGAAACGACCCTTTGCAAGCTCGTCTACAATTTTGCTTTTCGGCGTATCTCGTAAACTGTGAGCCTGGGCTTCAGGCATAAAGGTAAAGGCCTGCTCGTCTATCGCCAGTTTGGTCCAAACCTGACGCAGCCAGCGCCAATGGCCGATCAGGCTGCTTTGGGTAATATGCAAAGGACGATCAAGTGGCACATCTGCCAGAAGCGTGAGGCACAAGATATCACTGCCTATCTGGGAATGAAGCTTTGCCAGATTGTTTTCGATGATGTCTGTTGAAACCGGTCCTGCATTTTTTGGCTGGCGGGGAAAATCCTTTTGTTCTTCCCAAGCAGGAAGCAGGCCAAGAATTTCGCACGCGATTGCAAGTCGCCCAGCGCGCAGATCATCCCCGTATTGTGATAATGCAGGTCGATGAAGGGCCAAGATAAACCCCCATTCACGTGTCAGCGAATGGGGGTTGTATTGACCTGACACATATATAGGTGTGTCTGGCATATCCAAACAGAATGCTTATTGTGCGGTTGCGCTGTCAATGCGCAGTTGACGCGCACGGGTCAGAATCGAGTCTTCCATTGCGGTTATCGTACTTGGTTCAACCACAGCATCTGCCCATTGGTCCGTTCCAACTCGGACCTGTCGGAAGACAGAGACCTTGATCGCGTCGGAGCGAAGGGCGGTACCGAGGATATAGCCCGTAATCTTGAAACGCTCGTTTGGTGTTTCCGGCGGGCTGTACCAATCGGTAATGATCACACCGCCAAACGGGTCGGCTGAATTCAGCGGCATGAAGGAGAGGGTATCAAGGGATGCGCGCCACAGAAAACTGTTCACACCTATACCTGTGCCGTTGCCCTGATTCTTGCTTTCATCACCACCCAGAAAATTAAAGCCGTCGGGACCAAACAGGGTCCCTTCTTTTTTCTGGTCCGCGATTGTTTGCGAGCGGCCGGTTGTTCCAACACGTTTGTCACCCGGCGCGGAGCCCGGATAACTATCATATTCGGATTGGGTGCCCGCACCACATGCTGCAAGCAGCAAACATATTGCAACCTGGGCAAAAACTTTAACAAGAGACAATCGCACGGTCCATTCCTTGTCCAAGGCATCAGAATTTCTGCCCGCACTATAGGGCCGACACGGCTTGGAGCAAACAAAAACATGTGTGTCAAATATGCAACTAAGATGCGGGAATGTATCTTTTCGATCACAGTGTTGTTGACGCGCCATAGTTTTACTGGCTCCATTACCCCGAACCGAACGGCGAAAAGTCGTTCATCTAATTTTTGTAGGCGGTTTTCCGCACTTGCAAAGACGTTGAGGGAAAAGATGAAAAAGATTCTGTTTGCTTCCAGCGCGATCGTCGCTGTTGCTTTCGCAGGCCAGGCTTCGGCTTCTGAGCCGATTAAACTGTCGGTTGGCGGTTACATGGAACAGTGGGCTGGTTTCGCTGACCAGGACCTCGATGCAGCTGGTGGTCGTGTAAACGCGTTCCAGTCTGACACCGAAGTTTACTTCACCGGCTCGACCACGCTTGATAACGGCATCGAAATCGGTGCACGTATCGAGCTCGAAGGCGAAACCTCGACCGACCAGGTGGATGAGCAGTTCCTGTTCGTCAACGGCGGCTTCGGTCGTATCGAAATGGGTAAAAACGACAGTGCGGCTGACGCTATGGGTGTAACCGCTCCGTCTGTTGGCCCGGTTGGCCCGAACGATGGCGGTATGGAAGATTGGGTCAACATGACCGTAATCGATACCGTTCCGTCTTCTGGTGACCAGAACCGCGTTACCTACTACACCCCGAACTTTGGCGGTTTCCAGGCTGGTGTGTCGTTCGCTGATGACAGCCGTACCAACGGTACTTTTGACAAAACCGTTACCACTTCGGGCACTTCTACCACCGTTGGTGGCCTGACCTCCGATACTTCGGGTGCTGGTGACAACATCGTCTCTGCTGCTGTTGCTTACTCGAATGACTTCGATGGTTTCTCGCTTGGTCTGTCGCTTGAAGGTGAAAACCAGGGTGAAGGTAACTGGTATGGCGCTGGCGTAAACGTTGGCTTCGGCAACTTCACTGTTGGCGGCTCTTACGGCACCAAAGAAGAAGACTACGGTCTGACTTCGCGTAACAGCACCGCTGGCCTTGACGATACCGATGCATTTGACCTTGGTGTTTCCTACGCCATGGACGCTGCTTCTGTTTCGGCAACCTATGCATATCAGGAAACTGGCAGCACCGAAACTCAGGGCGCTGCTCTGGGCATGAGCTACACGCTTGGCGCAGGCGTTGCTTGGCAGTCTTCTGTCTTCTGGTTTGACGAAGACAAAGCTGGTACCACCAGCGACAACGACGGCTACGGTGCAGTTACCGGCCTGAAACTTTCCTTCTAATTCTCTTTAGAGAACTAGAAACGCGAGAAGGGAGCGAGAAATCGCTCCCTTCTTTTTTTGTTTTAGGAAGCTGTGAGCGATTAGGTACGTCAGATCATCTTTATGACATCATGGCTGATCTTCGTTTTACGACTTAGAACTGAAATTCAGCCTTTTTGTAGCGAGCATACATAAATGGATAGGCGGTCATTTATCTGGAAGCATATTTTACCGGAGGCCATCGGGTTTTATTCTTGTAGCTTACGGTCAGAAAAAATGACGAAAAAAACCGCAATATTTGTGATTAAAATATCACACGTAATGACATAATTGGTCATCGGTCATTTAAATCAATTGACCATAAGTCATTATATCCGCTTTACTCTCGCTCAGTGGTCAGCTGACATGTTGTGTGGAATACGGTGTTGCTGATCGGCTACAGATTATAAAGAGGGTAAGATGAAAAAGATTCTTGTTGCTTCCAGCGCGCTCGTTGCTATTGCTTTTGCAGGCCAGGCTTCCGCTTCCGAACCGATCAAATTGTCGGTTGGCGGTTACATGGAACAGTGGGCTGGCTTCTCTGACGAAGATACCACTGCTTCCGGTGGTCGTAAAAACGCGTTCCAGTCTGACACCGAAGTTCACTTCAAAGGTTCGACCACGCTTGATAACGGCATTGAAATCGGAGCTGTAATCGAACTTGAAGGTGAAACCTCCTCTGACCAGATCGACGAACAGTACCTTTACATTAATGGTGGTTTCGGTCAGTTCAAACTGGGTAAAGACGATAGTGCCGCCGATGACATGGGCATCACCGCACCGGCAGTTGGCCCGGTTGGCGTCAACGACGGTGACATGGACCAGTGGTCGAACGTTTATCTGATCGACACCGTTCGCTCCAGCGGCGACCAGAATCGTGCGACCTATTACACCCCGGTCTTCGGTGGTTTCCGTGCAGGTGTGTCGTTTGCTGATGATAGCGGCAAAAACGGTACCTTCAACAAAACCGTAACCACCTCAGGTACTTCAACCACTGTTGGCGGTCTGAGCTCCGATACTTCGGGCGCTGGCGACAACATCATCTCCGCTGGTCTGGAATTCAACCGTGACTTCGGTGGTGTATCGCTTGGTCTGTCGGCTGTTGGTGAAAACCAGGGTGAAGGCAATTGGTACGGCTTGGGTACTAATGTTGGCTTTGGCAACTTCACCGTTGGTGGTTCTTATGGCCATACCGACGACGATTATGGTCTGAGCTCGCGTGACACTGCCGGCCAGGATCTGGACGCATTTGATATTGGTGTGTCTTACGCCATGGATGCTGCTGCCGTTTCCCTGACCTATGGTTATGAAGATTTCGGTACCGGTGACGTCAGCGCGGTTGATCTTGGTCTGCGCTATGCTCTTGGTGCTGGCGTTTCGTGGCGTTCGTCGGTCTTCTGGTTCGATCAGGAGAACGATACCACTGCTGATAACGATGGCTACGGTGTTGTAACCGGTCTGCGTCTCGACTTCTAATTCATCCAGAATTAGTACGATTTGAAGGGGGCGGTTTTCAGCCCCCTTCTTATTGCCAATCCCGCTCTGTTGTAAAACGCTGAGCGGGATTTTTTATTTAGAAATTACCGATGTTCTGTTGGCTGCGGTTGGTTATCTGCGAAAGATATTTTTGCCAATATTAAACGATCTTAACTTGTTTTGTGCTGCGACAATAAAAATTCGCGCAGGCAGAGGGAATGCCTGCGCGATAATGTCATCTTTGGCCATGTGTGTGGATAGCCATGTTTCCAATGCTTGTTGCTTTGAGCATGTAATTTAAATGACTATAGGTCATATAATCGGGCGGATGTGAAATTGCAAAGTCTGCTGGGATAATATCATTGTTCCCAGAGTAATAGGCCTTAATATCTGAGTGTGCTTATTCTGCCACAAACTTGCGACAAAAAACATTATCTATTCCATTATAATTGACTATTGGTCATTTAAATCGTTTTATCAGTCGGGAGAGTTCGAGCATGTCTATTGAGACAAATGCTCGGTCCACACGTAAAACCAAGAGGGTAAAATGAAAAAGATATTGATCGCTTCAAGCGCACTTGTTGCTGTTGCGTTTGTCGGCCAAGCTCAGGCCTCCGAGCCGATTAAATTGTCGGTTGGTGGTTACATGAACCAGTGGGCCGGTTTTGCCGATCAGGAAGTCGGTGATCGCAACAACGCCTTCCAATCCGATACCGAAATTCATTTCAAGGGCTCGACCACCCTCGATAACGGTATTGAAGTTGGTGCGGTGGTCGAGCTAGAAGGCGAAACGTCCAGTGACCAGATCGATGAACAGTACCTGTATGTCAGCGGCAATTTCGGTCGTATTGAGATGGGCAAAAACGATAGTGCAGCCGATTCGATGCAGATCGTTGCACCAGCAGTAGGTCCGGTTGGCGTTAACGATGGCGACCTCGACATCTGGGTTAACTCCTATCTGATCGACACCACTGTCCCGAATGGTGATCAGAATCGCGTCACGTACTTCACGCCGAGTTTCAGCGGCTTCCGCGCTGGTGTATCCTTTGCGGATGATAGTGGTAAAAATGGTTCCTTCGATAAAAACGTCTCGAACGGCGCAATCGGTGGATTGCATTCCGATACCTCGGGTTCTGGCGACAACATCGTTTCCGGTGCGCTTGAATACATGGGTGATTTCAACGGTATTTCGCTTGGTGTTTCCGCGATTGGCGAAAACTGGGGGGAAGGCAATCTTGTTGGTGGCGGTCTGAATGTTGGTTTCGGCAACTTCACCGTTGGCGGCTCCTATTCCCATACCGACGATGACTATGGCTTCAGCGAAGGTAGCCGCAATCCGGACGATACCGATCAGTTCGACGTTGGTGTTTCCTATGAAATGGATGCCGCAGCTGTATCATTGACCTATGGCTATGCTGAATATGGTAATGGCAGCCGTGGTAACGGTACCGGTGAAATCAGCACCGCCGATCTGGGCCTTGCCTACACCCTTGGTGCCGGCGTTGCCTGGAAATCCTCGATCTTCTGGTTCGATGACGAAGTCGATGGCGCAGAGGACAATGACGGTTACGGCGTTGTCACCGGTCTGGCACTGACCTTCTAATTCCTGGGAATTAGCGTGATTTGAAAAGGGCGGTTTTCCGCCCTTTTCTTTTTTGTCCAACATCCGTTGTTCTGGCTCAGATCCCGATATCCTGACGCAGAAAAGCTAAAAAGCGGTCTTTCTGTGCGACAAGGTCGGCGACGCAGGGAACCGGATTTTCGGTCACAAGCCGTTCGGCCAGTGCCCTGTCAGAATTGACCGGCAGGTTTCCGAGTTCCGACATTGGAAGTCGGAGGCTACCCATGCAGCCGATTTCACCCGATGTGGTTGCGCGCAATTTTGCAAGCCCGCAGGGCGCTTCGCAGAACTCGCCTTTATAACTGCTTTGCCAAGGGTAAAGGTTGTGATGGCGGCCCTGTAAAACGGTGGCAGAGGCCGAGCTATAGATACCAATGCCGGGCGTTTGAAACAGCTTGGTGATATGGGCAGGTCCGCTATCGGCCAGCACGACATAATTCTGTTCCCGGATGAAGGACACGAGATTTCCAATGGTTTTGAAACCGTCAACGACGCGGATATTCGGTGTGTTGAACGACCCGATCGTGTCCTTATATTTCTTCATTACCCCCTGATAGGCGTTGAGGATCAGAGTGGTTTCAAATCCGGCTTGTGCAAGGAGTTCTGTGGTTTCGTGCACTAGTTCCGGGGGAAGGGTGCGAAGGGGGGATGAGGCCATTGGCAGGATGCCAATTTTCATACCCGATGCCAGTTTCGGTGCGCGTTCGGATGCAAGCGGGATCGGCGGAACTCCGAATGCCTCGCAAAGTGCCTCTTCCGGGTTAACCGGCATGGTCGCGATATCTTTCCAGCCTTCCATCTCGCTGAAATCGATCAGATAGTCGAATGTTTTGAGGCGTTTGGCGGAGATGAAAAGCTGAAAGATCGTGATATCGGGGATGGTGGCGAATATGTCAGACGCCGTACCGCTATTGAGCACAGCGATTTTCGCGCCGGGATATTTTGTTGCAAAGGCACGCAGAAACAGAACCATGCCGACACAATCGCCAATCGCATCGTCCGGGATCAAAAACAGGACCCGTTTCCGGTCAAAATCGGTATCGGCCCATGCATCGCGGGCAAGCACATCAGGTTGAACGCTATCTGATATGATTTTTACTGATGGCGCATTGGCAAGAATTTGCTGGCGCAAAAGCGATGAGGTGCGTGTCAGATAGGCCGGGCTATTATCCGATGCCTGCACGAGGTCCGGGCTGACATTGGGCAGGCCGAACTGAAACGGCTGTTTTGATGCAAACCGGGTAAATTTCTTACGGGCGGGATGGTGATGTGCAGGCATTTTCGGGCGATCTCCGGTCACCTTTTGCTCGGTGTTATGTGGCAGAGAACCCGATCCCGGCCAAAGATGCAACGCCCGATCCCCTTAACAGGGCGACATTGTCGGGTTTTATGCCGCCAAGGGCAACGGGGATAAGGCCAAGACTGAGGCAAAAAGCAGTTCTTTGAAGGAATATCGAAAACGTCATGCCCGGTTCACCGGGATGGCTTTGGGTGGCAAAAACCGGCGAGATCAGAACACCATCGGGACGTTGATCGGGTGCGAGAAGTGCCAGCTTGCGCAGCGTTTGCAAGCTGTGGCAGGCGGATGTCACAAACATGTCGTGTGGTATTTGCCGATAGATATGTGGTCTTTTCTCGATGCGGTATTCCGGCAAATGAATACCATCGGCATCTAGGCGCAAGGCCAGTGCAAGATCATCGGCAATCAGGCAAAGGTGACCATATTGGCGACAGGTTCGCCGAACGATGTAGGCAAGGTGTGCGCGGTCCTTGGGTTTGAGCCCGTAGTGTCGGAAAATTACCATGCTTCTGCGCGGCAGACCGATGATTGCCGGGATCGGATCGGGCATGCGTTTGTCGTCGGTCATCAATATGATCGGCGGGATTGGGCAATCAGAACCGCCATTGCGCAAATTGAGTTGGCGTGCCTGCTTTGCCAGTGTGGCATCCATTGATAGTATCCCGATTCTGTTTCACCGATTCCTGTACCGATTTGGGCCATCATCCATGAGCGATCAGCATCTGTCATCCGGCAATCCCGACATCGCGGCCAATCTTGCCGAGATCCAGCAAAATATCGATAAAGCCTGTACAGCGGTTGGTCGCGCACCCAGCGATGTCACCCTGATCTGTGTCAGCAAGAACCACGATGCCGATCATGTGCGACCCGCTCTTGTCGACGGGCGGCGGGTGTTTGGTGAAAACCGGGTACAGGAAGCAGCAGGGAAATGGCCGGGCCTGAGGGATGAATTCCCTGATATCGAACTGCATCTGATCGGGCCGCTTCAGACCAATAAGCTAAAAGATGCGGTTGCGTTATTTGATGTGATCGAAACCGTTGATCGTCCAAAACTTGCCAATGCGCTGGCAAAGCATCGCGATACGACCGGCGAATGCCCCGATCTTTATATCCAGATCAATATCGGAGAAGAACCGCAGAAAGCCGGAATAGCCCCGGCCGATGCCGATGATTTTATTATCGATTGCATCGAACGCCTGAAATTGCCGATCAAGGGATTGATGTGCATCCCGCCGGTGGATGAGGAACCGGCATCGCATTTTGCCCTGTTAGGCAAAATTGCCGACCGTCATGGTTTGGCCATTCGAAGCATGGGCATGAGTGGCGATTACGAGGCAGCAATCCGGCTTGGCGCGACCCATATCCGTGTCGGGACAGCAATTTTCGGCTCACGGGGCTATTAAATCGCCAGATGAAGCCTTTTAAAGACGGCTGCAACCCTGTTTTTATTGTTTTCGACGCAAATCTGATGCTGTAAACGCCGATTTTTCTATCTCTAAGGTGTGATTTCGGTCAACTGCCCGAATTTGGCAGAAAATGTGGATAACTGGCCCAGACGTATAAGACGCGCTCAAAGCCGTTTTGTGACGAAAAAATCAAAAATCCCGCCAAGTGAATTTAGCCCGGCGGGATTTCTGCAAATTATTTGTATTTCTGCGGTTTGTCTGGGTCTGGTTATGGAACGAGCTTGTAGCCGCCAGGCTCGGTGACCAGGATCGTCGCGTTTGACGGGTCCTTTTCGATTTTCTGGCGCAGGCGATAAACGTGTGTTTCCAGCGTGTGGGTGGTGACCCCGGCGTTATAGCCCCAGACCTCGTCAAGCAGGGTTTCGCGTGTGACTGGTTTGTCGCCCGCCCGGAACAGGAATTTAAGGATCGAGGTTTCCTTCTCCGTCAGACGGACTTTTTTCTCGGTCGTGGTTTCGATCAGAAGCTTGGCACTGGGTTGGAAGCTGTAGGGGCCGATGACGAAAACCGCATCCTCGCTTTGTTCATGCTGGCGAATATGGGCACGAATACGCGCCAGCAGCACGTTCAGGCGGAACGGCTTGGTGACATAGTCGTTGGCACCCGATTCCAAGCCAAGGATCGTATCAGAATCGCTGTCGGCACCGGTCAGCATGATGATCGGGGATTTGACCCCGGCGCGCCGCATCAGTTTGCAGACATCACGACCATCCATATCGGGCAGGCCGACATCAAGAAGGATAATGTCGTAGTAATTTTCTTTGGCGACTTCGAGGGCGTTTTGGCCACTATTGGCGACGACACATTCGAATTCCTCATGAAGCCGGAGCTGCTCGGTGAGAGACTGGCTAAGTGCCGCGTCATCTTCGACCACCAGAACCTGTTTACCTGTCGACATTCGCCATCCCTTGCTGCTTGCTAAATCCCGCCTATATTCTGGGCCTGCCGACGGTTCTTTTTGTGGCATTGTTCTCGTAGGCCCACCATATACTTAGGATTAGAGTCTCATACTGCGTTTTGAAGAACAAACTGTTTTCGCTTTAGCCCATTGACGTGCACCTTATCCAGCCCCATACCGACCGGATCGCGATGTTGTGATCATCCGTGTATGACCCAGAAGAAACAAAGACTGCAATGACCCAATCTGCTGCCGTGCCATCAAAAGCCAATGTTTCCGCGACCGATCTGGTGACCGTATCGCGTGCTGTTGCCGATTTGCGGCGCGGTGAAATCGTTCTGGTCCAGGGACAGGCAAATGGCATTGCCCATTGTGTGGCGGTGATTGCTGCCGAACCGCTTTCCGACCACGGATTGGCGCGCCTTCATGACATTGCTGGCAAAAGCGGAAATACCGCGATTGTTTTGCCGCGCGTGCGGGCCAGATCGCTCGGCAAGACCTGTAAAAACGATCATTTCATTGCTTTTGTCAGCGCCAAAAAATCCGCTGTTGATGCGAAAGCGTTGGCCGAGATAGCCAATCCGTTGCTGGATCTTGAAAGCATGCCAGCTGGCGCGTGGCGTCCGGTCAATATGGCCGAAAGTGCGGCCATTCGCCTTGCGAAGCTGGCTCGGTTGCTACCGGCGGTGGTGACAGCACCGGTTGACCCCGAACAGCTTGAAATGCTGTCAAAGGCGCAGAACCTTCTGGTGCTTCAGTCCGAGAGCATCAATGGATACGAAGACGCATCGGCCGCAACCCTGCGGCAGGTCAGCGAAGCGCGCGTTCCGTTGGAAAATGCCGAGAACGCAACGGTTATCGCGTTTCGTCCGGAAGATGGTGGTCAGGAACATCTGGCGATTGTGATTGATGAGCCGGCAAAAGATCAGCCGGTTTTGATCCGGCTGCATTCAGAATGCTTTACCGGCGATTTGATCGGGTCGCTGAGATGTGATTGCGGACCGCAATTGCGTGGAGCGATTGCCGAAATTGCGAAAAGCGGGCAGGGCGGAATTATTCTTTACCTGCGACAGGAAGGGCGCGGTATCGGGCTTGTGAACAAATTGCGCGCCTATGCATTGCAGGACCGCGGTTTTGATACGCTGGATGCCAACGAGGAACTTGGTTTTGATGCTGATGAACGGGTTTATCGGCCAGCTGCCGAAATGCTGCGTCAGATGGGGTTTGAAACTGTCCGGCTCCTGACCAATAATCCCGAAAAGCTTACCGGGCTTGAAAGCTGGGGCGTGACGGTTGCCGAACGTGTGCCGCACAAGTTTCCGTCCAATGGTCATAACGAATTTTATCTTCAGACCAAAAAGGACCGCGCCGGCCACCTGTTTTGAGTCGCGCATAACGGAATCCGCCTGATTATGACTGCCTGATGCTACCCGGCAGAAGATTCCGACAGGCAGTTCTGCGTCAAATTCTCTTTCAATAAATTCCCTTAAAATCAATACCTTAACCAGAAACAAAACTGGCACTCCTTTTGCAAAATAGTTGGCAAGAGGAGGACTGATATGTCGATTGGTGCAGATTGGCGGCAAATATCGCCCGGTAACGGGGCAAGCATCGCAAACGGAGCGGCAGGCAGCGGGTCTGCTGGATCGAGTGCGGCCGAGCAGCTTGTTGATGGTGTCGAAGAAGGCCGCAGCTTTTCCGAATATATGTTCGGAAAGGACGGCTTTGAATTCACCGATTTCCTCGATGTGATCAATCCTTTGCAGCATATCCCCGGCGTGGGCATGGTTTACCGCAGCATCACAGGCGACGAGCTTGGCAATGGTGCGCGCGTTGTTGGTGGCGGTCTGTTTGGCGGTATCTTTGGTCTGGCCGGTGCGGCGGTTGATGCGGTTGTCGATCTGGCGACCGGTGAAGATACCGGTGCGCATATCATGGCGATGTTTGAAGGTGACGAGGCCCCGGCAGATCAGCCGATGATGGCCGATGCATCGCTCGAAGGTGGCCCAACTGGCGGGGCAAGCGATCTTGTCCTGCCGTGGATGGTTGGTGACAGGTCAATGGCCGGCGAGGACGGTTTACCGGTCGATCCCGCCGAACAAGCAACGATTACCGATGCTGCCCCGGTGGCCGGTGTTGAGACACTGGCGATGAACGAACAACAGGGTACTGAGACCCAAACAGGTACCACGGCATACAATGCGGCTGATCTGGTGACGCCTTGGGGCGGGGCGGTTAGCAATGCCAATGCCGCAGCTGCCTATGGAGCTGTTAAACCAGTCGCAAGTCCGGCTGTCTCTAATGCTCAAACCCTGACGCAATCAATTGCCCGACAGCAGGTCGCACCGTCGGCAGCTTCAATGTCAGCAGGCGATGATCCCGCAATACAGACCGCCCAGCGTCTTTTGGCCAAGGCAGGGGATGATGTGGCCGGAACCAATATCGACGCGCAGGATGCCGATCCGGCCGAACTGGCCGTAGCAATTGCACGTGCCGGGCAGAGTGATATTGCATCAAACATGACCATGCGCACCGCAGAGGACAGCCGCAATGGGCATCAGGGCATGATACAGCGCGCATCCTTTAGTAGCGAAAATGGTGATACGGTCTGGGCACGAGCGCAAAGTTCCGGGCGGTTAAGCCGTGGAACATCGCAATTTGGCGTTGCGCCCGAAATTGCTGCCCGGGAGGCAAAATATGCCAAGATCAAGCAGGGTGACGTAACCAAACCGGCAAATTCACAAGAAGCAGGTTCGGGGCAGCAGGGCCCCTTGAGTGCTGCGGAAATGGCCGCACGGTTTAACGCAGCCCTTGGCCGTGATCGGGCGCAAACCATGGCAAATAATGCCGTTGCATCGACCAATGCGGTGGCACAGGACAAGCCGGCATCAGGTCAGCAGATTCAGCGCGATGATAGGGCAAATTTGGAGCGCGACATAGCGCGCAATGAAAGCGCAGACAGTGCCGAAATGGTCCATCCATTGATGGAAAAAGCACAAAGCCACAGCAATAGTGACGCCCCGGTCGGAGTCTGGTTCAGTCAGACCATGATGGACGGGCTTAAGAAATACCAGGCAATGCAGGAAGGTCGCCAGCAGCCCGCGGATAATTCAATCTGATTACCCGATCATAAAGTATCAAAAAAACCCGACAATCGTTTGATGTCGGGTTTTGTTTTGATTTGGTAACGAATCCTTGGCGATTTTAGCGATTAAGGAAACCGACGATTTCCTTGACCTCTTTGAGGATCGGCTGGGCAATGGCATCCGCACGTTCTGCACCCTTTGCCAGAACTGCGTCGATATAGGTATTGTCGGCTTTAAGACGTGCCATTTCTTCGGTGATTGGTGCCAGTTTTTCGACAACAACATCGGTCAGCGCCTGTTTGAAGCCCGAGAACTGGGTTCCACCATGTTCTGCCAGAACGTCAGCAACATTTGCATCGGTCAGTGCGGCATAGATGGTGATCAGGTTTTTGGCCTCGGGGCGGCCTTCGAGACCCGCAGCCTCGCTTGGCAGCGGTTCCGGATCGGTTTTGGCCTTGCGGATTTTCTTTGCCAGCGTGTCGGCATCGTCGGTCATGTTGATGCGCGACATATCCGATGCATCGGATTTCGACATCTTTTTCGAACCGTCACGTAGTGACATCACGCGCGTTGCCGGACCAAGAATCAGCGGATCTGGCTGTGGGAAAAACTCGACGCCAAAATCGTTGTTGAATTTGATCGCAATGTCGCGGGTCAGTTCAAGATGCTGCTTCTGGTCTTCGCCGACCGGCACATGGGTCGCCTTGTAGGCCAGAATGTCGGCGGCCATCAGGCTGGGATAGGCATATAGACCAAGTGATGCGTTTTCACGATTCTTGCCAGCTTTTTCCTTGAACTGGGTCATCCGGTTCAGCCAGCCGATGCGCGCGACACAGTTGAAAATCCAGGCCAGTTCGGCATGTGCCGAAACCTGACTTTGGTTGAACAGGACATGTTTTTCCGGATCGATGCCAGATGCAATCATGCTGGCAGCAAGTTCGCGGATGTTGGAACGCAGTTCATTGGGCTCTTGCCAGACGGTTATGGCATGCAGATCAACGACGCAGAAGATGCATTCGAAGTCTTTCTGCAGCGCGACCCAGTTGCGGATCGCACCAAGATAGTTGCCAAGATGAAGGTTACCGGTGGGCTGAGCACCCGAAAAAACACGTTCCATAACGATGTCGTCCATTTCCAAAAATGTGTTGAGTGACCTGCATGCTCCGCCAGGTTTTGGACACCCGCCGGCGGACGAGCCTGCAAATCTTCGGGCGGGAGTTAAGCCGCCGGACCGGATTTGGTCAAGCGGCTTGTCCCGAAATGACGGAAATAAGGTGCAATAGTCGTCTTCAGGCGGTGTTGCCGCGTTTAAGTGTTGCTTTCAGTTCCGAGAAACTGGTCGCGCCCGAAAGCTGTGCGGTGACGGCGTAAATCAGCAACCCGCCACTGACCAGCCCGGCCATGGTGATGACGCGCGTGATTGAAAGGGCGTCATTTTGCCACAGCCATTCGATGGCAAACCATAGGGCAAGCCCCATCAGAACCGATGACAGCAAGATGCGTGGTACCCGGCGTTTAAGCCGGTCGTCAAAGACCAGATCACCGCGTTTGTGCAGAATCCAGCCAAGCGCGCCTGCATTGATCCAGACCGAGGTCGAGGTTGCTGCTGCAATGCCAAGATGGCCGAAGGTCGGCATCAGGGCGATGATCAGAACGATATTGATCACCATGGCGGAAATGCCGATGCGGATGGGCGTTTTGGTATCTTCGCGCGCAAAGAATCCCGGCGCGAGAACTTTGACCAGAACCGACGCGGGCAGGCCAAAGGCAAAAATGGTCAGTGCCATGCCAGTCATCAGCGTTTCGCTGGCGCCAAAGGCACCGCGTTCAAACAGAACATTGATGATCGGAATACCCATTACGCCAAGCGCTACCGCGGAAGGCAGGGTCAGCAGCAGGGCGATCTCGATGCCGCGATTCTGGCTATACATCGCGACTTTCGGGTCTGCACCCTGAAGTTGACGCGACAGGGTCGGCAGAAGGGCCGTGCCAATCGCGATTCCGATAACGCCAAGCGGTAGTTGATGTACGCGGTCGGCATAGTAAAGCCAAGATACCGCCCCGTCCGAAACAAGGGATGCCAGCATGGTATCGATCAGGAGGTTCAACTGATAGACGCCCGCACCGATCATGCCCGGGATCATGCGTTTGCCCAGCAACTTTATCCGGTCATCAATTTTGGGCAATTGCCATTTTATGACAAAACCGGCGCGTTTGCAGGCAATCACCAGACAAACGAACTGCGCGATACCGGCAATCGCAACCCCCCATGCCAGGGCATGGGCCGGGGTTTCGGTCATCGGTGTAAGTCCCAGAAGGGCAGCGATCAGACAGATATTGAGGATGATGGGCGCACCCGCTGCCGCGGCATAGCGGTGCAGGGTGTTAAGTACACCCGACATCAGGGCAACAGCCGAAATGAAGGCGAGATAGGGGAAGGTAATACGCGACAATTCGACGGCAAGGGCGAATTTTTCCGGGTCTTCGGCAAAGCCCGGTGCAAAGACATGCATTGCCCAAGGCATGGTGATTTCGATGATCGCGACCAGAAAACCGGTAATCAGGATTAGCATCGACATGGCGCGTGCGGCAAATTCACGCGCGACATCAAGGCCGCGTTTTTCAATATCACCGGCTAGCAAAGGTACAAAGGCGGCGTTAAACGCGCCTTCGCCAAACAGGCGGCGGAACAGGTTGGGGAATTTGAAGGCCACGAAAAAGGCATCGGCCATGCCACCGGCACCTAGCATCCCGGCAATCATGATGTCGCGGGCAAAACCCAGAAGACGCGAGATCAGGGTAAAGCCACTGACCGTGGCAATGGAACGTACGAGCGACATTCGCGATCAAATCCAAAAAAGTTATGAACCAGAATATGTTTTTAACCGTGGCAAAGAGTCCCACCGGGTTCGATAGTCATGAAATCTGCCAGTCGAAGGTGAATAACTCGTAATGACGGCGGATTAGCGGTGAGTGAGAGGCGATAATTTTTGCCTAAATGGGCGCACAAACATTGAACTTTTGTGAAATGGGCTGTGGTTTTGTAAAAAATGCTTGGGGTTGTGACAACCGTCACAGAAAATATGCTGCAATACTCATACATTGCAACTCGCTGAGGATTCGTTGGGACGCGAGCCTCGCTATTCTGACCGGACGAGGGATAAAGGCGCTCCACCTCAACCTGCTGCACTCCGAGGAATATGATGTTACGGGACAACAGGCCATAACATCAGGTTTCAGGACCGACCAGCCCTCGTCCGTTCAAACTTCCGATACAAATCAAAATTCGATCATGGTGCTTACACCATTGAACACGGATCCCTGCCGGGGTGATTTGGCTTTTGGCCAATCGCAGGGGCGGGGATTTTGTGTTTTCGGGTCGGTTGTTCAGCCGTTTTCCAAGGTTTGGGTCAGGGTTTCCTTGACCTGCAGGAATTTGGTGCGGCTATCAATTTTCAGACCAAACACGTCCTTGACGTAGAAAACGTCGACTGCGCGTTCACCAAAGGTCGAAATACGCGCCGATGCGATTTGCAGCGAAAGGTCGCGTAATGTGCGTGTGACGTCGTAAAGCAGACCCTGCCGGTCGCGCGCGGTAATTTCAATGACCGTGTGGGTGCGGCTGGCCTTGTTGTCGATGATGACGTTTGGCTCGACTTTGAAGACTGCAGTGCGATGCTTGTTATCCTTGATCTGGCGACGTTCGATTTCCTGACTCGGTCGCAGACGGCCTGAAATCACCTGTTCAAGCGTTTTGCGTAATTTATCGAGCTTGGATTTGTCGTTGAAGGCCTCGCCATTGGTATCCTGGATAAAGAAGGTATCAAGTGCCATGCCGTCGGCAAGGGTCAGGATTTTGGCATCGACGACATTGGCGCCACACAGCGCCATCGATCCGGCAATCTGGGAAAACAGCCCGGGATGATCGGTGGTGTGGACAATGATTTCGGTGGCATCGATATCGGTTTCGATTCGCATATCGATCGTGATGTCCGCACCGCTTGCCTTGGCATCACGGGTCAGATGGGCATGACGGACATGGGTTTCGGTGTCAAAACTGAGCCAATAGGACGGATAACCGCGATCAATGAAGTCCTCGACATCCTGTTCTGGCCAGTTGGAACCGGATGCGGCAAGGGCGTCGCGCAATTTCTGCTGGGCACGGGCGACACGCGAATCGCGACTGTCGGCATTCAGGCCGCCCGAAAGCAAGTCATCGGTGGCATAGAACAGTTCGCGCAGAAGGGTCGCTTTCCAGCCGTTCCAGACATTCGGACCTACGGCCCGGATATCGGCAACCGTGAGGCACAGCAACAAACGCAACCGTTCCTGTGACTGGACCAGATCGGCAAAGGCGCGAATCGTCGTCGGGTCATTCAGGTCACGTTTGAATGCGGTCAGGCTCATCCACAGATGGGCTTTGACCAGCCAAGCGACGGTTTCGGTATCGGCAGGCGACAGGCCGAGACGCGGACAAAGCTTTTCGGCGACTTCGGCGCCGAGTTCCGAATGATCACCGCCTCGGCCCTTGGCGATATCATGAAGCAATACCGCGACATAAAGCACGCGGCGCGAAATCACCTTTTCCATGATACGGGTGGCAACCGGGGCTTCTTCTGCCAGTTCGCCGCGTTCGATCTGGTTCAATATGCCGATCGCGCGGATGGTGTGCTCGTCCACGGTATAGGTGTGGTACATGTCATATTGCATCTGGGCAACGACACGACCGAAATCCGGGATGAAACGGCCAAGCAGCCCGGCTTCGTTCATTTTGCGAAGCGGGATATCGGGGGTATCGCGGTGTGTCAGGATCTCAAGAAAGACCTCGTTCGCGGCCGGATCCTTTTGCAACTTGTGATCGACCAGTTTCAGACTTTGTGTTACCCAGCGCAGCGTTTCGGGATGAATGCCGACCCCGTTCTGATGGGCGACAAGGAATAGGCGTAATATCTGTATCGGGTCACTTTGCAGGGTTTCGAGGCTGTCGACGGTCAGGCGATCATTGCGCAACTGGAAACCGTCGATTTCCTTGCTACCGAAAAAACGTGCCGGGAAGCGGATTAGCGGTTTGCGTTGATGGCGTTCTTCAAGGGCGGCACAGAAGATGCGGGTCAGGTTGCCGACATGTTTCACCATCAGATAATAGTGTTTCATGAAGCGTTCGACACCTGATGCGCCTGCATGGTCGGTATAGCCAAGCTTATCGGCAATATCGCGCTGCATATCAAATGTCAGGCGGTCTTCTTCGCGTCCGGTCAGGTAATGCAGCCAGCAGCGCACCGACCACAGGAAGTTTTGTGCCTTCAGAAAGCCTTGTGCTTCCTTGCGGGTCAGGACTTTGAGGTCGACCAGTTCAAGCGGGTTGCTGACACGGTAAAGATATTTGCCGATCCAGAACAGGGTATGAAGATCGCGAAGGCCGCCTTTGCCGTCCTTGACGTTGGGTTCAACCACATAGCGGGAATCACCCATGCGAATGTGGCGTTCATCGCGTTCGTTCAGCTTGCCTTCGATGAATTCAAGCCCCGTGCCCTTGACCAGCTCTTCCATGAAACGGGTGCGGAAGGCTTTATAGACTTCTTCATCCGCCCATACGAACCGGCTTTCAAGCAGGTTGGTACGAATTGTGATGTCCTGTTTGCCCATGCGCAGGCAGTCATCAATCGAACGGGTGGCATGACCGACCTTCAGCCCTAGATCCCAGAGCATATAAAGGATGTATTCGACAACCTGTTCGCCATGCGCGGTTTGTTTGTAGGGAAACAGAAACAGGATATCGACATCAGATTGCGGCGCCATATCGCCGCGACCGTAACCGCCAACCGCGACAACCGCCATGCGTTGCTCATTGGTGGGATTATGCAGTGGATAGACGAATTTCAGGGCGAAATCATGGATCAGACGGACAATCTGATCGATCAGGAAACTGTTGGAAAAGACCGCGTCCTGCCCGGAATTGGTTTCTTCGAAACGGGCACGGATGACCTTGCGGCCATTCTCCAGAACGGCTTTGAGGTGTTTAAGGATTTCCGCACGCTGTTTGAAGGATGTCAGATCCGCATTGGCAGCGATGGTTTCAAGCTCGGCAAAGATTTTGCGGCGGTCGATGATTTCGCGCTGTTTCTTGATTCTATACGTCACTTGAAGTGGTTTCCTCGGTCGGGTCTGGCATGAACGGGCTGGTTGCCCTTTTGGGTCCACACCCAATGCATATGGCATGCCGTGTTTTCGATGCCAGTGTTAGGCTGATCGCCGGAGTTTAACATCAAAAAGCAAACAGGCACCTGCCTGATATAAGGGCAAAGTGCCTGTTTTTAATGCGTTGGCCGATATTTTTCGCGACAGATGCGAAATCAACCGCGCATGGCGCGCAAGCGATATAGCGCATCAAGTGCTTCGCGCGGGGTCATGTTATCGGGATCGATTTCAGCCACAGCATCCAGAAGGGCCTTTTGTTCAGGCGACAATGCAGTGGTTTTGGCTTTTTCTTCCTGTTTGACTTGCTCGATTGCGGCAGCAAAAAGCGGCAGGTCATCGGCCAGTTTGGAAACCGCACCGCCCTGCTCGCCCTTCTCCAGGGTTTTCAATACCTGTTCGGCGCGTTTGATCACTGGTTTGGGCAGGCCTGCGAGCTGGGCAACATGAATGCCATAAGACCGATCCGCACTTCCTGCACCGACTTCGTGCAGGAAGACGACTTCGCCCTGCCATTCCTTGATCAGCATGGTGTGGCAGGACAGATGGGCAAGCTTGGCGGCAAGGGCTGTAAGTTCATGATAGTGGGTTGCGAAGAGGCCACGGCATTTATTGACTTCGTGCAGGTTTTCAACAACCGCCCAAGCAATTGAAAGACCATCAAATGTTGCCGTGCCGCGCCCGATTTCATCAAGGATAACCAGCGAACGATCGGATGCCTGATTAAGGATGGCGGCGGTTTCGACCATTTCGACCATGAAGGTCGACCGGCCACGCGCCAGATCATCCGCTGCCCCGACACGCGAAAACAGCCGGTCAATCACACCGATATGCGCCGTTTCAGCCGGGACAAAGGCACCGATCTGGGCCAGAACCGCAATCAGGGCATTCTGGCGCAGGAAGGTCGATTTACCGGCCATGTTCGGACCAGTAATCAGCCAAAGACTTTGTTCGCCTTCAAGGCGGCAGTCATTGGCAACAAAGGGGCTATCGCCATTTTCGCGCAGGGCGGCTTCGACCACCGGATGGCGACCGCCACGAATATCAAAGGCAAGGCTGTCATCAATGGTCGGGCGGATACATCCCTGATCACGCGCCAGTTCGGCCAACGCGGCTGACACATCAAGCCCGGCAAGTGCCTGTGCACAGCGCGCGATGGCGTCGGCATGTTCAAGGACGCCCGTGACCAGTGTGTCAAACAGTTCGAGTTCCAGAGCCAATGCCTGATCACCGGCCTTTGAAACCTTGCTTTCGAGCTCGGACAGCTCGACCGTGGTGAAACGAACCGCATTGGCCATGGTCTGGCGATGGATAAATTCATCGATTTCGATCATCCGGTCAGCCTGTTTGGCCGGTACTTCGATGAAGTAGCCAAGAACATTGTTGTGTTTGACCTTAAGGCTGGTGATGGCCGTTTGTTCGGTATATCGGGCTTGCAGATTGGCGATTAGCTTTTTGCTTTCGCTTGAAAGCATCCGCAATTCATCAAGCGGCGGGTGATAACCACTTGCGATAAAACCGCCATCACGCGCCAGCAACGGTAGATTTTCGCTAAGCGACCGGCGCAGAAGATCAACCAGATCGCCGTGATGACCCATATCGGTCAAATGATCGACAAGGGCGGCGGGTTGCGTGGTCAGGCCATCATTGCCGCCATCGGGTTTGTGCAAAAGGTTGCCAATCTCAAAGGCACAGGCCAGACCATCGCGCATGGCAGCCAGATCGCGTGGGCCGCCACGACCGACGGACAGACGTGACAATGCACGTTCGATATCCGGACATTCGCCAAGGGCAGCTCGCAGATCGGACCGTAGGGCATCGCGATCATGGAAATAGGAGACCAGATCAAGGCGTTTATTGATCGTGCCCGCATCGGTCAGCGGTGCGGACAGGCGGGCGGCCAGCAAGCGGGCACCGGCACCAGTGCGGGTACGGTCGATGACCGATAAAAGCGATCCCTTGCGTTCACCTGATTGGGTCTGGGTCAATTCCAGTGACCGGCGGGTGGCGGCATCAATTTCCATTGCAGCACCCGCAGCCATGCGTTGCGGCGGGGCAAGGCGCGGCATCTGACTCTTCTGGGTCAGATCGACATAATCGATCAGCGCCCCGGCCGCCGAAAGTTCGGCAATTTCGAATCCGCCAAAAGCGTCCAGGGCCGCAACTTCATATAGTTTTTTAAGGCGCAGCTGGGCATTTTCGGCATCAAAGCGTGATGCGGGTTGCGGGGTGATGACGTTTTTGTATTCGGCGTAGATATCGAACATTTCCGAACGATTCAGAAGTTTGTCAGATATCAGAAGCTCACCAGCGTCAAGACGGGCAAGGGCGGCAGGAAGCCCGCCCATATCACAGGGCTGAACATAAAAATCGCCGGTCGACATATCAAGCCAGGCTAGGCCGACCTTGCCGCGAACTTCGGATACGGCGGCCAGATAGTTATGGCGCCGGGCATCCAGAAGGCTGTCTTCGGTCAGGGTGCCGGGCGTGATCAGTCGGACAACGCCGCGTTTGACGACGGATTTGGCGCCGCGTTTCTTGGCCTCGGCCGGGTCTTCCATCTGTTCGCATACAGCGACACGGAAACCCTTGCGGATCAGACGCTGAAGATATGTTTCGTGGCTATGGACGGGAACACCGGCCATGGGAATTTCGTTACCCTGATGTTTGCCACGTTTTGTCAGCGCGATATCGAGTGCCTCGGCCGCCTTGACGGCATCGTCGAAGAATAGCTCGTAAAAGTCGCCCATGCGGTAAAACAGCAGGCAGTCCTGATACTGTTCCTTGATTTCAAGGAACTGCATCATCATCGGGGTCGCACCTTCGGTGTCGAACGAAAGGGGGACGGTCTGAGTATCGGAAGGATCGGCAATATTGTTCATGGCGAGTGTGATAGCAAACCCTGAAGGCATTGACGAGGGAATGAAACGGCCCGGGAGCAGTTTTTGACCTATGCCATTGCAATGCCTGATTTTCTGTAAAATATGTTAAGATACGCAGGCAGCAAAGTAGCGCGATCATCGCCGATTTGCCGCCCTTTGACCAGTGACCAAGGAGATAAGAAGATGGCAGCAGACCAAGCGACCCGTCAGGCGCCGGAACTGGTTGGATTATTCGATACAAAAGACGGCTTTGATGCCGCGGTTCGGGAATTGCGCGATAGCGGATTTTCGCGCACGGACCTGTCAGTTTTAAGTTCCCATGAATCAATTGATGTTGCCGGGTCGGATGGCCGGTCCTGGTCCGATGTGCTGACCGCGCTGGTCGGTGAAGCAAAATACGAGGTGCCCTTGGTGGCATCGGGGGCGATTGCACTGTTTGGCGGGGCGGCAACCGCGCCGGTGGCGCTTGCGGTTGGTGCGGGCGTTGGCGCCGTGGCGCTTCGCGAATTTATCGAGGAAGTTACATCAACCCCGCATACCGAAGATTTCGCCCGCGCGATCAATGCCGGGTCGGTGATCCTGTGGGTGCGGATTGATCCCGACAAGGAGGATGCAGAAGCCAAGGCGACCGCGATTCTGAAAAAGCACGGCGCGGAAAACATTCATCTGCATCAGGGATAATCCCTTGATTTTGAGTGCGTATTTGCATTTTTCGGCATGACGGACATGGTTTGCTAAAACGTAAAAGGCGATCAGAAATGATCGCCTTTCTTATTTCCGGTTGGCATATGATGCGCTGCAACATACGGAAAACGCTACGTAATTTTGCGGTTGCCGTTAACGTCGCCTTTGACCCGGGGCCAGAAGCCTGATTTATTGAGCGGTCCGGCATGACGGCTCCACACCTGATTGCCGGGTTAAAGTTTACAGGTTCTCGCCGCTTTCCAATCCACCACGCAAGCGTCAGTGAAAATATATGTCAGATTCAGAAATCAAGGTTCGTGACCGTGAAGCGCTGCTGTTTCATTCAAGTGGCCGCCCCGGAAAAATCGAAATCACTCCGTCGAAGCCGCTGACCACACAGCGCGATCTTTCACTTGCATATTCACCAGGTGTGGCGGTGCCATGCCTCGAAATCGCCAAGAATCCGGCAACGGCCTATGACTATACGTCCAAGGGCAATATCGTCGCCGTGATCTCGAATGGTACGGCCGTTCTGGGGCTTGGCAATCTGGGTGCGCTGGCATCCAAGCCGGTAATGGAAGGCAAAGCGGTCCTGTTCAAGCGTTTTGCCGATGTTGACGGGCTGGACCTTGAAGTGTCGACCGAGGATGTTGACGAGTTCGTCAATTGCGTGCGCTTCCTTGGCGCGTCGTTCGGCGGGATCAACCTTGAAGACATCAAGGCCCCGGAATGCTTCATCATCGAGCAACGCTTGCGCGAACTGATGGATATTCCGGTATTCCATGACGACCAGCACGGTACGGCGATTATTGCCGCATCCGGCCTGATCAATGCCTGCGACCTGACGGGGCGCGAGCTTAAAGACATCAAGCTTGTGATCAACGGTGCGGGTGCGGCGGCGATTGCATGTTGCGAACTGGTCAAAAGCATGGGAGTCACACCCGATAATGTCATCATGTGCGATTCGCGCGGGGTGATTTACAAGGGCCGTGAAGACGGCATGAACCAGTGGAAATCGGCGCACGCGGCCGAAACAGATGCCCGCACGCTGGAAGAAGCGATGGACGGGGCGGATGCGTTCTTCGGCCTGTCGGTCAAGGGCGCGGTGACGGCGGCCATGGTCAAAAGCATGGCCAAACAGCCTATCATCTTTGCCATGGCAAACCCGGATCCGGAAATCAGCCCGGAAGACGTCGCCGCGATCCGAAATGACGCGATCTGTGCCACCGGGCGTTCGGACTATGCCAACCAGATCAATAACGTGCTTGGTTTCCCTTATATCTTCCGCGGGGCGCTTGACGTTCAGGCATCCACGATCAACGAGGAAATGAAGATTGCCGCGGCGCATGCGGTGGCGTCACTGGCGCGTGAAGATGTGCCTGACGAGGTTGCTGCGGCTTATTCCGGCCGTCGCCTGCAATATGGTCCGGAATATATCATTCCGGCACCGTTTGACCCGCGCCTTATCATTGCGGTGCCCAAGGCCGTGGCACAGGCCGCGATGGACAGTGGTGTTGCACGCCGACCGATCATTGACATGGCGGAATATGAAAATCAGCTGCGCGGTCGCCTTGATCCGACGGCGGCCCATCTACAACTGATTTCCGATTATGTGCGGGCCCATCCGAAACGGATTGCCTTTGCCGAGGGCGAAGAGGAAACCGTTATTCGTGCGGCTGTGGCCTATCGCAATTCCGGTTATGGTACTCCGATCCTGATCGGGCGCGAGGACCGGATCGCGGAATCGGCCAAATCGCTCGGTATCGAAAGCCTTGAGGGTGTTGAAATCAGCAACGCGGCCCTTTCTCACAAGAACAAGGAATATGCCGAGTTCCTGTATGGCCGCCTGCAGCGTAAAGGCTTCCTGTGGCGCGATTGCCAGCGCATGGTCAACCAGAAGCGTAACGTCTTTGCAGCTGTTATGGTGGCAAAAGGCGATGCGGACGGCCTGATTACCGGCCTGACGCGAAACTTCCATCGCAGCTTTACCGATATCAGTTCAGTGATCGATGCCAAGCCGGGCGAAATCCCTATGGGTCTTTCGATTGCAATTGCCAAAGGCCGGACGGTGTTTATTGCCGATACGCGCGTGCATAACATGCCCGATGCCGAGCAGCTTGCCGAGATTGCGATCCAGGCGGCCGAAAAAGCCCGTCAGCTTGGTCACGAGCCGCGTGTGGCAATGGTATCGCATTCGACGTTTGGCAACCCGTGGAGTGCAGATACCGACCGTATCCGCGAGGCGGTCGGTATCCTTGAGCGCAGTAATGTCGATTTTGAATTCGATGGTGATATTGCGGTTGATGTGGCGCTTGATACTGAACTGTTGAAGCTTTATCCGTTCTGCCGTCTTTCCGGCCCGGCCAATGTGCTTGTAATGCCGGCCCTTCATGCGGCGACAACGGCGTCAAAGCTTCTCGACAAGCTGGGCGGTGGTACGGTTGTTGGTCCGGTGATGATCGGGCTCGAAAAGCCGGCACAGATCACCCAGATGGGCAGTACGGTTAACGACCTTGTCAACCTGGCAGCACTGGCCGCTCACGAGGCAGAACACGGCTAAGTTGCGCTAAACAATATTGTTAAAATGGCGGAATTGCTGATGCAATTTCCGCCATTTTACTTTAAGAGGCCGGAATATAACAAAAAACAACCGGTAATCGTGGGAACGTGACGTTGAATTTTTCATGCAAATGGCGTTTTGGGCTATGCACAGTTTTTTTGATTCTGTTCGGGTGCAATGCTTCCGAGCCTTCGTCAGAACTGATTACGTCCAGCTTGAACGAACTGCACGATGAAGCCCTGATAGGCATGCTATCGCATCTGGAAAATATCGAGATATCCGATACGGAGCGAACAGGCGACAATCGCAGTCGTGTATCTGTGCAATACGAACTGGTGTTTGATATTGATTTTGCCAATGCCATTGGCATTGTTGCCGATCCGGGGTCAGCTTCGGAAGCCGAACGTATGCGGTTTCGTGATTATCTTGGTATTCTTGGAACTGTTGAATTGACGGGCCTGACCAGCCTTTATGGTGAATTTGAAAAAGATCAGCGCTTTGACGTCGCCCGGGTCGTCGATTTCGTTAAGATTAAAGGCAAATGGATCGCGCAGCCCTGATGGCGTTTATCGCTTGGGCAATAGCGTGGATCGACCCGATTTCTGCCACATCGGACTGTAACAGGTTCGCGCCATAACCGTATTTCAGGCATAAGGAACTTGTCGATGCATCGCATCAGTCATTTTTTTGCATTTATTCTGTTCGTTCCGGCGCTTGTGGCCTTGGCTGCGTGCGACGATACAAAGACCGAAGGCCCAACAGCTAATGAGATCACCACGGCCGTGATCGAACGTTTCCGTGATGATCCTTATGCCAAAGTTGGTCATGTTGAAAATATTGCCAAGACCAACAGCATCAAAGAAGCCGAAGATGAAACGACAGTTATGGTGCGTTACGAATTGGTGTTTGATCGCTCGGTCGCGGATTTTGCCGATGACGTGACGGAAAAGGGCAAGGCCGCCGGGGACCTTGATACGGTCGGTGACACTGTCAGTGAAGCAATTGATCTGGTGAAGACCAAGATGCTGGCCTTGAAGGAGGGCGAGTTCAAGGCGGGTGACAGGCGCATTGTCGAAAGCGAGATCCGGCTGGTCAAATCCGAGAAAGGCTGGATTTACCGCCCATAGAATCTGGTGGTATCCATTTACGGAAATAAGAAAAGGAACCGCATGAAACCGGTCCCTTTTTTATAAGCGATTGGTGCGATCAATCTTCAAGAAGTGCCAGAACACTTGGCGGCGGCGGTATATCGCCAGACGCGAAGCCGATCCCGTCGAATGTTTCAAGACCGTTCACGCGCATGATGGCGTGAAGCGAGTCGACATATTCTTCACCACGTTCGGAATATTTGGTTAGTGTATCGGCCAGATCCCAACCAAGCACGACTTCGCCACCTTCACGCAACTTGGCACGTTCAGCGCGCAGTTCGGCATATGCCGGGTGCGAGTTGATGTTGCGTGCATAGGCACGAACACTGTCGATCAGGCTGTTAAACGATTTGATGACGTGGGTTTTGCCTTCGGCACGGTCTTCTGGGACGATGCCGTCTTCATCCCAGGCCCACTGGCCAAACAGGGCATTACCCTTGCGCACGAAGCGCGACGTGCCCCAGCCGCTTTCCTCAGCGGACTGAGCAAGCATCAGAGATGGCGGAATGATATCGATGCGTTCAAGCAGTGCGGTGACACCGCCATCCTTCACGCGATAGCGCTTCATCATCTGATCGACCCATTCTTTTTCAGCCGCACTGATCGGGTCGCCGGAATATTTCTTGCTCTGAATAGCCATCAGGCGATCACGTCGCGCTGTGATTTCCTCGTTCACACGCAATGCCAGCGGCAGCATGATTCGAATGAAAATCTGTTTGCGCTCGTCTGCGGATGCCAGATCGCGCATGCCTTTGGGAACGCGTTTGATATAGACGCGTGGAATTTCCTGCACACCCGACAGGCTGTAGCCGATGCTTTGATAATACTGGTTAAGCGCGATCACTTCTGGATCGCGACGGTAGAGCGGTTTGACGTTCTTTTTTTCCGGCGCAACGGTAACTGCTGCGACCTCGTCAAAGCTCATACCTTTAGGGGGGGGGGTAACATCCCATCCACCGAAAATGCCAAAATACAGTAAACCTACCGCTCCAAACACTGAAGCAAGCGCAATTTTACGGTAACTGCCTTCTTTTGCGCTATTCATGTTGTTTCTCCAGGATCAGTAAAACTGCCGGTTCATGCGAGCCGTTATCTATGCCTGCCTGTTGTGCGGATCGCAACCTGCAATATCGAAAAGGTTAATTTTTCCTTTGCGACGTTTGCGTTCCGCGCGTAATGACAACGCCCGGCACAGAAATTTGTGCGTGCCGGGCGGAAAAAATTTCGCGAATCGGGAAATCAGTCAGCCATGACCGGTTCTACGGCCTGAACTTCCGGCACGTAATAACGCAGCATGTTTTCGATGCCCATTTTAAGGGTCGCCGTGCTGCTCGGGCAGCCGGAGCATGCGCCGTGCATTTCAAGGAATACAACGCCGTCTTCGAATTTGTGGAAGACGATATCGCCGCCATCCTGTGCGACGGCCGGCCGGACACGGGTATCAAGCAGTTCCTTGATCTGGCTGACCAGTTCATCATCTCCATCTGATGCGGTGCTGGCACCGGTGGCAGCACCGGAATTCTGATCAAGAACCGGCTGTCCGGAGGTGTAATGCTCCATGATACCGCCAAGGATTTGCGGTTTGAGTGTCTGCCAGTCTTTGGCATCGTCCTTGGTGATGGTGATGAAGTCACCGCCCAGAAACACCCCGGTGATGCCTTCAACTTCAAACAGCTTGCGGGCAAGCGGTGATTTTACATCTGTATCGGTTGCCGTGAAGTTGGCGGTGCCCTGACGGCCCATAACATCTTCGCCGGGCAGGAATTTCAGTGTTGCCGGGTTCGGAGTCGGTTCGGTTTGAATGAACATGTCGGCTTGTCCTCTCACTCTGGGGGCCGGGGCAAATCTTGCCCGCGCGGCGTTCCCGATTTCATCTGGTTAGGCCCTAAATGGGGCAAAAACAGGAAAAGATCAAGTCTGAGCGCGCAACTCAGGTATTCGTGATCTGACACCCGGTACCGGGAACCTGTCTTATCGCTGCAGAATAGAGCTGATTTCGCGCATCTGGGTACGGGCGCGCAGCAGATAAAAACCAAGCCCGGCCAAGTGGTTTGGGAAAATAATGCCATCGGCCGAACCGTTGACCACAACCAGAGGATCAAGAGCCGCTGCTGCCTGCAACGAGCCGATCATTTCCGCCCAGGCTGGTGCTACCTGACGTTCATTGATGACCTGTTCGAAATCGGTGCCGAGGTCACGCAGGATCAGGCTATAGGCATAAAGACGGCCCTTGGTGGCATAAAAGACATCATCAGCAGTGCGATCAAACAAGGATGGGTCTTCGACCTTGTCATCAATCAGTGCGGATGCTGATCCAAGATCATTGGCGAAACGGTTCAGCGTTTCCTGCAGATTGTCAGCACGGCGTTCAAAAACGGCCTGACCGTCTGCCAGGCGCTGATTGTAACGGTTAAGCGCTGCAATAGCCTGCCGGTATTGCTGTTCGGAGGTTACACCGGGCAAAAGCGACACGCTGGGATCAAAGACCCATTTGTCACCCCTGAATTTCAGAAGGCCTGCTGCATCATCCAGATCCGGGTCAACCTGGCTTGAGCCACGCGTACGACCAATCTGATCGGACAACTCGATTGCAAAGCGTGACAGGGCATAGACAATACCCGTCTGGAAGTTCGGCATATTGTCCAGTGCGGCACTCGGCAGGAAGAAGGGATCGTTCGCCGTCCAGCGGTTCTGATTGATTTCGCGATCTATCAGTGCGGATGCGGTGCTTACCGAATGGCTGCCGCCCTGATAATTACCAGTGAAATCGGGATTGTCGTCGATCTTGTGCACCAGTGCCATGCCGACCGGATAATAGATGACAGCGACCAACACAATAACGGTAAGGCTGCCCACCCAAAACTTGCGGGAGCTGAAAACACGCCTGATGCGTGCTCCGAAACCGGAAATACCGTTCTTTTTGTATAGATAATCGTCTTCAATCATGATCCGTCCCGGTCAATGGCGTGCAGCATGAAACTAGGGTGTCATTGCCACAACGGCAAGTCCATGATTTTACATATCGATCCGAATATAGTTTTCAGTCGTGCACATGGACAAAACGGTTTCGAGATCTTTTTCGCCAAGTGCAACGCAGCCTTCGGTACCGGTATAATCCGGGCGGGCAATATGCATGAAAATCGCCGACCCTTTTCCCGGGACGGTAGGATCATCGTTGTGACCAAGTACGACAATGAGGTTGTAAAGCCCATCGTCGCGAAACAGTTTCTCATGGCTGGCATCAAACGGAAGCCGCACGGGGCGATTATAGTCCGGATGGGTAGGATCGTCGCACCAGCCATCAGAAAAGGAAATAGTGGTGACTGGAAGGTCTGTATGGGGGCTTGCGCGGCGATCAGACCGATACATAACATAACGCAGT
This sequence comes from Thalassospira sp. MIT1004, assembly GCF_001858545.1. Lineage (NCBI taxonomy): Bacteria > Pseudomonadati > Pseudomonadota > Alphaproteobacteria > Rhodospirillales > Thalassospiraceae > Thalassospira > Thalassospira sp. MIT1004. The sequence continues at coordinate 249,802 of NZ_MCAO01000033.1, read as the reverse complement.
CGCCAGGTTCCAGCCGGCGTTTTACCGTCACCTTCGGTCTTTGCATCGGCAGAGACCACGCCGTTTTTGCCAATTGCACAGCGAAATTCCCGGTCCTCAAAGCGCAGCAATCCATCTGTCGAGACAATCATTTCGACCGGATCGGACGGCGTACTGGTTTGCAGGTTGCTATGCATTGGTCTGAAACTCTGAATTCCGGTTGTCTAAAGTGCTGTCGCCAAAGCGTTTTGCAGAAAATTTCTTGAAGATGTTGAGAAACAACAAAGGTGAATTTGTGGCAATGCCGTATCAGCTACAATGATTGCACGCAAAGTTGATACGGGAATGCAGACTGTCAGGTTTCGCAGGTAACCAAAAATATCTTTGGAAAGGTGCGGAAGGCTTAATGCCTACGTCAGGCGTGCTTCGCCTGCACGGAACAAATCCTTTGTCCAATAGTCCCGAGCGAATTGAGATTATGTATGTTTTTTGGCGTCATGTTAAAATGACAACGCCCCGCGCCGGAATCCGGGCGGGGCGTTAGAAAGCCATCGCACATAAATCGGCTTATTTGCCGAGACGGGCTACACCTTCTTCGATCAGTTTAGCGGCTTTCTCAGCGCCTCCCCAACCGGTGACTTTTACCCATTTGCCTTTTTCGAGGTCTTTGTAACGCTCGAAGAAATGCTGGATCTGATCGCGCAGAATCTGCGGAAGATCTTCGTGGGATTTGATATCGGTATAGTACGGATCGATCTTGTCGTGCGGCACGCAGATCAGTTTCTCATCCTGCCCGGCCTCGTCTTCCATCATCAGAACACCGACCGGACGGGCGCGAATGACCGAGCCAGCAACAACCGGTTCACGGAACATGACCATGGCATCGACCGGATCACCATCCAGGCCAAGGGTGTTGGGGATGAAACCGTAATTTACCGGATAATACATCGAGGTATGGAGGAAGCGGTCAACGAAGACAGCACCAGAGTCTTTGTCGACTTCGTACTTGATCGGTCCGCCCTGCGGGATTTCGATGACGACGTTAACGTCCCAGGGAACATCTTTGCCAACGGCAATCTTGCTGAGATCCATTTGGGGAAAATCCCTTTCGCTTTTTGATAAGGCTGTGCCCCGTTGCCGGGGCTATCACAACGCACAAACACTCGAAATCTATCGAGGATGCAAAAATCAGGTGGTCCTTTTATCTTGAAATTGGCGTTGTTCCAAGCCCCGCAGATAACTGGACTATTTTATGCTGAAGCGGCGATTGGAATAAGTTCACTCTGTCTCGGTTGGAAGCGGCTCGGGTCTGCTTCTAGCTCTTTAAAATACATACCGTTGTTTGATTTGTTGGCGTGACGTTGCCCTATGGAGCGTCCGTGATACAGATGCAGAACGGGTGAGCAGTATTCGACGCTTTTGCGTTTCACGCCAGATCGGATCATGCGCAGCACGAAATCGGAATCTTCGAGACCATGTCCCTCATAGGCTTCGTCAAAACCGCCGATTGCCAGAATGTCATTTCGAAAGGCGGCAATATTGCACCCTTGTGCCTTTTTCCAGCATTTCTGATGCGCCCAAAGGCTTTTCTTGTTTTGCGGGAGAGGGGCAAACTGGAAGGGGCGATTGCATTGTCCCATCAGACCCAGCATGAACAAAAGGATGCGAGGCCATTTGTGAAATGAAAAGCGCTTTTTCATAACGAATTCAGTGAAGCGACGTTTAAGAAAAACGCGCTTGCCGGTCACGAAGCAGCCTGGTTCGGCAACTTTTCGGTGGTTTGAGACAAAATCAGGAAGAAGACAACAGTCACCATCGGTGAAAACAACAATATCGCCCTCTGCGATTTTGATTGCACCATTGCGGACACGTGACAGGCGATAGCCCATATCTTCTTGCCAGAAATGTTTGATCGGCACGGGTGATTTTTTCTGCATGCGGATAATGGTATTTGCCGTCTCCGGGCCGGACCCGTCATCTGCGACGATCACCTCGAAGTTCCTGTCTTTCTGGTCGATTAACGACTGCAAGACCATCTCAAGCGCTTCGGGCCAATTATAGGTCGAAACGATCACAGAAACCTTATGCACGTAATTTCCCCCCAATTACAGAACGCATTCAACCAGTATCCCCTCTGGTCCATAATGCATGGAGCCGATTTCCGCTCCGTCTCGTCAATTACAAAAAAGTTCTAGATATTAAAATCGTATATCACATGAACAGGTTACCAATTTGTGTTCATTCAGACTTTCGAGGGTTAGAACAATAATAGGCCCAAGCATGAGCAATCGTTTCACGTGGGTCTGTATATTTCGGCTTCCAGTTTAATAGTGAATTCGCTTTCGCCGGATTGGCAATCAGTTTTACGGGGTCGCCCGGGCGGCGTGCCGCGTCAGATATCGGGAACTCGATACCCGTAACTTCTCTGCAAAGCATCAATATTTCACGTACAGAACAGCCTTTGCCCGTCCCAATATTGACGCAATCAAAAAATGGTTTTGTTTTGCCTGTTATATGCTCAAGTGCCTTGACGTGGGCCGTTGCCAAGTCATCAACGTGAACGTAGTCGCGAATGCAGGTTCCATCCGGCGTGTCATAGTCATTGCCGAATATTTTTAAACCGTCTCTTCGCCCGGCCGCCGCCAATAGCGCAAGCGGAATGAGGTGAGTTTCCGGATCATGTCTTTCACCGGTTCGCCTTGAAGGGTCCGCACCCGCGGCATTAAAATAACGCAGAGCAATGGAACGAAAACCATATAACGCGCAATAGTCAGCGATCATTGTTTCAACCATCGCCTTTGAGCGGCCGTAGGGATTTTCAGGCTGAGCCGGTAAAGTCTCGTCAAGCATGTCGAGATTGGTGTTACCGTATATGGCGGCAGTTGATGAGAAAACGATCTGCCGACACTCATGATGACGCATCGCTTCAAGCAGATTAAATGAGCCGGTCGTATTCACCTCGTAAAAGCTGGCTGGTTCCTGCATCGAAAGACCTGCCTCAATCAGGGCAGCCATATGAATGACGGCAGTTGGTTGGAATTTTTTAAAGGTATCGTCAAGAGCGGTGCGATTACGAATATCTGCATGAACAAATGGGATATCACCAGAAATAGCATCACGGTGACCGTTCGACAAATTGTCAAGAACCACCGGCAGATAGCCACTTTCTTGCAATTTCAGGCATATATGAGATCCGATATATCCGGCGCCGCCTGTTACCAGTATTTTTTCCATAGCTTCCGTTCTGTTCAATATCCAGCCAATGATTTGGTCGTATTAGAAATACAGATTAGGTGAATTCTGTCTGGCAGATCATTTTTTAAGCATTTTGCCTTTCAGCGACGCCGTATGTGGATTGATCAGTTCGCGGATCCAGTTGGCGGCGGCGATGACGGCCGGGTCTTTTTCACGGGCAGGGCGGATCAGCAGGCGATACCACCAGTGCGATACGAAATCGGGGAAATTAAGCAAGACCAGTTCCCCGCGTTCCACAAAGTTGCGGGCGATCACATCGGTGCTGGCAACAATGCCTTGTCCAGCACGGGCTGCTTCGAGTGCCCAGATATGATGGCTGAAGGTCCAGCAATCATCGAGTGAAAAGGTGGCGCGATCAAACCAGTTGGCAATCTGCGAAAATTGTTCGCTGTCGCTGTCGATCAGCAGGATATCGCGCGATCCAAGTGAACCGACATCGATATTGCAGGGATCAAGTCCGCGCTTTTCGAGCCATTCAGGCGCAGCAAAAGCATTGTAAATTTCGGGAGTCAGAAGTTCGGTGATCCAGCCATCAAGCCCCGGCAAATCTTTTGGTGCGATCTGAAGGGCGATGTCGATTTCAAGTGGATCAAGATCATCATCAAATTCGATCTTGCGAAACTGAACGGGAATATCGGCAGGCATACGGGCCTGCAGGTCACCAAGCTCGTTTAACAGAACGGTCAAGGCAGGGGTTGCCAATGCGCCTATACGGATCGCCTTGCCCTTGTCGGGCCCGACTTCGCCGGTGATATCGGCAATGCCATCAAGGGCTTCTGTCAGGCGCGGGAGCAGACGGGTTGCCGATTTGGTCAGGCTGAGCCCGCGTCCCTTGCGAACAAACAGGACAACGCCAAGACATTCTTCAAGCTGACGCAATTGATGGCTGATCGCACTTTGGGTGACATGCAATTCTTCAGCCGCCGCCTTCACACTTTGATGGCGGGCGGTGGCTTCAAAAGCGACAAGCGCGCGTAAGGGGGGCAGTTTGCGGCGCATCGAACATTTCCGTGGGACAGGGTTTTAGAGTTTATTCCTGTGTAACAGGCCTGAATGTGGTTTGGGGCAAAAAATTCTCATCAATGGCTGAAAACTCCTCATTCGCATTTTTCAATTTTTGCGGGCACACTGCTGAATGAAAAGGGTTTCCGGCTGATCGATAGATAGTCTCCTTGCGCCACCCCGCAGCAGTCTCCCCGCTGTCGGAAACCCACTTTAATTCCAGAGATCATGATCAGGTGATGACCGGGACGCTTTTGCGCCTCAGCGGCAATTTTCGCGGCGTTTTGTGGATGACGGCGGCGATGGCATCGGGCGTTTTTGTCGATGTCTGTGCCAAGCTGGTATCCCATGATGTGTCGACGGCACAAATTCTCGCGATGCGTGCAGTGACGACGGTGGCTGTGTTCGTGATCATCCTGATGTTTATTGGCACCAGGTCGATCCGGACCAAGCGACCTTATGCGCATCTGGCGCGCGGCGTTCTTTGGTACGGATCGCTGTTTTTTGTGTTCTTTGCCCTTCGCCAGATGAGTATTGCCGAGGTAAATGCCTATCTGTTCATCGAGGCCTTGCTGACCGTGATGCTTGCCGTTGTGATTCTTGGCGAGCAGTTGACGGCACGTAAAGTGATCGCAACCCTTCTTGGACTTGTTGGCGTTTGGGTAATGTGCGTTCCCAAAATGGACGGATTTGGCGTTCCATTGGGGGTTGCCGCAGCCCTGATCGGGGCGTTCTGTTTTTCCGCACAAACGCTTTATGCCAAGGTTCTGACCCGGACCGAGACGAATTTCTCCATGCTGTTCTGGCCCCAGATTGTCGCCATTGTGATCTGGGTGCCGGTTGCCGTCATCATGTGGCAACCGGCGGCCTTCTCTGACTGGCTTTATTCTGCGGGTGCAGGTTTCTTTGCCATGCTGACCAACTACATGGTTCTGCGGGCTGTTCGGGTTGCGGATGCCAGTGTCATTTCGCCAGCAGCCTATACGGCCTTGCCGTTTTCTGTAGCAATGGATCTGATCTTCTTTGACATGCTTCCGGTGCCGGTGATTTTTGTCGGGGCGGCGATTGTCGTGCTGGCGGTTGCCTTGCTGGATTACAGAGGCGGGGCAAAACCGGTTTCGGTTGTGCCCGCCGAAGATGATGAAAGCGATGGAAATCGCAAGGCTGCAACGGCGAAAGTTTAGCCTTTCTTCGGAAAACCTGTTTATCCGTTATGAACTGTCGTCGTGTTGCTTGCGGGAATCATCGGGTGTTTCGGCCCGTTCATGCATTCCATAATCACGCATGACATGGGCGACCCGCAGACGATAATCGTCGAAAATCCGGTTACGACCTTTGTTCTGTGCAATGCGGTGTTCACCGACATTGCGCCATGCCATGACGGCTTTTTCATCGCGCCAGAAAGAAAGAGACAGAACTTTGCCCGGCTCGTTAAGGCTTTCGAACCGTTCGATGGAAATGAAGCCGTCGATTGTTTCAAGTACCGGCCGGAGGTCCTTTGCGATCGAGAAATATTCGTTACGATGTTGCGGGTGAGGCAGGACTTCGAAAATGACGGCAATCATGGCTTGACCAGTTCCGCATGCGGGGTAGAGGCGATTTTGAAAAACTGGCGTTCTTCGCGCAGGATGAATTTTTCACGTTGGGCGAACTGATAGTTTTCACGCCCCAGTGGGTCTTGTGACAGGCGGGCGCGATAGGCTTCATATGCTGCCAGATCCGGCAAATGATAAACTGCGTAAGCGGTCGATATTGTTCCTTCATGAGGCGCGAAATAGCCGACCAGATCAGCACCGCATCGTGGAATTGCCTCGCCCCAGTTACGCGCATATTCCACAAAAGCATTCTTCTTATAAGGGTCGATTTCATAGCGGATGAAACACGTGATCATTGGCTTTATATCCTTATTGGGAGACCATTTTATGATTTAGGAAAGGGTGACTGTCGCCAGAATGCGCGCGGCAGATTGATGATTGCGACGCCGACAAGCGTGCAGAGGATTCCAGCAAGAACCGGGGAACTTATGGTTTCGCCAAGTAACAGGCTGCCAAGCACGACGCCGATCCCGGCACGCAGGTAGCTTTGACTGGCAACACCCATTGAGCCAAGCGTGCGTAACAGCCTGAAATAGATCAGCAAAGCGATTGCCGTGCAAAAAACCGACAGGGCAAGCGTTGCAAGAATGGCGGACGTTGACGGTGTCAAGTTCCAGGGTCGATCCAGCACCAGACTGGCCGGGATCAGAAAGATGCTGGCCCAGATCATGGTTGCGGCGGCGCTAACGGTTGCGGGCAGGGCGTTGAAGCGCTTGCCATAGATTGCTGCTCCGGCATAGAGGATCGCTCCGGCCAGAACGGCAAGCTGCCCGCCAACATGCTGCCCTAGTCCGATAATCACACCAGGGCCGACAATCAGAACCACACCAGCAACGCCAAGGCACGCTCCGGCAAGACGAAACCGGTCAACCCGTTCATGCCGTGTCAGAAGGGTCGTGATCAGGAAAACAAAAACCGGTGATGTTGAATTAAGCACACTGGCAAGGCCGCTTTCGACATGTTGCTGTCCCCAAGCAAGTATTGTCCATGCGCCGAGGCTGTTGAAAACCGACTGGATCAGCAATGTGCCGATAACCTTGCCATCGCGCGGAAAACGTTCGCTACGGCAGCACATGACGACGAGAAGAAACAGCGATGCGATGCCAACCCTGATTGCGATCAGGGTAATTGGTGGGATATCGGTCAGCGCGATTTTGATGAACAGATACGACGACCCCCAAAGCAGGGCGAGCACAGCCAGCAAACCGATTTCAAGGGGTAGCGATATTTTGGACGATGTCATTCGGATCTCCGGGGCAGGGGCAATTCTGAACAAATAACCGATTGCTGGCGACCAATGCTTCGATTAACATCGAACTATGAAAGAAGGACCCGATATTGCCCGCGTGGCTACATTGCTTGGCGATCCGGCTCGCGCAAACATGCTGACCGCTCTGATGAGTGGCCGCGCGCTGACCGCTGCAGAGCTGGCACAGGAGGCTGGTGTGACGCCGCAAACGGCGAGTTCACATCTGGCAAAGCTGGAGGCTGGTCAGATCGTCATCCCGCGAAAGCAGGGGCGGCATCGTTATTTTACGCTTTCGGGCCCCGATATTGTCGAGGCATTGGAAGTCCTGATGGGGATTGCCAGTCGGGTCGGACATAATCGGGTCCGAACCGGGCCGAAGGACCCGGCATTGCGCAAGGCACGTGTTTGCTATGATCATTTGGCCGGAGAAATGGGGGTTGCCCTGTTTTCGGGGCTTGAGGCCCGCAAACTGATTTCGACAGATCATAATGGCGTGGCTTTGACAGATGCCGGTGCAGATTTCGCCGAGGCGTTCGGGATTAATCTGAATGAACTGCGTACCAGCCGCAGGCCGCTTTGCCGGGAATGCCTGGATTGGAGCGCCCGACAATCTCATTTGGCAGGGTCGTTTGGTGCTGCGTTACTGGACCGGTTTTATGATCTGGGCTGGGCACAGCGAAGTAAGGAGTCGCGTGTGGTGATTTTCAGCCCCGAAGGCGAACGCAACTTCAAGGCGCTGTGCGATAGTTAATAGTTGTCAGACTTGATCCATCAATAGGCTGTCGACCAGTGCCGGAACCAATTCAGTCGCCCGGCCATATGAACTGTGATCAAACAAGGACGCCCCGGAACCTGGTTCCAGGTTGATCTCGACCGTTTCTGCACCAGATTCTTTACTGGCGATTTGGACGAACCCGGCAGCCGGATAAACGTTCCCTGATGTGCCGATTGAAATGAATAGGCCACATTTGGCAAGAGCAGCATAAATGCGTTCCATTTCAAGCGGCATTTCCCCGAACCAGACAACGTGTGGGCGTAGGCCGCCGGTTTTGGTGCAGGAGGTACAGGGAGTGTCTCGTCCCAGTGGGGCAGACCAGACCGTCAGAAGCCCGCAATGATTGCAGCGGATTTTCAGCAATTCGCCATGCATATGGATAAGGTTTTTTGATCCGGCGCGGTCATGGAGATCGTCGATATTCTGGGTTACCAGCAGAACGTCGCTTGGCCACTTGGTTTCGAGCCGGGCAAGGGCAATATGCGCCTTGTTTGGCTGTATTGCAGGGTCAAGCAGCCCTGCGCGTCTGTCATTGTAAAAGTGATGTACAAGATCGGGATTGTTGATGAATGCCTCAGGCGTTGCGACTTCGGAAATGTCATATTTTGCCCAGATCCCATCGGGGTCGCGGAAGGTATGCAGGCCGCTTTCCTTCGAAATACCGGCCCCGGTCAAGATAACAATCGTTGCGGCTTCATCGCGCAGAATATTGATAATGTCAGGACGAAGCGGCATGGCGTGTTCCGATGTCATTGTTGCAAGCAGGCCAGATTAGACCCGAAATGGACAAAATAAAACGGCCCGCCGTGAAAATGGCAGGGCCGTTTAAATATTTGATCTTTCAAAACCGGTTTGCGGATTCCCGACCGGCAATCAGCCAGCGCTATCAGGCAGAGGTGTCAACATTGCTGCCAGGTTCGTCGTTTTTTGCGGCTTCCTGACCGGCGGGGTTTTTGGTGACCCCGACCATTGCCGGGCGCAAAAGGCGACCTTTGAGCACGTAACCGGCCTGCATTACCTGGGCGACATGGCCGTCTGGATAAGCAGGATTTGGCATTTCAAACACGGCTTGATGATGATTGGGGTCAAGTTTTTCCCCAAGCGGTTCAAGCTTTTCAACGCCGTTCTTTTCCAGTGCCTTAAGAAGCGTCTGTTCGGTCATTTCAACGCCTTCAACCAGCTTTTTCATCGTCGGGTCGGCATTGGACGTGTCGCCAGCAGCCTCAAGGGCGCGGCGGAGGTTGTCACCTACATCAAGCAGTTCGCGGGCAAATTTGGTAATCGCATAGTTCCCGGCGTCCTCGACGTCTTTCTTCGCGCGACGGCGCGTGTTTTCCACCTCGGCGGCGGCGCGCAATAGGCGGTCTTTCAACTCAGCAACTTCTGCTTCAAGTGCTGCAACCGGATCTGTGGTGGCTTCGCCACCTTCGGCTTCGGTTGCTTCTGAGACGACATCCTCTGCGGCAGTTTCTTCTGCCGACGCGGCATCATGCAGATCGTCCTGGTTGTTCTTTGCGGTTTCCGACATGGCTAACCTGTACCTTCAATTTGTGTGGCCTGACACGCAGCGCCAACGTTTATCCAATCAGTCGCCCGACCAGCTTGGCGGTGTAATCGACCAGCGGAATGATCCGGGCATAATTGATCCGGGTCGGCCCGACAACCCCGATTGCGCCCACAATGCTGCCTTCGGCATTCTGATAGGGCGAAATCACCATCGAAAGCCCCGATCCGCCGAACAATTTGTTCTCGGACCCGATGAAAATCTGCACACCTTGGGCAATCGTGGTGACATCAAGCAATTCAATCATCTGATCGCGTGCTTCGAGCACGTTGAACAGCCTTCTTACGGTTTCGAGCTGTTCGATCGTGTCGATATTTTCAAGCAATTGCGACTGGCCCTTTACGATCAGGGACGAACCCTTGACCCCGCCGGCCCATGTCGCAAGTCCGGCATCAATCAGTCCAGCCGACAATTCGTCGAGTTCCTGTTTGATGCGGTCGCGTTCCAAACTCATCAATTGCCGGGCGTCATCAAGTGTCTTTCCGGCCAACCGGGTATTTAGATAGTTCGATGCTTCTGTCAATGCCGAGGTCGGCAAATCGGGCGGAACATCAAGGATACGATTTTCAACATTACCGGTCTGCGAAACCAGAACCGCAAGGACCTTGCCCGGCGAAAGCGCAACAAATTCAATCTGTTTTAAACGGATGCCATCGGTTTTCGGTGCAACCACAAGCCCTGCACAGCGTGACAGCCCCGAAAGCATACTTGTGGCCTCGCCCAGCATCTGATCAAGGGAATATCCGGCCTGCTCGCAATTTTTAGTCAATTGATCGCGCTCGGCATTTGGTAGATCACCGACTTCCATCAGCGCATTGACGAAAAGACGCAGGCCTTTCTCGCTTGGCAATCGACCGGCCGAAATATGGGGGGCAACCAGAAGCCCCATTTCCTCAAGATCGGACATGACATTGCGGATGGTCGCCGCCGAGAGGTTTTCTGACATGCGGCGCGCGATGGATCGTGATCCGATCGGTTCGCCGGTTTCGACATAGGCATCTACGATCTGGCGAAAGACTTCGCGGGATCGCGCGTTCATGTCGCCCAGCAATGTGTCGTCAAACAGCGCCATGTTAAACCTGTCAAAACCAAATGTGTTGCGTGGAATTTAGTGAGGTGGCGGGCAGGCGTCAATGAAGCTGGCAGATTGGTGATAGCCGGAGGACGGGCAAACGATGGTATCAATCAGGAAGTTAGTCCTGCCAAATCTTTGAATTCGTCGCGAATCGAGTGCCATTTATGGTTTTTGCGCGTGGATCTGAGGCATAGTGTTGCTGGGATTTTGCCGTTATTTTCGGGGAAACTGCTGGACCTTTGATACGATGCTCAGTAGCTTTGGCCGCAATTTCAGCCATCGTTGATCAGCCATGCAGGTTGATCCGACCCAGAACAAAGAGGTTCAGACCCCATGCGTCCATCCGGCCGTAATTTCGATCAGCTTCGCGACGTTTCCATTGAGACAGGTGTTTCCAAATATGCAGAGGGCTCCTGCCTGATTAAATTTGGCGATACCCATGTGATTTGTACCGCGACGGTCGAGGACAAGGTGCCAGGCTGGATGCGTAATTCCGGCAAGGGTTGGATCACTGCAGAATATGGCATGCTGCCGCGTGCAACCGACAGCCGCATGCAGCGCGAGGCCGCACGCGGTGGCCAGTCGGGTCGGACCCAGGAAATCCAGCGCCTGATCGGGCGTTCGATCCGTGCGGTCGCTGACCTTAAGGGCATGGGTGAAATGCAGATGCGCCTTGATTGCGACGTTATCCAGGCTGATGGCGGAACACGCACCGCATCAATCACGGGTGCCTATGTTGCCGCCCATCTGGCGTTTCAGGGCGTACGCCGTCTTGGCCTGATCAAGGAAATCCCGTTGACTCAGCCGGTTGCCGCAATTTCGTGCGGTATTTATCAGGGTGAAGCGGTTCTTGATCTTGATTATGCCGAAGACAGCAATGCGGGTGCGGATGCGAACTTTGTTCTGGCGGGCAGTGGCGGCATTGTTGAGGTTCAGGCGACCGCGGAAGATGTGCCGTTTGATCGTTCTGCTTATGACAAGATGTTTGAACTGGCGGAAAAAGGCTGCAAGGAACTGTTTGCCAAACAGCGAGCAGCGATTGGCATCTAAGAATTTATTCGGGCGAGCCTGGATATGGTTCGCCCGATATTGTTTTTGTGGTTTTCAACCGTCTTCGTCTTAACGACCCGAATATCTCTAGGCAGCATCATGGCCCGTCGCTTTACGGAAAAAAAACTCGTTATTGCCAGCCACAACAAAGGCAAGATCAAGGAGATTGCCGAACTGCTTGATCCGTTCGGGATCGAAGTGGTTTCAGCAGGCGATTTGAATCTTCCCGAACCCGAAGAAACCGAAAACAGTTTTATTGGCAATGCACAGTTGAAGTCGTTGGCGGCAACAAAGGCCGCCAATCTGCCAGCCCTGTCTGATGATAGCGGCATGGCGGTTTCCGCCCTTGATGGGGCGCCGGGCATTTATTCAGCGCGCTGGGCCGGGCCGGACAAGGATTTTGATATGGCGATGGAAAAGGTCCAGAACGGGATCGGGAACCATCCTGACCGCCGGGCGGCCTTTATCTGCGCCTTGTCTCTGGCTTGGCCAGACGGTCATGTGGAGAATTTTGAAGGTCGTGTTGAAGGTGAAATCGTTTGGCCCAAACGTGGCCGTCACGGTTTTGGCTATGATCCGATTTTCCAGCCAAAAGGTTATGAGCAGACCTTTGGGGAAATGGACCCGGCACAGAAACATGCAATGAGCCATCGCGCGGATGCGTTTCGCCAGCTGGTCAAGGCTTGCTTCGATTAAGGATTTTAGGCGGCCAACTGCCTGCATCGAACCTATGCACGCATCGCTGATGTAACTATCGGTGGTGCGTGTTACTTTATCCGTCTTTCCCGCAGTCGAAGATCGAGAACCGCGTGTCCCTAGCAACCGCAGAAGCTGTCCCGTTTGGCATCTATATCCATTGGCCGTTTTGCCTGTCGAAATGTCCCTATTGCGATTTCAATAGTCATGTTGCTGACAAGGTTGATCATGCGCGCTGGAGGGCGGCATTGCGTGCGGAACTTGCCGCAGGTGCTGCGCGTCATCCCGGCCGCACGGTCGGATCGGTATTCTTTGGTGGTGGGACACCGTCGCTGATGGATCCGGAAACCGCAGGGGCCCTGATCGCCGATATCAAAACCTTCTGGCCGGTAACCGATGACATCGAAATCACGCTTGAAGCCAATCCGGGTACGGTTGAAATCAATCGGTTCTCGTCTTTTGCTTCCAATGGCATCAACCGGGTCTCAATTGGCATTCAGGCGCTCAATGACCGCGATCTTAAATTTCTGGGGCGTGTGCACAATGCGGCTGAAGCCATGCGTGCTCTTGATGTTGCGGCGAATGTGTTTGACCGGTTTTCGTTCGATCTGATTTATGCCCGGCCCGAACATGATCCGAGAGCCTGGCGTCATGAGCTGCGCGAAGCACTTGAGATCGCGCGCGGTCATATTTCGCTTTATCAGTTGACGATCGAACCGGGAACGCAGTTCCATACCTTGCATCAGCGCGGTGATCTCGTTGTACCCGATGAAGACCTTGCGACCGATCTTTATGAAATCACCCAGGAAGAAACCAAAGCCGCCGGTTATGGTTGTTACGAGGTTTCCAACCATGCCCGACCCGGGCAGGAAAGCCGCCATAACCTCGTATACTGGCGCTATGGCGATTATCTCGGCATTGGTCCGGGTGCACATGGCCGCGAAGCCGTCATTCAGCCAGATGGTAGCACTAAACCAATGGCGGTGCGCCGTCATCGTGCGCCGGAAATCTGGCTTGATCGTGTGGAAAAGCAGGGACACGGCACGCAGGAAGAAACCGCTTTGGTTGCGGATGAACGCCTTATTGAAATGGTGATGATGGGGCTGCGCCTGAATGAACCCATTCCGGTGGGACGCTTCGAGCGGATTATTGGCAAAACCCCGCGCGAGGCATTGGATTCAGAACGTCTTGAAACCCTGATTGCGTCGGGCGATCTGATTTGCGATCAGGCCGGATTGCGCACGACCGATCAGGGGCGGAACCGTTTGAACGGGGTTCTCAGATACTTGTTCGACCATTCGGCGTGATCGCGGATGAGCGGGAAAATCAAGATTTTCCTTATGTCTTGCGACGGTGGGCGATTTTCAAAGACGCGTTTTGCAAAACCCTCAAAAAGGTTGTTGACACTGAAGTTTGGCAGCGTATATTGCGCCCCGTTCCGGCGGGTTCCGTCGGGCAAATACCACAAGCCCCTATGCCCAGGTGGCGGAATTGGTAGACGCGCTGGCTTCAGGTGCCAGTGGCCGCAAGGTCGTGGAAGTTCGAGTCTTCTCCTGGGCACCATACCCCAGCACATGGACGATGTGCTGGGGTATTGTCGTTGTAGGATGAATTTCGCAGCTTTTGTCTTTCTGTAACGGGGATTACTGGTTACAAGCGAAAACCACTTCAAAAAAGAGCCTTGGATATGATGCGACCTGACGTTAGTTTCGTTCTACCGGTTTATAACAAGGCTTCTGTGCTTCCTTATTTTTTCGAGTCCCTGTTGGCTCAAACCGGTGATGTTTCCTTTGAAGTTATTTTTATTGACGACGTATCGACTGACAATTCGTTGGAAATACTGAACGAATATGCCGGATCGCATGACTTTGTTCGTGTGATTAACAACGAAGTCAATGCAGGACCATCCATTCGACTTAATCAGGGGGCGGCGGAAGCAAAGGGCAAATATCTCGCGCTATTTGATTGCGACGAGATTCTTGCACCGGACGCGCTTAAAACTATGCTGTCACTCGCGAAACAGCAGGGTGCCGATATGGTGCACGGACGGGGGCGGAAGACTAACGCACCGATTGAAGATGTTATTGCCGAGCCGATTGGTGAGAATTTCAGCTTTACAATCCACAATGATCCACTTGATCGGATATTAGGGCGCGGCATGGTGCGTATGACTTGGCTGGTGACGCAGGAATTGTTTCAAAGGGCTGAAGGATGTGATGAAACTGTTTTTGTTCAGGATGAGTCACTGGCACTGCGACTGGCGTCGAAAGCTCGACGTATTGTTGATGCCGATATGACTGTGACAATGGTTCCCGATATGGGAAGCCATATTTCACAAAATACTTTGCAACTGAATCATGATCGTTTTCTAGTTTATCTGAACTTTTTGCAGGCACATTCTGAGTTGTCTTCGGATTTACGTATAAGGATTTATCAGAAATGCATTTCTGCAGTCAAAAAAGCGCGCAAGGATGATGCTCCTTTCGCTGCTATTCCGGTTTTGACACGCTATGTGATGGGGAAAATCGGCTTCGTTGATCCAGCTCCAGAATCTCTGATGTATTATAGGAATATTTTCTACGAATTGCCGAATATTCGTCGTGTTGAAGAGAAGTGAGTTATTAAACAAATGAATTCGCTTGATAAAAAAATGCATGTTGTCGCTAGTTTTTTGCTGTTTTGTATTCCTATCTTTCTATTATTTACAAGGGCAGCTGCAGATATCTCGGTTGTCTTGATCGCTCTGATTTTCTTAGCGCGATCATTGTTGGAAAAAAAATGGTCTTGGACCCGTGAGAAGGATATTCTTATCCTTTTGATCATATTTGTCCTGATGAATTTGGTTATCTCACCTTTTGCCGAACATATAGGTAAGAGTTTTGAGCGCTCGCTAAGTTGGCTGAGATTTGTTGTCTTTTATGCTGCGGTGACCCGTTGGATTCTAACCGATGCGCGTACGATCAAATGGTTTGTCACGGGCCTTTTATTTGCGCTTGGAACTGCCGCTTGTGATGCGCTTTATCAGTTTTTCACGGGTTTCTCGCTTCTGACCGGTCAGGCTATGAGTGGCCGTCTTACCGGCCCGTTAGATCGGCCGAATATTGGCATGTATCTTTCTAAGCTTGGATTTGCTGCGTTGACTATGGCTGTGATGCTCTATGCTCACGGGGTTTCCAGGAAACTCTTCATTATTGGATGCGTCTTGTCACCATTGCTTCTGGTCGTTGTGTTTCTTAGCGGCGAGCGTGCCGCAAGCGTACTGACTTTGTTGGCAATTATGACAACGCTTTTTAGCTTGTTTCTTATTGGTGGCGCAGCACGCAAAGTTTCTTTGGGGTTGGCGTTTGTTGGAGCAATTGCCTTGATCCTTTTACTTATCACAAGTGATCGGATTTGGGGGCGAGTTGAAGCATTGGCGAGCGTCGTCTCGGATTACAGCGACTCAATATATGGTCAGCTTGTTTTTCTGGGGATTCGGTTCTTTGCCGAGAATCCGTTGACGGGTAGCGGTATGGGAAATTATCCGCTCGTTTGTAAAGATTACACTGCAGCGGGGTTGACTAACGTTCCTTGCCATCCCCATCCTCATAATTTCTATGTTGAATGGTTGTCTGATACGGGGATGATCGGGACAATTCCGTTTACTGTTTTTATCGGCCTTCTGTATTTTATGGGGCTTAAAACCCTATTTGGCCCGCGCGAAAGCCGCTTGTTGGGTGGCTTGTATCTTGGCGTTCTGGTTATGTCCCTGTTTCCTTTTTCAGTTACACAAAGCCTTTTCTCTAACTGGCCTGCTATACTGGCTTGGACCTCCATTGCAAGTGCGGTTGCTGCGCTCCGGTTTCCGGCATCCAAAGTTGTTTGATTGAAAAGCCCTATTTTCCGTTCGGATATAGGGCTTTTTGCATCGCGACGTTGGTAATGCTGTGTTAAGACAGCGTCAAACCAGCATTCTGGAGAATTGCGATGACCAATTTCCTTCATCATGGAGACTTGCCCGACGGGCTTGATCTTGGCAAAACCGTTGCCATTGACAGTGAAACCATGGGCCTTAATCCGCATCGTGATCGTCTTTGTGTGGTCCAGCTTTCGGCGGGTGATGGCGATGCTCATCTGGTGAAGTTTGACTTAGAAAGCTACGAAGCGCCCAACCTTAAAAAGCTTTTGTCCGATCCGTCGGTTTTGAAGCTGTTTCACTTTGGGCGGTTCGATATTGCTGTGATGGACAAGTATCTTGGTGTGCGGTGTGCACCAGTCTATTGCACCAAGATTGCATCCAAACTCGTGCGCACCTACACCGACCGCCATGGTTTAAAAGACCTTGTAAGGGAACTGGTTGGAATCAACCTCGACAAGCAACAGCAGAGCTCTGACTGGGGTTCTTCTGATCTGTCAGATGAACAGATCGCATATGCCGCATCCGATGTGCTGTATCTGCACAAGGCCAAGGAAGAGCTTGATCGTCGTTTGGCGCGCGAAGGAAGAACGGAACTGGCGCAGGCCTGTTTTGACTTCCTGCCGACACGGGCGACACTTGATCTTGCTGGTTGGGAAGAGACAGACATTTTTGCCCACTGATTTGCCTTTTTGGTGTGTTGAAATTTTTTCTGGTGAGCCTGCATTGTTAATTCTGCGTCAACGGCCTTTGGCGTAAAGGAATGATCCCTGCGACATCATTACCTGATCGTTGCTTTTGTCGCTTGCCAGTGCAGATGATCCCGCCCATCTTTCCCCGTAGTTAGTTCCGCCGGGAAACGCATAAAGAAACTGATGACAGTGACCCCGAAACCGCAAAACACGCCTGAACCGGCATCGGAGAAAGACCTTGAAGTCGCCCGCCGAGTTCTGGCAATTGAAGCCGATGCACTCAGTGATCTTGCAAAATCCTTAAACGGCGATTTTTGCAAGGCAATCGATCTGATCGAGAGCCTTGCGGGCCGCCTTGTCGTAACCGGCATGGGTAAAAGTGGTCATATTGCCAAAAAGATCGCAGCAACTTTTGCGTCGACAGGAACGCCATCCTTCTTTGTGCATCCGGCTGAAGCCAGCCATGGCGATTTGGGGATGATTGGCAAAAATGATGCCGTCTTGGCCCTGTCGAATTCAGGCGAAACACCAGAACTGTCAGATATCATCGCGTATACGCGCCGCTTTAACGTGCCGTTGATCGGTATGACCCGGCGTCCGGAAAGTTCGCTGGCAGCTCAATGTGATTACCCGCTGATTCTGCCCAATAGCCCGGAAGCCTGCCCGAACAAGCAGGCACCGACGACGTCGACCACAGCGATGCTGGCTTTTGCCGATGCGCTTGCTGTGACATTGATGGAGCGTCGTGGCTTCAGCGCCGATGATTTCCGCACATTCCACCCTGGTGGTAAACTGGGGCAGCGATTGCTGCGTGTTAGTGACGTTATGCATGACGTTGCGGATATTCCACTGATTGGGGAAAATGCGCTGATGTCCGAGGCATTGGTCATCATGACCGGCAAGTCATTTGGCTGTGTCGGTGTGCTCGACGATACAGGCTTGATGAGCGGCATCGTAACGGATGGTGATCTACGCAGGCATATGGCAGACAATCTGGTGGCAATGCGGGTCGGTGATGTGATGACACGCAATCCCAAGGCGACCAAATCCGATGTTCTGGCTGTCGAGGCACTTGCGATTATGAATGATCGCAGCATCACGGCCTTGTTTGTCGTTGATGATGAAGGCAAGCCGGTTGGCCTTGTGCATATTCATGACCTTCTGCGTTTGGGGGTTGCGTAATCCATGAGCGAAGAACGGAAGGCCGAGATCGAGAGGGCCGCGCGTAATGCGCGCATGAACGATCGTCTTCCGTCCGGGCGGCGGGACGTGCGGATCAATCCGTTTCGCCGTTCGATCGTTAACATGCTGAAAATTGTGCTGCCGTTGATTGCGGCATCGCTTGTTGCTCTTGTTGTGCTGTGGCCACAAATCGAGAAGGTTCAGGAAAGCGGTTTTCGACTTGGCTTTTCGACCACACCCGATGATTTGATGGAAAATGTTACCATGAGCAATCCGCGCTTTTTTGGCGTGGATGGGAATAAGCAACCCTTCACTGTCACAGCCAACGACGCGGTTGAGCAGCCGGAAAACGGCGAGCGGCTGGCACATGTGCATCTTGATGCACCACAGGCTGATATAACGCTTGAAGATGGTTCGTGGATTGCACTTACGGCGGATGAAGGTTTTTATACCGAGTCCGATGAATTGCTTGATCTGGTCGGGACCGTGAATATGTATCACGATCAGGGGTTTGAAATTCATACCGAGCAGGCCGAGATCGCATTGAATAGCGGCAGTGCCAAAGGCAATGAACCTGTCGATGGACAGGGACCGTTCGGGACGATCAAATCTGACACCGGGTTTGAGCTTGAGGACAAGGGTGCCGTGATCCGCTTTTTGGGGAATGCTCGTCTGGTGATTTTCGATAGTGCTTTGAAAGGTAAATCATGATCGCAGTTGCGCGTTTTGCGGTGCGCCGTTTTTTGATGGCGACAGTTTTTGGGGGCGCGCTGATGGTTCCCTCAGTGGCGGCATATGCCGATCCACTTGGTCTTGCCCAAAGTGGAAGCGGGGGGCTTGAGGTCGAATCCGATAACGGCATTGAATGGCGTCGTAACGAGCAGGTCCTGATTGCGCGAGGGAATGCTGTGGCTAAACGCGGCAATTCCCGTGTGGACGCAGATGAACTGCGTGCCCTTTATCGGGATCGTGACGGTCAAAGCGAGATTTACCGTATCATTGCCACGGGCAACGTAAAACTGTCTTCAGAAACCGATGTCGCAACCGGTGATCAGGCGATCTATGACATTGACGATGCCGTTGTCGTTTTGACGGGTAAAGATCTGCGATACAAAACACCCAATGAAACCCTGACCGCTGAAGAAAGCCTTGAATACTGGGAAACCGAACGTATGGCGGTTGCACGTGGTAATGCGGTTGCCGTTGCCGATGATCGTACCCTTCGCGGTGATGTTCTGACGGCACGGTTCGAAGCAGGCAAGAATGGCGAAAACGAACTGAGCCGCATTGACGGTGATGGAAATGTTACCATCCGAACGTCAACCGATTTTGTGGTTGGCAATCAAGGCGTTTATGATGCGAAAACGGGTATCGCAACCCTTGTCGGATCGGTTAAGATCACGCGCGGCGAGAACCAGCTGAATGGGGATCGCGCTGTTGTCGACCTGAATACAGGTGTCAGCCGATTGACCGCCAACGGAAATGGCGATGGCAAAAGCCGCGTTCGCGGTTTGCTTGTGCCGGAAAAAGACGACGAAAACAGCCCGGGCCAATCCGGGAATGGCAACTGACGAAGGGTCGGGAATTTGTTCTGGTCGCGCAAAAGCGGAAAATCCGACAACACACATGCACCAAAGACCGGTAGTGGCAGCAATGCATCCTCCGGTACGGGCCCTCGGCTGGTGACAGCCAACAAGGGGCTGGTTGCGCACAATCTTGGCAAGAGCTTCAAGAAGCGACCGGTGCTTAAAGACGTGTCGATGTCGGTACAACGCGGCGAAGCCGTCGGCCTTCTGGGACCAAATGGCGCCGGAAAGACAACCAGTTTTTATATCATCACGGGTCTGATTTCTCCGGATCGGGGGAATATTTCGCTTGATGGGCGCGATATCACCATGATGCCGATGTATCAGCGTGCACGCATGGGAATCGGTTATTTGCCGCAGGAAGCATCGATTTTCCGCGGGATGACGGTCGAACAGAACATCATGGCGGTTCTGGAGGTCGTGGAAGATGACCGGATCAAGCGTGAACAGAACCTGGAAGATCTTCTGGCGGAATTTGCCATCGAGCATTTGCGCCGCACTCCTGCCCTTGCCCTGTCGGGTGGGGAACGCCGCCGTTGCGAGATTGCACGTGCCCTTGCGGCCCATCCGAACTTCGTTCTGCTGGACGAGCCGCTGGCTGGGATTGACCCGATTGCGGTCGGTGATATTCGCGATCTTGTACGTCATCTGAAAGATCGCGGCATTGGGGTCTTGATTACCGACCACAATGTGCGCGAGACTCTGGACATCATTGACCGGGCATATATCTTGCATGACGGTCGGGTTTTGATGGAAGGTGGTCCTGACGAAATCGTCAGAAATGACGATGTCAGAAGGGTTTATCTGGGTGATCGTTTCAGCCTTTGATCACACACCTTGTTTCTAGGGGGTTCGGATTGACGAGGGGTAGTTCATAATGGCCCTGAAGGCGCGGCTTGATCTTCGTCAGTCTCAGTCTCTCGTCATGACGCCTCAGTTGCAGCAGGCGATCAAACTGCTGCAATTTAACAACATCGAACTTTCCAATTTCATCGATAGTGAATTGCTGGAAAATCCGCTGCTGGAACGCGCAGATCCGGGGCAAACCTTTGCCGAAACAGGTGACGGGGCAGTCGGGAATGGCGATCAGGGTATCGATTCCCGTACCAGCGATGATTTTTCTGATCGAGAAGATCGTTTTGGCACCGACCGCCTGACGTCAAGTGAAACCATGAGCACCGGCGATTCCGGTCCGCTCGATTGTGCGCCAGATGCCCTTTACAACGGCGAAGGTGAAATCACTCCCGATGGTGCCCCGGTTGCCGGAAACCATGATTATTCGTCGCCCTATAGCGGTGGAACGGGTGGTGGAGGCAGCGGCGAAGATCTGCCTGGCCTGGAACAGACGCTTGCCGACAAGGCGACACTTCGTCAGTCACTTGATGATCAGCTTAACATCGCGTTTGCGGATGCCATTTCACGCATGATTGGCAGCTACCTGATCGATATGCTTGATGAAAATGGCTATGTCGCCGGGCCGCTTGAAGAGGTTGCCGAGGCACTTGAATGCGAAATGAGCGATGTATTGCGCGTTCTTGCCGTTATGCAGGGATTTGAGCCAGTGGGCATCTTCGCCCGCGACCTTGCCCAATGCCTCGAACTGCAATTGCGTGAGCTTAATCGGTTTGATCCAGCGATGGCAGCGTTGCTGGCTAATCTGGATTTGCTTGCGCGTCGTGAATTTGATCGCTTGCGCCGGATATGCGGCGTGGATACCGATGATCTTTCGGACATGATTTCCGAAATTCGCACCCTTGATCCGCGTCCGGGGCGAACCGCCGATGGGGAACCGGCAACGCCGGTCATTCCCGATGTTCTGATGCGCGCAGCCGGAAGCGGCAACTGGCATCTTGAACTGAACAGCGATGCATTGCCGCGCGTATTGGTGAACGAGGATTACGCCGTAAAGATAGGACAGGGGCTGCGTAATCGCGAGGAACGAAGTTTTCTTAGCGAGAAGCTTCAGAACGCCAATTGGCTGGTAAAGGCACTGCATCAACGTGCTACCACGATCATGAAAGTCGCAAGCGAGATCGTGCGTCAGCAGGATGGATTCTTCAATTACGGCGTGTCGCACTTGCGCCCGTTGATCCTGCGCGATATCGCCGAAGCAATCG
Source organism: Thalassospira sp. MIT1004 (assembly GCF_001858545.1). Taxonomy (NCBI): domain Bacteria; kingdom Pseudomonadati; phylum Pseudomonadota; class Alphaproteobacteria; order Rhodospirillales; family Thalassospiraceae; genus Thalassospira; species Thalassospira sp. MIT1004. The sequence continues at coordinate 228,090 of NZ_MCAO01000033.1, read as the reverse complement.
GCATGCATGAAAGCACGGTTTCACGGGTGACCAATGGCAAGTTTATGGCGACCCCGCGTGGCGTTTACGAGTTGAAGTACTTTTTCACCACGGCAATTTCATCTGCGGATGGCGGAGATGCGCATTCTTCTGAATCTGTTCGTCATCGCATCAAGTCATTGATAGACGGGGAAGATCCGAAAAAGATTTTGTCTGATGACAAACTTGTCGAGCTGCTTCAAAAGGAAGGGATCGACATCGCCCGCCGAACAGTGGCAAAATACCGCGAAGCGATGAGAATTCCCTCGTCGGTCCAGCGACGGCGCGAAAAAAAGTCGCAGGTTTCCTAGCCAGTCAAACACTGCAAAATATACCTTAAGGTATTGTATATTCAGCAATAATACCCAAATGTTGACTTGGCATTAACGAGGGAATATGGTGCGGCCTCCTGATTGAGGGGCACTGAATGTCCATATGTACTGGGAAGTCACTCAACTGGGGATAGGCGATCCATGCAAATTACGGTTATTGGTAAACAACTCGACGTTGGTAACGCACTCCGTCAACACGTCGTCGAGACGTTGGACCCTGCGGTAGAGAAATATTTCGATCACGCGATCGAAGCAACGGTGACCATCACCAAAGAGGCGCATCTCTACATCACGCAGATATCGGTCCATGTCGGCAAGGGCATGTTGGTTCAGGCGAAGGCATCAGCGAATGAAGTGTATCCTGCCTTCGATTCCGCCTGTGATCGTGTCGCTAAACAGTTGCGACGCTACAAGCGGCGTCTGCGTGACCATCATACCAACCGTGATCAGTATGAGCAGGCAAGAATTGATGCGACACATTATGTGATCGCACAGGAAGACGACGATCATTCTGATGACGAACATGTCAACGGCTTCGAGCCTGTGATCGTCGCTGAAACACCGGATCGCATTGATACGCTCTCTGTTGGAGAAGCTGTTATGCGGCTCGACTTGGGGGACATTCCGGCACTTATGTTCCGGAATGGCAAACATGGCGGATTGAATGTTGTATATCGTCGTGCTGACGGCAATATCGGGTGGCTTGACCCATCCGATAAGGAGGCTGGTGCAGCGTGACGGATACAGATTCTTCCGAGCCAAACAACGCAACGCGAAAAATGGACATATCATCGATTCTTTCCCCTTCGGGGGTAATACCGGCCCTGCGGTCCGGTGCGAAAAAGGCTGTCCTTGAGGAACTTGCCGAAAAGGCAGCTGACGTCACCGGGCGTGAAGCGGGCGAGATTTTTTCCGTTTTGCTTGACCGTGAAAAACTTGGCAGCACCGGCGTAGGTGGTGGTGTCGCGATTCCGCACGGCAAGCTGGCGGATCTTGACCGGTTGCACATGATCTTTGCGCGTGCTCAGAACCCGATTGAGTTCGATGCCGTTGACGAACATCCTGTCGATTTGTTTTGCATGCTGATTGCCCCGGAAGAAGCTGGTGCAGATCACCTGAAAGCACTGGCGCGTATTTCCCGCCTTCTGCGTAATCAGGGCATGTGCGACAAGTTGCGCGGTGCGGGTTCTGCGGATGCAATCTATGCACTGCTGACACAGGATGAGGCTGAACAGGCCGCCTGAGCGTCGTGACATCAGAAGATCTGAAACCGGGTGCCATTATGTGGTGCCCGGTTTTATTTTGCCTTGATGAATAACTGTTGGTTAGCCGTCTTCGGTTATCGCTGCTGCGTGCGCGGCTTTTTCTGCGGTATTCTGTGTCATCAGCCTACCGGCCAGGACAACGAGATACAGCACGGGTATGCCAATCAGGGCTGTGCCGATAAAGAACCAGCTGTAACCGAGCGCATCGACGACACTGCCCGAAAATCCGGCAAGGATTTTGGGGAACAGGGTCATGATTGAGCTAAAGATCGCATATTGCATGGCAGTAAAGGAAATATTGGTCAGGCCCGACAGGTAGGCGATGAAGGCGGTTGTTGCAAGACCACCTGACAGGTTGTCGGCCATAATCACACCGGCAAACATGATCGTGTTCGGGCCCAGATGAGCCATAATTGCAAACAGGATGTTGGTAATTGCCGAGAGAAGTGCGCCAAGAAACAGGATACGCACGACCCCGTAGCGAACCGAAAGAAGACCGCCAAGGAAGCTGCCTGCGATGGTCATGAACAGGCCAAATGTTTTGGAAACAGCTGCTATTTCTTCCTTGGAAAAGCCCAGATCGGTATAGAAAACATTGGCCATGACCCCCATGACGATATCGGCAATCCGATAGACGCCAATGAGTGCCAGCACAACTATCGCAGCCTTGCCATAGCGGTCGATGAAATCCTTAACCGGTGCGACATAGGTTTCCTGAACCATGCCGGTTGGGGTTACGCCGATACGTGTGGTCAGCCATGCGAAAAGGATTGCGGCTGCGACAGAGATGGCTAGTTTGAGAAACCCGGCGATGAAACCAGCCAGTCCGTCGATCATTCCGTTTTCGACTAAAGCCGTTTTTAATGGCTCGGTCAGGTCGCTGGCATAGATGTTGGCAATGATGAAGGCGATCACAGTCAGCGCAAACATCAGAAGGAAACGACCGTAATCGGATGTTTTATGAAAATACTTGCTGTCAGTCCGATTTACGGTGGGTTCGCGAATGATCAGCGTGGTGATAACGCCGATCCCCATGGCCAGAGCCATGCAGCCATAGGCAATTGTCCAAGCAATCGGCTCATAACTGCCTTCGGCCTCAAATAGTCCGGCAATGGTCAATGCTCCGGCACCGGCGACAATCATTCCGATACGATACCCACCGATATAGGCCGAGCTCATCATGGCTTGCAGGTCGGTATCTGCTGCCTCGATGCGATAGGCGTCAATCACGATGTCCTGTGTTGCCGATGCAAAGCCAAGCGCAACAGCAGCAAAGGCCATAGTAGTCAGGTTTTCGGTCGGATCGGTAAAGCCCATCCAAAGGATGGCGCCGATAATGGCACATTGGGCAATAATCAGCCAGCTTCGCCGACGTCCAAGAGCACCATGCAAAATCGGGAACGGCAGCCGGTCAATAAGGGGGGCCCAGACAAATTTGAAAGAATAACCAAGGGCGGCCCAGCTGAAATAGGTGACGGTAGAACGTTCCACGCCGGCTTCGCGTAGCCAGATCGACAGGGTTGAGAAAATCAGCAGGATGGGAATCCCGGCCGACAGTCCCATGAACAGCATGGTAATCACGCGTGGATGAATGAACGCCCGAAATGAATCACCCCAACTGCGCAAGGCTGTGTCGTGCATGGATATTCCCCGTCTGAATGCGGCCTTGTGCGAAATTAGGGGAAACACGTTAAGGAATGCCGAAACGGTGTAGGCGATTGTATGTCTCGTCCCGAAGTCGACATTGTCAGCTATAGGCGCAGACAATGTCGACTTCGGGACGAGACCCCTGATGAAAAAGGCACGAACATCATAGCAAATGTTCGTGCCTCTCAATGTATAAGGGCCGCCCAAGCAGGCGACCCTTCTAAATCACGATCCAAACCGGTTTAAACGGTTTCGGATTCCGATTTGCGGCTTTCGCGTTTGCGCACGTTCGGGTCGAGGTGCAGCTTGCGAATACGGATGCTTTGCGGGGTAACTTCGACCAGTTCGTCGTTCTGGATATAAGCCAGCGCTTCTTCAAGCGACATACGACGCGGCGGGGTCAGGGTGATGGCATCATCCTTGCCCGATGCGCGGACGTTGGTCAGTTTTTTACCCTTGAGAATGTTAACTTCAAGGTCGTTGTTGCGGTTGTGTTCGCCGATGATCATGCCTTCATAGACACGTTCGCCCGGATTGATGAACATCGAACCGCGATCTTCCAGCCCCCAAAGGGCATAGGCAACCGCATCGCCCTGATCGTTCGAAATCAGAACACCATTACGACGACCTGCAATCGAACCTTTGACCGGACCATAGGAATGGAACACACGGTTCATCACGCCGGTACCGCGGGTATCGGTCAGGAATTCGCCATGATAACCGATCAGGCCACGCGACGGTGCCAGGAACATGATACGGGTCTTGCCGCCACCGCTTGAGCGCATGTCGGTCATTTCGGCCTTGCGCAGGCTCATCTTTTCAACGACGGCACCGGCAAATTCTTCGTCCACGTCGACCTGGACTTCTTCAAACGGCTCGGACAGGACGCCGTCGATTTCCTTGATCAGAACGCGCGGACGCGAGATCGACAGTTCGTAACCTTCGCGACGCATGGTTTCGATCAGAACGCCAAGCTGAAGTTCACCACGACCTGCGACTTCAAAGGCGTCCTTATCCGCGGTTTCCGACAGCTGAATGGCAATGTTGCCTTCGACTTCGCGTTCCAGACGGGCACGGATCATGCGCGATGTAACCTTGTCGCCTTCCTGCCCAGCAAGCGGAGAGTTGTTGACCGAGAAAGTCATGGCAAGGGTCGGCGGATCAATCGGCTGGCTTGAAATTGCACTGGTGACTTCCGGTGCGCAGATGGTGTCGGCAACGGTTGCGTCGGTCAGACCGGCAATCGCGATGATGTCGCCAGCAACAGCTTCTTCCTGCGGGACACGATCAAGACCACGGAAACCCATCAATTTTGAAAGACGACCGGTTTCGACAGTGCCATCACCACGCAGAACCTTGACCGGCATGTTAAGTTTTGCGCGGCCCTGTGCGACACGGCCAGTCAGGATACGGCCAAGGAAGTTGTCAGCATGCAGCATGGTCGCAATCATTGCGAACGGCGCGTCAACTTCTGCCTTCGGTGCCGGTACATAGTTCAGAACCAGGTTCATCAGCGGTGTCAGGTTTTCTTTCGGGCCTTCCGGTGCCTCGGCAGCCCAGCCATCACGACCGGAGGCATACAGAACCGGGAAATCAAGCTGTTCGTCATTGGCTTCGAGCGACACGAACAGATCAAATATCTCGTCGAGAACTTCTTCTGCGCGTTGGTCCGGGCGGTCGATCTTGTTGATGATCACGATCGGCTTCAGGCCGAGTTTCAGGGCTTTACCCAGAACGAATTTGGTCTGTGGCATCGGGCCTTCGGCCGAGTCAACCAGCAGAACAACACCGTCAACCATCGACAGGATACGTTCGACTTCACCACCGAAATCGGCGTGGCCCGGGGTATCGACGATATTGATACGCGTATCGCCCCACTGAATTGCGGTCGGCTTTGCCATGATGGTGATGCCGCGTTCGCGTTCCAGATCGTTACTGTCCATGGCGCGTTCATCAACACGCTGGTTGTCACGATAAACACCGGATTGACGGAACATCGCGTCGACGAGAGTGGTTTTGCCATGGTCGACGTGTGCGATAATGGCGATATTGCGCAAGTTCATTGGCGCGGACTCCAGAATAAAAATGCCGCGCGCCGGGATACATCCCTTGCGCATCGGTCAGTAAAAGTTTCAAGGCCAGTAGATATTCAGCTGCCGCAGGACCGGTGTTGCCCGGTCGGCAAGTTCAAACCCGCGCATTAGCGCAGCACTGCACATGCTGAATGTTTACTGGCCCAAAAGACAAATTGCAGTTTGGCTCGGAAGCCGCCCTGTCATAGCCAATGTCGAGGCGAATGACCAGCCTTGTGCATGCCATGCGGGGTTGATTTTTATGCAATGCCGGGTTCTTGCGCTATTAACTGGAGAAAGTCAATCTTTGTGTGCATTGCAAAACGGCAGAATACCGGCAATTGCTACAAAAGAAACGGGACGGCAACCAAATGTTGCCGTCCCGTGAATTTTATCGTGAAACCATGGCGAAGGGTCAAAGAGTCTTCGCAACCAGTTCCTTAAGGTCTGCATCGGGGCGTGCGCCCATATGCGAAATCACTTCGGCAGCACAAATCGAGCCAAGGCGACCACATGTCGCAAGACTATCGCCACGTGTGTAGCCATAAAGGAAGCCCGATGCGAAAAGATCACCTGCGCCGGTGGTGTCAATCACGCGGGCAACCGGTTCGGCATCAACCTGTATGACTTCGTCATCCGATACAATGACCGAACCTTTTTCACTGCGGGTCAGGGCTGCGACTTTGCAGTGTTTACGGACTTCCGCCAGGGCTTCTTCGAAGGTGTCGACCTCGTAAAGCGATTTGATCTCGTCTTCGTTGGCAAACAGTACGTCGATATGATTATGGACCAGATCGCGGAACGATTCACGATGACGGTCGACACAGAAGGAATCAGACAGGCTGATCGAAACCTGTCGTCCGGCATCGTGCGCGACCTGTGCGGCCTTGATGAAAGCTTCCTTCGCTTCGGGCCGATCCCAAAGATATCCTTCCATGTAGGTGACCTTGGCCGATGCGATCAGTTCGGCATCGATATCATCCGGGCCAAGCTCCGTGCAGGCACCAAGGAAGGTATTCATGGTACGATGACCATCCGGTGTCACGAAAATCAGGCAGCGCGCCGTTGGGGAGCCGCTTGTTGCCGGGGTCGAATTAAAGGAAACGCCGATGGCACGGATATCGTGGCGGAAAACCTCACCCAGTTGATCGTTACGCACCTTGCCAATATAAGCACCTTTGGCACCAAGGGCCGCAATCCCCGCCATGGTATTGCCAGCGGATCCACCGGACATTTCAAGGCCAGGGCCCATTTGGGCGTAAAGACTGTCGGCGGTTTCGGCGTCGATCAGAGTCATGGCGTTCTTTACAAGGTTCAAACGGCCAAGGTCTTCTTCCTTGCAGTGAGAAAGAACGTCGACAATGGCATTGCCGATTCCGACGACGTCGAATTTGGTGTCACTCATTGACTTGAATTTCCTAAGCTTTTTTCGGTATTTCCCGACAGTCAAGGTTCGGCAAGTCATAGTGCTTGGCTGCCATCGCCTTTATGGGTCGGATGATCTGGAGCGGGAGTATAGAGAATGAAAATCGCGGTGCAAGCATCGCGACCGTTTCGCGTCCGGTCTTTTAACCCTGCGTTAAGGACGTGAAAAACTGCATCCGTAGTTTTTCACGCGGCTTTCCGAAATCAATTCAATCTTTGTTGACCGAAATTTTTTGCCATTGTCGGAAATTGATTCGTCACACCCTGGTCGCCGATTCCACGATGCGCAGAAAACCGCGCTTTTTGACTCCTCCAAGGCATGATGAGGGCTCTTTACCTATTGTTTGCCGATGTGATGTCTTTAGCGCTCTGTTGCTACTCATAAATCTCACTATAAGATCGTTTTATTTATCTTAATTATGAAATTAGCGAAGATAAGAGGCGTGTTAAAATTCAAACAGACTGGTATGTCTTCATCTAGATATACATAAAATTCCTAAAAAATATAATATAGGAATATACAATCAATCTTGTACTGGGAAAATAGCGGTTAAGTCTGAAGTGGCTTCCCCGTGCCTTGACACTACTGAGGAGTTCAGGGTTGACCGGAATCAGGATTGTCCGAGGGATTTTTGTGATCCGTGTTTTGCGACCGGATCGGATATAGCTGCACTGGCGTATCTGAATTTGGCACGTCGCGCGTGTCATTCTTGCGGTCAGAAGATTGATGACCGAGGCGATCACGCAGTTCTTCGACAACAGCACTTATGCGGGCCCGATGCATCGGGTTCTTACACAGTTCAACGAACCGGGTGAAGGCATGGAGTGCTTTTGCATCTTCGTGCAGGCGGGCGTAAAGCGCGCCGAGCTGATGCCAAAGCCCGTCATGGTCAGGTGCAATCAGCAAACTGTTGTCAATCACACGCGCGGCGAGGGCCAGCTCGCCCCGCCGAATGGCCCTAACCTTTATATTGTTTTGAAGTCGTAACAATATCGCAATATCAGATGCTTCACGATAGTGAGCGGGTTGCAGTTCTGCATCTAGCCCCTGAAACGCCTTCAACAACTCGCGTAACTCGGCAGAACCCAATGTGATGCCGCCATGGAAGGGATCGATCATTCTTCGCGCCCCCCCGGATTGCAGACGCAGCAGAAAGTGACCAGGAAAATCGATGCCCGTGATCTCTATCTGGCAACGTTTTGCGACATGTACGTAAAGCAATGCGAGCGCCACAGGAAGACCGCGCTTTCGATCAATGACCGACATCAAATCTGCATTGGCGATATCGTCATAATTTTCCGCATCGCCCTGAAACTGATAGTGACCGGGGATAACATCCTGCATGGCCTGCACGATTAGGTCGACGACGGCACGGCCATCTTCATCTCTTGATTGCGCAGATAGGGAGCCAATCCGGTTGCGGACATCACCAGAAATGGCTTCAAGCAAATCGATATAAGGTGCAATATCCCGGTTGGGGTCGTTTAACCGTGCAAAATGCAAAGCGGCCTCGGCCGCAGTTGCATCGGGATATTGGCCGTTACCGTAATCGGTAAGCCATTGGCGATCTTTTGCTGTGATGTCCTTTTCCCGATCAATAATAATGCTCAGGTCCTCTGGCGTTGTGGGTCGTCCTTAAGTCTTACATGACTGACGACGCGTCTGACATAACTGGTAGCGCGTGCATGAGAGATGACAAGGTTGCGCTCATGTTCGCTTTGCGCGATGCCCATGATATGGACGGTACCATTGATGGTTTCGACACTGTAGTTAATCGCATAGACGTCTGTGTCAAACATCAGTGCGGTTTTGATGCGGGTCGTGATCAAAAGATCACTGGCGCTGTCCATTAAACTGCTGCCTTGACCGACATTGATTTCGTTGATGACACGGTTTACGCCATTGACCTGCCAGGCCAGTTCGACCGCTTTAAGTTCGCTGTCGGTATTTTCAACCGTTCCGGCAAGCAGAACTTCCCCCTCAACTACTTCGATTTCGATCCGGCGAAACAGGTTTTCGTCTTCGGTCAGGAACTTCTGCCAGATCTCGGCCGTGATTGCGGTATCGCTGACCGCGCCGCCAAATCCGCGTTCCTGTAGGGCGGCCACACCGGCAGTTGCACCTGCACCCACTGCAAGAGACGTGCACCCCGCAAGTGGCATAAAAGCAAGGATCACCAGAACGGGTCCTGCCTGCGCAATATAATTCCTGACTTTAACAATACGGCCCTTTGACCGTCGCAATGTGCGTGACAGCAATGTCATCTATCGGTTTCTCGCCCCGCGTTCCCCCGTCGTCTCAACTGCCAATATGAGCGCAGCCGGTTAAGGAGTTTTAAACTCGAAGCGCGGTTTGACCGATTAATGACTTTTTTCGCATGTGAGTTCGGCCCAACGGCCGGGTGTGATACCAAATGCACGTTTGAAATGCCGATTAAGATGGCTTTGATCAGCAAATCCGGTATCACCCGCAATATCGACCAGCGGCTGGCGAAGGCTGATAAGGATGCGGGCTTTTTGCAGGCGACGCATCATCAGATAACGATATGGTGTTGTCCCAAAACAGGCACGGAATTGACGGATAAGACGATATCTATCAAGCCCCGTGACCTCTTCAAGCTCGGCGGACTGTACCGGGCGATCAAAGTTGTCTTCAAGATATTGTTTGGCCCGTTCCATGTGTTCCAACGCCAGAAAGCCAATCGGTTTCATTGAGTTTTTGGCGTGCTGCGCAAGGCCGGTGGCGATGTCAGAGATAAATTGATCTATCAGAAGGGGATCAACATCTTCATCAAGATGGGCGAGCATTGAGGCAAGGGTTGCTGCCAGCTGCGAGTCGGCAATGACGGGATCAGAAACAAAGGGCAGGGAAGCCGTATCCGTGCCAAGGCCCTGCCGTAGCAGTGATGGTTCGAGATAAAGCATGCGATAGCGCAAACCGTCCTCGGTTCCTGCACCTCCGTCATGGACCTCGTCGGGGTGAAGGATGATCACATTACCGGGCTGACTGGCACAGGAAGAGCCGCGATAGTTGAAGGTCTGAACGCCCTGCATGGTGATGCCCAGCGCATAGGTATCGTGGCGATGGGGGGCAAACATATTACCAAAGAAAAGGGCTTCCATTCGCTCGATCCCCGGCAGCGGGGCCGCAGAAATGAAGTGCTCGCGCGGTTTGCACAAACGTTCAAGACCGTCTGATGGGGTTTGGTTTACAGAATCCAGCATTACGGTTTTTCCGACAACCTCCCGAACCTGAAAATCAACGGATGTGCAAATGTTTGATACCAAAGTCGCCATTGTTCTTCGCAATGATCTCGAAAATTGGCAATCGCTGAATGTGACGGCATTTTTAATGAGCGGTATTGTCGCCCAGTTTCCCGAAATCATCGGGGAACCCTATAAAGACCGTGACAATAATATCTATAACCCCTTGTCCCGCCAACCGGTGATCGTTCTGTCGGCTGATGCCGCGACAATGGCAAAGATTCACCGCCGTGCCCTTGAGCGTGGGGTAACCACATCGCTTTATGTCGAGGAAATGTTTTCAACCGGTCATGACGAAGCCAATCGCGATGCTTTCGGGCAGTTCTCGCCAGAGGATGCCAAAGCGGTCGGAATTGCTTTGCGCGCGGAAAAACGGGTGACTGACAAAATCATCAAGGGCGCAAAGATGCATCCGTGATTAATCTGATCACAGCATCCAGGCGTTTTTCAAATGCCTGATACGCCAGCCGTTCCGTACGGCTATGATGTCAAACCGCAAATCGCCATGATGCCCTATGTTTGAGGCGAAGTTTGAAAGAGCGCGGGCAATGCGTTGTTGCTGTTTGGGGCGCAAAGCATGCAGTGCATCGTCGAGGTTAGCGCGATTTTTGACTTCGATTGCGGCGATCAGATTGCCTTTTTTGACGATGATATCGATTTCGCCGACCGGGCAGCGATACCGGGTTTGGAGAATACGATAACCGCATAGCCGAAGCCACATTGCGCATAACCATTCAGCACGTCTACCGGCCTGCTCGGCCTTGCGACGATCAGATCGGCCTGTGTCGCGTGTTGTCCGGGCGGATTTCATGGCTATCCCCCGGATGGTTTGGAAAGTTCAAGCGCCCGATTATAAAGATCACGCTTTTTAAGGCCGGTTTCCTTGGCCAACTGATCGGCTGCTTCTTTGGTACGCAGGGTTTTCAGAAGTCCGGTCAGGCGCGCATCAATGTCATCGGCGTCGGGTTCGGCGTCCTGTTCATTCTGCGGCCCGACAACAACAATGATTTCGCCCTTGGGCGTGCCTTCGGTGGCGTAATGAGCCGCCAGATTGCCAAGTGTTCCGGTTCGAACTTCCTCAAACATTTTTGTCAGTTCGCGGGTGACGGCTGCTTCGCGCGCTTCGCCCAGCATTTCAGCCATATCGGCAAGACTGCTTGCCAGTCGTTTGGGACTCTCAAGAAAGATCAGGCTTCCGGGAATGCTTGAAAATCGTGCCAGTTCCTTTTTGCGTGCCGATGTCTTGGGGGGTAGGAAGCCAGCATAAAAGAAGTGGTCACTGGGAAGTCCCGATAAAATAAGAGCCACAATCGGTGACGAGGCGCCGGGGGCAGCAGTGACATTGAAGCCTTCTGCCTTGCAATCACGGACTAGCTTGTAGCCGGGATCGTTGATCAGGGGCGTTCCGGCATCCGAAATTAGCGCAAGCCCCTGTCCCTTGCCAAGGCGTTCCATGATTTCGGGGCGCATTTTGGCGGCGTTATGTTCGTGATAGGCGATCCGTTTGGTTTTTACGCCATATCGCGACAACAACTTGCCCGATGTTCTGGTGTCCTCACACAGGATAATATCGGCACGTTTGAGGATATCGAGCGCACGAAACGTAATATCGCCCAAATTACCGATTGGAGTAGCGACAAGATAAAGACCTGATGAAAGTGGCAAGTGTCGTTCATCTGGTTTACTTGATCCGTCGCGCGCATTACCCTGCGTGCGAAACGAGCTATCGGGAGGTGAGAGTGGGTTTTCCGAAACGTCATCCGTTGCAGAATCAGGACGGGAATTCGGCATGGTGCCGGGTCGCGCGCCGGACGGCATCTGTGGTGGTCCTTTCGCTGGGGCTTGCGGCATGTAACGCGACCACGAGTATCACGGACCTGTTGGGCATGCAACGGGATGGGGCGCCTGTGGAAACGGCAAATAACCCTGCAAACGATCCGACCAGAGCCCCCGATCAGGGGCTTATTACGGATGCCAACCCTTGGCCGGGCGATGCCGCCCTGCCGGAGGGAGAGGGTCAGGAGATTCTGACGCTTTATAACGATGAAGCGGCATTAAATGAAAAGCGCGTTGCACTTCTGCTGCCGCTTTCCGGGCCAAACGAGGAGCTTGGCCGGGCGATGCGCCATGCGGCCGAACTTGCAATGTTTGATGTTGCCGGTGACGATTTCGTCCTGATGCCGATTGACACGGCAGGAACTTATCAGGGTGGGCAGGCCGCAGCCCATCAGGCGATCAATGCCGGGGCAAAGATGATTCTTGGCCCGCTTTTTGCCGAATCGGTTAGCGGTGCCAGTGAAATCGCCAAGGCCGCCGGTGTTCCGGTAATCGCATTTTCGAACAATCAGCGGGTTGCCGAAAGCGGTGTCTGGGTTAACGGCTTTGTCCCCGAAGACCAGATTGCGCGTGCTGCTGGCTATGCAACAACACAGGGTAAATACCGATTTGCAGCCCTGCTGCCGCAAAACGACTATGGGCGCCAGATCGCAGGCGCATTGCAGGGTGTTGTTTCACGTGTCGGTGGCAGCCTTGGCCGGGTCGCGTTCTATGCACCGGGGTCGGAAAATCTGGAACAGACAATTCGTGATTTTGCCAATTATGATGCCAGACGGGCAAACTTGCGGGCACGTAAACGCGAATTGCAGGCCGATGGTTCGGCAGCATCCCAACGTGCTTTGAAGCGTTTGGAAGGTGTCGATACACTTGGTGAACTTGATTTTGACGCGTTGATCCTGCCGGCAACCGGTGGCGAGCTTCGTCAGGTTTCTGCACTGTTGGCCTATTTTGATGTCGATGGTGCGCAGGTTCAGTTTATCGGGACATTCGGCTGGAATGATCCGGGCCTGTTTTCCGAGCCGGCACTTAAGGGCGGCATTTTTGCTGCACCGGATCCCGAAAACTGGAAACTGTTCTCGGATCGCTTCCAGCGGACCTTTGGTGAACAACCCCCGCGTATTTCAAGCCTTGCCTATGACAGTGCGGCCCTTGCCGCTGTGCTGTCGCGCGATTCCGGTCAGATGACCAACGAAGCTGTTACGAACCCGAACGGGTTTGTCGGGGTGGACGGTATTTTCCGTCTGACGGCTCAGGGACGTTCTGAACGTGGCTATGCAGTTATGCAAATCCAGCCTGATGGCGTAAAGGTTGTCGCACCGGCACCTGCTGCATTCGATCAGGTTTTCTGATCTGTTCGGATTTGGAGACTGCTGTAACGCTCTCAAACACCCGCCGATTATGCTTCGGCGGGTGTTTTGTCTTTGTAATTGCACAGGTCATTGACGATGCAGTCACCACAGCGTGGTTTGCGTGCCTTGCAAATATAACGACCATGCAGGATCAGCCAGTGATGGGCATGGTTCATGAAGCGTGACGGGACCTTTTTCAAAAGACCCTTTTCAACAGCGAGCACGTTTTTGCCGTTTGCCATCCCCGTCCGGTTACCGAGCCGGAAAATATGGGTATCAACAGCCATCGTGTGTTCGCCCCACGCAATGTTGCGGACAACATTGGCTGTTTTGCGACCAACGCCGGGCAATTCTTCAAGCGCATCCTGATCGTTGGGGACGATCCCGCCATGTTTTTCAACAAGAATGCGTGCAGCAGCCATGACATTCTTGGCTTTGCCGCGATAGAGCCCAATGGTTTTGATGTGTTCGATCAGGGCTTCTTCGCCAAGGTCAAGCATGTCCTGCGGGGTTTCGACGATCTGGAACAGCTTTTTGGTGGCCTTGTTGACACCAACATCGGTTGCCTGCGCTGATAGTGCAACAGCGACCAGAAGCGTATAGGGATTGGTGTAATCCAGCTCCCCCTTTGGTTCCGGATCGGCATCCGAAAGACGCTGAAAAAATTCTTCTATGGCGGTTTTGCTCATCGGGCGGGACATGGATTTTCGTCTCTGTGTTGATGCCGTATTTTTGCGGTCATTTCCGGGACAAGGGATGGTTGACTTTCCGCATTCCTGATCTGATCTCCTGCTATCAGCATATATAAACGGCTGCTTTGCAAAGGTCGAATTTTGATTGCGACGAATCTGGAAGCGTTCCAGAATTGAAACATTGGAAATGCCGCAAACCGGTTGATAGCCATGCCAGCCGTACCAAGAACAGAAATGCCGATATTTCGGGTTAATCTGCATCCGCCGCGTTCGCTTGGCAGGCGGGCGGCGCGCAATATCGTTATTGCGATGGCGTGTGTCACATCGACTATCGGTCTTATTTTCTGGTTGGTCGGGGCGTGGCCGGTGATCGGTTTTCTTGGTGTTGACGTGATACTATTGTCGCTTGCCTTTTATTTCAGTTTCCGTGCAGCACGGGCGGAGGAGCGGATTGAATTGCGTCACGGCAATTTGCGGGTCACCAGAATTTCGGCGCGCGGGACGCGACAGGAATTTGATTTTCAACCCTATTGGCTTCAGGTGGTGCTTGAACGGGGTGATGATGACCGATGCGAACTTTATTTGCGATCACATGGAAAGCGTTTCGAGATTGGGGGATTTTTGGGTGCGGAAGAAAAAACCGATCTTGCCGGGAAGCTTGATCGCCTGCTGCGTCAGGCTCGATGCAGTTCCGATCCCCGGGCAGTGTGATTAGTTAAAGTCGAGGTTTGAAGCGGGTTCTCGAGATTCTTTGAGAGGTTTTGCTGTGTCGGCAACCCCGATATGCTTCCAGCGAATTTCATTAACCTTGTCCGCGCAAACAGCTGGAAAAGATGTAATTCCGTTCGGGGAAACGGTGTTGGAACCGGTTCAGGACACCGAAATACACGTTTCAGAGTAAAATTCACCCGAGATTCCCCGTTTTCACCGCTTGCGAGTTTTTGATGACTTTCATATATAGGTGCGCGGGGTAATTACCCCACGAATTTTGAGACTATTACAACCATTGGTCCCAGGAGGTCCTGCGCAGCGCTTAGATCGTGAAGGCTGCGGGACGGACCGGCCGCTAAAAGAGGAACTTACTATGGGCAAGATTATCGGTATCGACCTTGGCACCACCAACTCCTGCGTCGCAGTCATGGACGGCAAAGAAGGCCGCGTGATCGAGAACAGCGAAGGTGCCCGTACCACTCCGTCGATGGTCGCATTCACCAATGACGGTGAGCGCCTTGTCGGTCAGCCTGCTAAACGCCAGGCAGTGACCAACCCGGAAAACACCCTGTTTGCGATTAAACGTCTGATCGGTCGTCGTTATGGTGACCCGGAAGTCGAAAAAGACAAAGACCTTGTCCCGTACAAAATTGTCGCGGGTGACAATGGTGATGCATGGGTTGAAGTCAATGGCGAGAAAATGGCACCGAGCCAGATCGCAGCCATGGTGCTTCAGAAAATGAAGGAAACCGCAGAAGCCCATCTGGGTGAACCGGTAACCGAAGCCGTAATTACCGTTCCGGCATATTTCAACGACAGCCAGCGTCAGGCAACCAAGGACGCCGGTAAAATTGCCGGTCTCGAAGTAAAGCGTATCATCAACGAGCCGACTGCAGCAGCACTGGCTTATGGTCTGGACAAGAAAGATGGTGGCACCGTGGTCGTTTATGACCTTGGTGGCGGTACCTTTGACGTCTCGGTTCTGGAAATCGGCGACGGTGTCTTTGAAGTTAAGTCAACCAACGGCGATACTTTCCTTGGTGGTGAAGACTTTGACAAACAGATTATTGACTATCTTGCTGATGAGTTCAAAAAAGAACAGCAGATCGACCTGCGCAAAGATCGTCTGGCCCTGCAGCGTCTGAAAGAAGCCGCAGAGAAAGCCAAGATCGAGCTTTCCTCGTCGATGCAGACCGACGTCAACCTGCCGTTCATCACGGCTGATGCATCTGGTCCGAAACACCTCAACATCAAGCTGTCGCGTGCGAAGCTTGAAGGGCTGGTGGGTGATCTGATCGAACGCACCATGACCCCTTGTAAGGCCGCGCTTAAAGATGCTGGCATTACTGCAGGCGAAATCGACGATGTTATTCTGGTTGGCGGCATGACCCGTATGCCGAAGGTTCAGGAACGCGTTAAAGAGTTCTTCGGTCGTGAGCCGCACAAAGGTGTAAACCCGGACGAAGTTGTTGCACTTGGTGCGGCAATTCAGGGTGGCGTTCTGCAGGGCGACGTCAAAGACGTTCTTCTGCTTGACGTGACCCCGCTGTCGCTGGGTATTGAAACCCTTGGCGGCGTGTTCACCCGTCTGATCGACCGTAACACCACGATCCCGACCCGTAAGTCGCAGACCTTCTCGACCGCTGAAGACAACCAGACGGCCGTGACCATCCGCGTCTTCCAGGGCGAACGTGAAATGGCTGCCGACAACAAGATGCTTGGCCAGTTTGATCTGGTCGGTATCCCGCCGGCACCGCGTGGGGTTCCGCAGATCGAAGTGACCTTTGACATTGATGCCAACGGTATCGTCAACGTGTCTGCCAAAGACAAGGCGACCAACAAGGAACAGCAGATCCGTATTCAGGCATCTGGTGGTCTTGGCGATGACGAGATCGAAAAAATGGTCAAGGATGCCGAAGCCAATGCGGAATCCGACAAAAAGCGCAAAGCGCTTGTCGAAGCCCGTAACCAGGCGGAAGCCGTCATTCATTCGACTGAGAAAAACCTTGCCGAACACGGTGACAAGGTTGATGCCGGTGCGAAATCGATGATCGAAGACGCTCTTTCTGCGCTTAAAGAAGCCAAGGATGGCGAAGATCCGGAAGCAATCACCACGAAGGTCAACGAACTTCAGCAGGCTGCAATGAAACTTGGCGAAGCCATGTATCAGGCACAGCAGGCCGAAGAAGGTGGCGAAGGTGAATCTGCTGGCGCATCCGCACAGGCCGATGACGGTGTTGTTGATGCCGACTTCGAAGAAGTCGATGACAGCAAAAAAGACAAGTAAGGCGACCGCAGAGGTCGTCTTGAACGACGCCCTGTAAATAAAAATCGGGCCGTTCCGGACGCAGAGAATTGCGGGAACGGCCCGACCGTGTTTCGGAGTTACAGATGGCGAAAGAAGATTATTACGAGCTGTTGGGTGTTGGCAAAGACGCCGATGCTGCCGCGCTCAAAAGCGCCTATCGTAAACAGGCGATGAAGTATCATCCGGATAAAAATCCGGGCGATACCGAAGCCGAAGTAAAATTCAAGCAAGTTAACGAAGCCTACGAAGTCCTGAAAGATCAGGAAAAGCGTGCTGCCTATGACCGTTTTGGTCACGCTGCGTTTGAGCAAGGTGGGCCGGGCGGTGCCGGTGGTTTCGGTGGCGGCTTTGGCGGTGGTTTCGGCGGCGGCGGGTTTGCCGACGTTTTCGACGAGATTTTCGGTGCCATGGGCGGTGGTCGTCGTGGTGGTGGATCGTCGCGCGGGGCCGACCTTCGCTACAATATGGCGATTTCGCTTGAAGAAGCGTTTGAAGGCAAAAAGGCCGAGATCACCATTCCGGGGTCGGTTGCCTGTGAAGAATGCCATGGCAGCGGTGCGGAGGCCGGTTCGCAGCCGGTAACCTGTCCGACCTGTAATGGTCACGGCAAGGTCCGCGCGCAGCAGGGTTTCTTTACGATCGAGCGTACCTGCCCGAGCTGTCATGGCAAAGGCAAGATCATCAAGAATCCTTGCAAATCCTGTCATGGTGTTGGTCGCGTTGAACAGGAAAAGACCCTGTCGGTGACGATTCCGGCCGGGGTTGAGGATGGTACGCGTATTCGTCTGGCGGGCGAAGGTGAAGCTGGTGCCAATGGTGCACCGGCAGGTGATCTGTATATCTTCCTGGATATCCAGAACCATCGCTTCTTCCAGCGCGATGGGGCGAACCTGTACTGCCGGATTCCGATCCCGATGAGCAAGGCAGCCCTTGGCGGCACCATCGAGGTGCCAACAATCGAGGGGACGCGCACCCGGATCAATATCCCGGAAGGTACGCAATCGGGACAGCAGCTTCGTCTGCGCGGCAAGGGCATGACCATCCTGCGGTCGCAGGCGCGTGGTGACATGTTCGTTGAAATCAGCGTCGAAACCCCGGTCAGACTGACCGAGCGGCAGAAAGAACTTTTAAAAGAGTTTGACGAGATTTCACGCGAAGAGGGCAGTAACCCGGAAAGCGAAGGTTTCTTTTCCAAGATGAAGGAAATCTGGAAAGACCTGACCGACTAGGTTCAAACACAGCATTTCAGTCTGAAATTCAAACCCCCGGCGGACGTGTCGGGGGTTTTGTTTTGTGCGGTCAGAGGCCTGTGCTAAAGCAAAGGCATGATTTGCACGCTTTGTTGCTAGGAGAGGCGGAAATGAAGATCGGAATTGTCGGATGTGCCGGCCGAATGGGGCGCATGCTGGTCAATGAAACGGCCAAAACCAAAGGCTGCGAGGTTGGTGGTGGTACCGATCTGCCAGACAGCCCGTTTGTCGGCAAGGACGTTACCCTGATTGCCGGTCTGGAAGAAAGCGGTGTTCTGGTAGGTGACGATCCCAAGGCCTTGTTTGAAGCTGTTGATGCGGTAATTGACTTCACCGCACCGGCGGCAACCATGAACCATGCCAAGCTGGCAGCCGAAACCGGTAAAATCCTTGTGATTGGCACGACCGGGCTTTCGAATGATCAGAAAGCAGAGCTTAAGGTCGCGGCCAAAACAGCAACCATCATTTTCGCACCGAACATGAGTGTCGGCGTGAACCTTGCCTTTGCGCTGGTCGAGAAGGTTGCGGCGATCCTTGACAAGGATACGGCTGATATTGAAATCGTTGAAATGCACCACAAGCACAAGGTTGATGCACCTTCCGGCACGGCACTTGGCCTTGGCGAAGCGGCGGCAAAGGGCCGTGGGGTCGATCTGGATGCGGTTTCGGTACGCTCACGCGACGGGCATACCGGCGCACGCGAAAACGGCACCATCGGCTTTGCAACGTTGCGTGGTGGCGATGTTGTGGGCGACCATACCGTTGTTTTTGCCTGCGAGGGTGAGCGGATCGAAATTACTCATAAAGCATCATCACGCGAAGTTTTCGCCAAGGGGGCGGTACGTGCCGCGAAATGGGCCGAGGGCAAGAAGCCCGGTCTTTATTCAATGCGTGACGTTCTGGGCCTATAAACCATCGCCAATCGAGGCATTTTACGCAAAGACCCCGGCAGTACTGCCGGGGCTTTGGTCATGATGAAGGATTTGGATATTGATCTGATCAGTGTGCATCCGCCCAGCTATCCCCGATACCGGCATCTGCGATAAGCGGTACGGACAGGTGTGCGGCATTTTCCATAACCTCGCGGATCACCTTAACGGCCTTTTCGGTTTCATCTTCGGGGGCCTCGAAAATCAATTCATCATGAACCTGAAGCAGCATGCGGGTTTTAAGCCCCGCATCAAGAAGGGCACCGGGAACGGCAATCATGGCGCGTTTGATGATGTCAGCGGCACCGCCCTGAATAGGGGCGTTGATGGCCGCACGTTCGCCGAAGCTTCGCCGCATCCCGTTTTTATCATTAATGCCGTTGATATGAATATGACGGCCAAACAGAGTTCTGACAAAGCCATGCTTTTTGGCGAAGTCTTTTGCCTGTTCCATATAATCGCGAATGCCGGGATAAATTTCGAAATAGGCTTCGATAAAGGCTTTGGCTTCTTTTTGCGGGATACCAAGCTGGTTGGCGAGGCCAAAGGCCGAAATCCCGTAAATGATGCCGAAATTAATGGCCTTGGCTTTGCGGCGGACCATCGGATCCATGCCTTCAATCGGAACGCCAAACACCTTGGATGCTGTTGCGGCGTGGATATCTTCGCCATTTTTAAAGGCATCCCGCAGGGCGTCGATTTCGGCGACATGCGCCAGAAGGCGCAACTCGATCTGCGAATAGTCGGCAGAAATCAGTTTGCAACCGGGTTCCGAGATAAAGGCCGTACGGATTTTACGGCCTTCCTCGCTTCGGATCGGGATGTTTTGCAGGTTGGGATCGTTTGACGAAAGGCGACCGGTATTCACATTGGTCTGGCCATAGCTTGTGTGAACGCGGCCGGTTTCAGGATTAATGTGATTGGCAAGAGCATCGGTATAGGTGCTTTTGAGCTTTGAAAGCTGCCGCCATTCAAGGATTTTGGTCGGCAGGTCATGTCCCTGAGCCGCCAATGCTTCAAGAACATCCGCGCCAGTCTGCCATGCACCGGTTTTGGTTTTTTTCCCGCCCGGCAGGCTCATCTTTTCAAACAGAATTTCGCCAAGCTGTTTTGGGCTGCCGAGATTGAACGGTTCACCGGCCATTTCATGGATGGTTTCTTCAAGGGCAGCCATCCGCTTGGCAAAATCATTCGACAGGGTTTTGAGTTTGTCGGCATCAATACGGATGCCAAGGCTTTCCATTTTGGCCAGAACCGGGACAAGCGGCCGATCCAGCGTTTCATAGACGCTGGCCATGTGTTCCTGCGCAATCCGTGGCTTCAGAAGTCGGTGCAGGCGCAGCGTGATATCGGCGTCTTCGGCGGCGTAATCAAGCGCCTTGTCGAGCGGCACCTGATCAAAGGTGATCTGGGTTTTGCCCGATCCGCAAACATCGGAAAACTTGATCGGTTTGTAATTCAGATGCAGTTCGGCCAGTTCATCCATACCATGGCCGTGGCTCGTGCCGTCCAGAACATAGGACAGCACCATGGTGTCGTCTATCGGTGCGACATTGATACCGTGGCGGGACAATACGATCATATCGTATTTCAGGTTCTGGCCGACCTTGAGAACACCCGGGTCTTCCAGAAGGGGTTTGAGCAAGGCAATCGCGCGATTCAGCGGGATTTGCTTTGGCACCTCGACTTTTGCCGGTGCTTCGGCGGGGGCATCAAAATCAAACCCACCCTGTGCTTCGCCACTTTCACCATGACCCTGTCCGTGCCCAACAGGGATATAGCAGCCATTGCCCGGTTCGGTCGAAAGCGAAATGCCAACCAGTTTGGCCTGATGGGCATTCAGTGATGTGGTTTCTGTATCGACAGCAACCGTACCGGCATATTCAGCCATTGAAATCCAGTGCTTTAGGCGATCTTCATCCTGCACCAGTTCATATTCCGCCTTTTTGACACTGATATCATTGACACCGGTTCCCGGTTCGACAATGCCATCTGCGTCAACAGAGCCGCCGAACTTTGCCTTTATTTTTGATATCAGAGATTTAAAGCCATGTGTTGAAACAAAGCTTAAAAGAGCATCCGGATCAGGTTCGCGCAGTTCAAAACCATCCAGCTTTTCGACAACCGGAACATCGGTTTTGAGGGTCACAAGATCGCGTGAAATGCGCGCCAGTTCGGCATTCTCGATCAGTTTTTCGCGGCGCTTGGGTTGCTTGATTTCGCCTGCACGTTCCAGCAGGCCATCCAAATCGCCATATTCGTCAATCAGTTGGGCCGCGGTTTTAATGCCAATGCCGGGTACGCCGGGAACGTTATCAACGGAATCGCCAGCAAGCGCCTGGATATCAATAACCTTGTCGGGTGTAACGCCGAATTTTTCCAAGACTTCCGGTGCGCCAATAGTACGATTCTTCATCGCATCAAACATTTGCACCCGGTCCGTCACAAGCTGCATCAAGTCCTTGTCAGAAGATACTATAATAACATCAGAACCTTCGGCCTCAGCCTGCCGGGCATAGGTCGCGATCAGGTCGTCGGCTTCGTAGCCTTCAAGCTCGATCGAAGGCAGGTTGAAGGCACGCGTCGCATCACGGATAAGCCCGAACTGTGGAACCAGTTCTTCCGGCGGCGGCGGACGGTGCGCCTTGTATTCGGGATAGAAATCGTTTCTGAACGACTTCCCCTTGGTGTCGAAGATCACCGCCATATGATCGGGCTTGGTATCTTCGCGCAATTTCATCAGCATGGTGCAGAAACCATACACCGCATTCACCGGCGTACCGTCGGGGCTTGTCATTTGTGGTAAGGCGTGAAAGGCCCGGAAGATAAAACCGGAACCGTCAACCAGAACGACGCGGCGCGGGGCTTTGCCGGTGGATGGCGCAGAATCTGTCATGCGTCTAATGCTCATTCATTCATGTGATTTGATGGTCCGCAGAATGCCCGATCCGGTCGGCTAAGTCGAGTGGGGCATCGTCGAAAGCGGGAATATGTCACCTGTTATCGGCTTTACTCCTGACAGGAGCTTGTCAGTTGATGACAGGCATTTTGATATCATATCGAAATCAAAATGAAATTTTTGATCATGATCTGATTCTTGCCATTTGCGGCAGTATGTCGCTTTGGGCTTATCAGGATGCAAAGGGATTGATATGGTCGATGGCGGTGCAACTTCGCTCTGGGAAACGGGAGAACCGGTCATTGCCGGCGATGGAAGATAAACCGGTTTTCAAGCCGCAAGGCATCGGCATTGAAACCGCAGAACCGACGCGCCAGCTTCATGACGACATGAAGCTGGCAAATCGGCACAAAAAAATCAGGAAAGCTGAACGGGTTGCGCGATCCAACGGATCGGGATGGCGCAGATTCTTTAGCGTGTCCTCGTGGCTACGCTTTCTGATTACGTTTGGGATTTTCGGGTTTTTCCTGCACGGTCTGTTCGTGGTTTTTGGCGTTTATGATCGCAATCAGCGCCTTCCTGCGGCCGACCATTTTGTGCTGCTGATCAAGCTCGTCGTGTTCATCGCGCTGATGTATCTGTTTTATGCGATGTTGATGCATTACGGGCCGATCCGTCACAAGGTGCGCGGGATATTCTTTCTTGCGTTGGCACCCGTAGCGGCGGTTTGCATTTTCATGATTTACGGCGGCGGACAGCTATTCGGAAGCTTCCTGCCAGTTTTGCAGTTCCTGACCCTGACCATCGGGGTTGGTGGATTTCTGCTTTATGTGCTGGGTTATACATGGGTCGCTGGTCGTAATGTTCGGCGTGAAGCCGAACGTTATGATCGGATCGGACAAGTCAGAAATCAGGTTTCGCAAGAGACTGCTTTGGATGGGTTGCCGCCCGGTGTAACCGGCGACCGGCGCAAGGTGCACAAAGCTGGCAGTCTTCGCCTGCGTAAAGATGATGACGGGTCATCAAGTGGTAGTGGTATGGGCGGCGGAAATTCATCCGCGGTACACAGCAAAGTGCGTTTGCCGGAAATCTGATTGCCGGATGTGTTAGTTTAGGTGTGATTTTCCAAAACAACACCCGCCAGATAGAGCGAACCTAAAATCAAGACCCTTTTGGGTTGATTGATGCTGTTTTTCAGAACTGCCAGCGCATCATTCAACGTGTCACAGGCATAAGCATTGGCAATTCCGGCCTTAACGGCAGCATCACGCAATGTTTCCGCACGGTGGACTTCATGATCACCCGGGATCGGAATCCCGGCAAATGATGCGATATGCGGGGCCAGCGGTCTTAGAAATGCGATGGGATCCCTGTTGTCGAGCATTCCCATAATCACAACCGTGTCACCTTGTGATTGACGTGACAGCCAGTCTGCAATGACTTCTGCGGCGGCGATGTTGTGGCCACCATCCAGAACCAGGTCGCATTTGTCAGGCATGGCATCGCACAGCGGGCCTTTGGTCAGCCTCTGAAGGCGGGCGGGCCAACTGGCTTGGGTAATGCCGCGGGAAATCGTTGCCATATTCGGGCCTGCGATATTCGGGATATCGGCGTAGCGTGCGGCGGTAATGGCGGTTGCGGCATTGATGAATTGATGGCGACCGGGCAACGCGGGCAAGGGCAGATCAAATTCTTCTTCGGCGATACGAAGTGTGAAGCCGTTCTCGCGTTCGGCGGTGATGCCGAAATTCGTGATCAGAGGGCTGCCGATATCACCGGCATGGCGGGCAAGCGTATCAAATGCCTCAAGGCTTTGTGGGGCCAGAACACATGGGACGCCTGGCTTCATGATTCCGGCTTTTTCAAAGGCGATTTTGTCAATCGTATCGCCAAGGAACCCCTGATGATCAAGCGAGATCGGCGTAATGACGGTCAAAGCCGGTTTATCAATCACGTTGGAGGCATCAACCCGACCGCCAAGACCGGTTTCAAGCAGAACAACGTCTGCCGGAATTCGGGAATAGGCCAGAAAAGCTGCTGTCTGGGTGATTTCAAAGAAGGTTATCTGTTCACCGCCATTGACCGCTTCGACTTCTTCAAGAAGGTCACACAGCATGTCTTCGCTGATCAGTTCACCGGCCAGACGTATGCGTTCGTGAAAGCGAACAAGGTGCGGGGAGGTCGAAGTGTGAACACGAAGGCCTGCGGCCTCATAGATGGCACGCAGGTAAGCCAGCGTTGATCCCTTGCCATTGGTTCCGGCCAGATGAATGACTGGCGGCAGATTGAGGTGCGGATTACCCAGCTTGTTGAGCAAGCGGGTAATCCGACCCAATGAAAGGTCGATCACTTTTGGATGAAGCTGGCCCAGACGCGCAAGAATGGCGTCACTTCTTGGCGTTGTCACCTTCGGTCTCGGCCTTTTTCGCGGGTTTCTTTTTTGCATCCTTGATCGGAACGATCGCGGCACCCGGCTTGGTGCGGCGGATCATATCGATCAGGCGACCGATGGTTTCATTCAACTCACCGCGCGGCACGACCATATCGACCATCCCGTGATCCAGAAGATATTCTGCTGTCTGGAAATCATCGGGAAGCTTTTCACGAATGGTGTTTTCGATCACGCGACGACCGGCAAAACCGATCTGTGCGCCTGGCTCGGCAATCTGGATGTCACCCAGCATGGCGAAGGATGCAGAAACACCACCGGTGGTCGGATCGGTCAGAAGGACGAAATAGGGCAGGCCCTTTTCCTTGACCTTTTCGATCGCCGCCGTGGTGCGCGCCATCTGCATCAGGCTGAGAATGCCTTCCTGCATGCGTGCACCGCCCGATGCCGGAACGATGATGAGGGCCGCATCCTGAACGGTTGCCAGTTCGGCAGCCGCAACAATGCCTTCGCCAACGGCAGTACCCATCGATCCGCCCATGAAGGAAAAATCGAATACCGCAATGACGGTTGCATGGCCACCGACTTCCCCGTGGGCAACAGCCAGTGCATCCTTATAGGTTGCTTTGGCCTGTGCTGCTTTCAGTCGGTCGGTGTACTTTTTCTGATCGCGGAATTTCAGCGGATCGACCGGAACGTTCGGCAGTTCGATGGTCTGGTATTTACCATCATCGAACAGGAGTTCCAGACGTTCCTTGGCGGAAATGCGCATGTGATGGCCGCAATGCTGGCAAACATGTTTGTTCTTTGCCAGGTCACGGTGGAAGATCATCTGTTCGCAAGACGGGCACTTATGCCAGAGATTTTCGGGCACTTCGGTGCGGCGAACAAGTTTCTGAATCTTGGGACGGACGAATTCTGTCAGCCACGACATATCGGATACTGATCCTTGGTTTTGCCTATATCGGTCATTTCACGGCAACGCGCAGCGTTATTTACGCGCGTTGCGTACCCCGTCTGCAAGTTCGCGAACAAGGCCTGTGACCATAGAGGCGGTCTTATCGGTGGCCTTGCCGTTTTCGTCAAGACTTTCGGCAATTTTTGATACGATTGCTGACCCGACCACAGCAGCATCGGCCTGCCGGGCAACCTCTGCGGCCTGGGTCGCGTTCTTGATGCCAAAGCCAACTGCAATCGGAAGATCCGTGTGGCGACGCAGACGCGCCATCGCTTCAACAATCTGGTCATTGGTTGCTGAACCGGCACCGGTAACACCGGCAACTGAAACATAATAAACAAAGCCCGACGTATTCTGAACGAGTTTCGACAGGCGCTTGTCATCAGAGGTCGGTGTCGTCAGACGAATGAACGACAACCCTTTTTCCACGGTCGGGACGCAAAGCTCGGCGTCTTCTTCGGGCGGCAGATCAACAACGATCAGGCCATCAACACCGGCATTGCGGGCATCTTCAAGAAACTCTGCCACGCCATAAATATAAATCGGGTTGTAATACCCCATCAGAATAATTGGCGTTTCATGATCCTGATCGCGGAAACCGCGGACCAATGACAGGGTCTTGCGCATATGCATCCCCGCTGCCAGGGCACGTATCGAGGCTTCCTGAATGGCGGGACCATCCGCCATAGGATCGGTAAATGGCATACCGAGTTCGATGACGTCCGCACCTGCCGCAGGCAGAGCTTTAAGGATTTCAAACGATGCTTCCGGGTCGGGGTCACCTGCGGTGATGAACGTGACCAGACCGGCACGACCTTCTTCCTTGAGCTTCGCGTAACGTTTGGCGATGCGGTCCTGGCCGCCGATGATTGCGTCGCTCACAGTTCTACTCCCAGTGCTTCGGCCACGGTAAAGATATCCTTGTCGCCCCTGCCGCTCAGACACATGAGAATGATCTTGTCTTTACCCATTTTTGGGGCTTCTTTCATGATCTGTGCGATGGCGTGGCTGCATTCCAGCGCGGGAATAATGCCTTCGAGTTCCGAACACAGTTTAAAAGCTTCCAGCGCTTCTTTGTCGGTGATCGGCTCGTAACGCGCACGACCAATATCTTTAAGCCAGCTATGTTCCGGCCCAATACCGGGATAATCAAGACCGGCCGAAATCGAGTCGGCCTCTTTGATCTGTCCGTCGTCATCCATCAGCAGATAGGTGCGGTTCCCGTGCAAAACGCCCGGTTTTCCAGCGCTCAGGCTGGCGGCGTGTTTACCGGTGTGCACGCCATGACCGGCAGCTTCGACACCAACCACCTCGATATCCTTGTCATCAAGGAACGGGTGGAACAAACCGATCGCGTTTGATCCACCACCAACGGCCGCGATTACCTGATCGGGCAGGCGACCTTCCTGCTCAAGAATCTGTTCTTTGGCTTCGTTACCGATCACGCATTGGAAATCGCGAACCAGTTCCGGATAGGGGTGCGGACCCGCTGCCGTCCCAATGATGTAGAAGGTATCTTCGACATTGGTGACCCAGTCACGAAGGGCCTCGTTCATCGCATCCTTGAGCGAGCAGGAACCGGATTTGACTGGTTTGACTTCGGCACCCAGCAGGCGCATGCGGAAAACGTTCGGCGACTGACGTTCGATATCCTTCGAGCCCATATAAACCGTGCAGGGCAGACCAAAGCGCGCGCAAACCGTCGCTGTTGCAACGCCGTGCTGACCCGCGCCGGTCTCGGCGATGATGCGGGTTTTGCCCATGCGTTTGGCCAGAAGGATCTGACCGATGCAGTTATTGATCTTGTGCGCGCCGGTATGGTTCAGGTCCTCGCGCTTGAAATAAATCTTGGCACCGCCAAGATGTTCGGTCAGGCGTTCGGCGAAATAAAGCGGATTTGCGCGACCGACATAGTGCTTCAGGTAATAGTCGAGTTCTTTCTGAAACGCCGGATCTTTCCTGGCATCCTTGTAGGCCTGCTCAAGCTCGAGAATCAGCGGCATCAGGGTCTCGGCGACAAAGCGGCCCCCGAAATTGCCGAAATGTCCGTCCGGATCCGGAAGGGCACGATAGCTGTTAAGAGCGGTTGGTGCAGACGTCATAGGATTTCCCCGTGGATGTGCCGCGAACAATGCCGCGACGGCAAAGACATGCGACAGTCATTAAGTCAGCGAAAAGCTGCCGGGATCAACGATATTGGCAGCTTTGGCGCTGGTTCCTTTTACCTGTGGTCAGGCAAAATAGATTAATGGGCTGCGTGCTCGGCCTGGGATTTGTCGAAAATATATTTCTTTGAGCAGTATGGGCAGACCACCTCGCCCTTTTCCTCAAGATTGAGGTAAACGGTGGGATGGCCAAGGTGACCTTTGCCGCCGTCACAGGCAACATTAAGGCTGCCGACTTTGATTTCTTCGGTGATCTTCATATATCCAGCTTCCCAGTTAGCACAGGCATCGGTGTTGCCATCGGTTGATCATCGGCCTGAAACAGGTCCAAGAGCCATTGACCCCGCTTTCATGGGGATGATACCGATTGCGCATATTCAATCAACACTTCCGCATGGTCTTAGCGCAAACAAGCCACGCGGAAAAGAGCGGAGATCACGCATTCATGACTGCAATGCCCGACTACGCCATCGAAGTCGAAGGGCTGACCAAGCTCTATAAGGGTGCGAACGGCGAAAAACTGGCACTGGACAATGTGTCGTTGAAAATTCCACGCGGTTCTTTCTTTGCCCTTCTTGGTCCGAATGGTGCCGGAAAGTCCACTTTTATCAATATACTGGCTGGTCTTGTCACCAAGACAAGCGGTACGGCAAAAATCTGGGGCTACGATATCGAAACCGAAATGCGTGCTGCGCGTTGCTCAATCGGGATCGTGCCGCAGGAACTTAATCTGGACGCATTTTTCACGCCGCGTCAGGCGATGGAATTGCAGGCAGGCCTGTATGGTGTCCCCAAAGCGGAACGTCGTACGGACGAGATTCTTGCCGCCCTTGGACTGTCTGACAAGGCCGATTCCTATTCTCGCTCACTTTCGGGCGGGATGCGTCGGCGTCTTCTTGTCGGCAAGGCGATGGTTCATATGCCGCCGGTTCTGGTGTTGGATGAACCAACGGCCGGGGTTGATATTGAACTGCGTCAGCAGCTTTGGGCCTATGTGAAGGAACTGAACAAGGTGGGCGTTACGATTGTTCTGACCACGCATTACCTTGAAGAAGCCGAAGAGCTTTGTGACGAGATTGCGATCATCAACAAGGGCAATGTGATTGCCCATGAAGACAAGCGCAGTCTTCTGCGTCGTATCGATCATAAAACCCTGATTCTGACAGTTAAAAATGCACTCAATGCCGTGCCCGAGGAACTGACCCCGTGGGGTGCTGAGCTTAAGGCCGCAAACCAGATCGCGCTGAATTACCGGCCCAGCAACACCCAGATGGCTGAAATTCTCAATGCCATTCAGGGCTGCGGTCTTGCGATTACCGACCTGTCGACCGAGGAGGGCGATCTTGAAGATATCTTCCTGATGCTGACTCGCGATAACGACAAGGCCCGTGCGGGCAAGGCGGCCTGATTTTCGGGGCGTCTCACCATCCTTCAAAACCCTGCAAGTTGCTTGCAGGGTTTTGTTTTTTGGCCTTAATTTGATCTGTAAATGCAAAGCAACATGATTGTGGGGGCGGCAATTCATCACATTGAGAAGGCATTGTCGTGGTTTGTCGGGCTTGGGTTCGCATTTTGGCTGGCGGGCTGCGCGCCGACGGTAATTCCCGCTGGCGATCCGATCGCCAGCGTTAGAATGACCGAAAATGCGTTTATGGCGTCTGATGGGGCATCTTTGCCGTTGCAGTATTGGGGGCCGGTTGATGATCCGGATGCGGTAATCCTTGGTCTGCATGGGTTTGGCGATTATGCGAACGCGTTTGACGAAGCCGGAACGGAGTTAGCTTCTGAAAATATTGCGCTTTTTGCCTATGATCAGCGCGGATTTGGCCGCACGGCGACACGGCCATTCTGGCCGGGAACGCAAAGCCTGATCAATGATGCATCTGATATGCTCGTCATTCTTCGCATGCGATATCCGGGGCGACCGATCTATTTGATGGGGGACTCGATGGGGGGTGCAGTTGCAATTGTGACAGCTGCGTCGCGCCCCCAATGGATGGACGGGGTTATTCTGGTCGCACCGGCAGTCTGGAACCGCGACATGATGCCATGGTATCAGACAGCACCATTATCGATGATTTCCAATAGTTTGCCGTGGTTGCCCCTGTCGGGGCAGGGGCTTGATATATGGCCGTCTGACAATATCGAAATGCTTCGTCGTCTATCTCGTGATCCGTACATGATGAAATCGGTGCGGGTCGACATGGTTGCAGGACTGGCAGATTTAATGGATTTGGCGCAGCAGCGGGCTGGCGATATCGATATTCCGACACTTTTGATGTCAGGTCAGCAGGATCAGGTTATTCCACCGGGGGCGGTTGCCGCGATTGCAGATAACATGCGGGCGTCAAATAGCGATCAAAGCACGATTTGTCTTTATCGCGACGGCTATCACATGCTGTTGCGGGACCTGAATGGGCCAACGGTGATCGGCGATATCGGACGTTGGATAAAGGGTGGCGGTACCGCGCGGGATTTTTCGTGCCGGGTCAACTGATTGCATTTTGACCGGGGATCACCGATCAGGTAGCATTTTTAATCAGTTGCATATGGTTGCCATGCTTGTTACGCGGTGCGACCATCACGATATGGCACCTATCGCCTTTGCGTATTTGGTGGTGCTTTCAGCCATGTTTTTCGGAGGATCAGGACCGGCATGCTAAGGACCGTTCGGGCGAAGTTCCTGGGTGTAGCGGCCTTTTTTGTCGTTTGGCTTGTGGTGGCTACCGGGTTCTCCGTCATTCAGTCGTTGGGGATCAATGGCGATCTTGAAGCGGTGTCGCGCTATGTCACGCCGGTGAAAGATGCGCTTTCCGATGTGCGTTCCCGTCAGCTTGAGCAGATTTCGCTGATCGACCGTTATATGCGTGTGGTCGAGAATGAAGGACCGGATGCATCGCTTTTGAGTGGCATCGAAATCGAAATTGATGCCAAGCAGACCCAGATCGAACAGGCTTTTCGCAAGGCGTTCACATCGGCAGCCCTTGGCCGAGCACAGGCATCAGGTCATTTTGATCAGGGCGTCTTGCTTGATCTTGATGTGCGGATGCGTGAATTTGCCGATATTGCCGCCCAGTTCAATCTGGGGGTTGAACGGCTGCTTGGCAGGGTACGCGATGGCGATCTTGACGATGCGCAACGTCAGGAAAATCTGGTGCGTGGCATTCATCGCAATATCGTGCTTGATCTGCGCAGCGAGATTTTGCTGCTGGAAAAATATTCCAGCGAAACAGTCGAAAATGTCTCAGCCCGCGAAGATTTCCTGATCCAGGCCGAATTCATCATGATGCTGGCCGCGGTGGTGATTGGCATTTCCTTGGCCTACTATCTGGCGCAGGCAGTGGTCAAAGCGGTTCGTGATACGACCAATGCGTTAAACAGCGTGCAGTCGGGCAAGCTCGATACCAGCCTTGATTTCAAGGGCAAGGGCGATTTTGCCCGTTTGGCGGATGCCTTTAACCGAATGACGCGTGAATTACGTGTCCGGTTCCGGATGCGCGAACGGTTTGGCAAATATATTGATCCAAAGATTATCAATAACCTGCTGTCGCAGGAAACCGCGCTTGAGACCTCGCAGAAGCGTGTAATGACGGTTAGCGTCGTCAACCTGACCAATTTTGACTGGATGGCGGAGCATATCCCGCCCGAGAAACTCGTCGATTTTCTGAATGACTATCTGACGGCCATGACCGAACCGATTGCCAACCACAGCGGCATTATCGATAACTTTGTCGGGGATCGGGTGATTGGATTCTGGGGGCCGCCCTTCTGCGGGGAAAAAAGCCATGCCGGGCATGCCTGTCTGGCAGCGTTGGAGCAGGTGGCACGCTTTAACGCGCTGAAGACCAAATATGCCGACCTGATTGGCGATCACGGACTTGATATTCGGGTTGGTATTGCAACCGGCGAGGTTGTTGTCGGCTCCATCGGGACGGATAAATCACGGTCTTATACGGTGGTCGGCGACTGTGTGAACTATGCCAACCGTCTTGAAAAGGCCAACCGGATTTATGGTACGCAAATTCTGGCGTCGCATGAAACCGCCAGCATGGCAGCTGGCGAAATCGAGATGCGTGATCTCGACCATGTCGTGCTGCTGGGGACCGAGCATGTGGTCTATCTCTATGAAGTGCTGGCGCAGTCCGGACAGCTGAGCGATGAACGTCGCGAGTGGCGCAAAACCTATGAGATGGCGATTGCGCTTTATCGCGAGGGCCAGTTTGATAAGGCGCAACCGCTGTTTGAGGAAGTTCAGGAGGGTATCGGCAGCGATTTTGCCGCCCAGCTCATGCTTAACCGTATGGAACGTCTGCAGCGCCGTGAACAGGACCGGGAATGGAACGGGACCTGGATCGTACGGGATCCCTATGAGCGACGTGATGTCGAAAGCTGATCGCTGTGATATGCAGCAACCAGAATTTAACTAAACTGTCGACAGGATGCTGATTGGCAGGGGCCGTCAAAAATCCTTGCCCGCGACGGACAAAACCTGTATCACCCAACCGCTCGGGCCGTGATGCCCGATGCCTATTGCGCACCCGTAGCTCAGCTGGATAGAGCGTTGCCCTCCGAAGGCAAAGGCCACAGGTTCGAATCCTGTCGGGTGCGCCAATTTCCCAAGAATATTTTCAAATCCGCCCAATTAAGGGCTGGCAAAGCGTTTTCTGACCACTAATCTGCATCTTGATCAATCGCAGATGAGATGGATGAGACATGCACGGATATCTTCATGATTTTGCCGGAGCCAATGTGCTGTTTGCCATGGCGGCAAATCAGGAATATGGCCCTCATCTTGAAAAACTGTTCAAACCACTGATGATCGGCATCGGTCCGGTTGAGGCGGCACTTAATCTGAGCGCAGCCTTGACGGAGCTGAAATTGGTGAGCGATTTGCCCGATCTGGTGGTAACCCTTGGATCGGCAGGTTCGCGCACGCTTAAGCAGGCGGCGGTTTATCAGGCGTCATCTGTGTCTTACCGCGATATGGATTGCTCAGCACTTGGTTTTGAGAAGGGGATTACGCCCTATCTGAATCTTCCGGCAGTTATGGAATTGCCTTATCGCATTCCAGGTGTCGCGGAAGCACGTTTGTCTACGGGCGCAAACGTTGTATCGGGTGTCGCTTATGACGCGATTGATGCCGATATGGTCGATATGGAAACTTATGCCATCTTGCGGGTCTGTCAGAAGTTTGACGTACCTTTGATCGGCCTGCGCGGAATTTCTGATGGCAAGGAAGAGCTTAAAAAGCTTTCGGACTGGACGGCCTATTTGCATGTCATTGACGAGAAGCTTGCAGAAGCAGTTACCAAATTGCGCAAGGCTCTTGAAAAGGGCGAGATCACCCTGCCAACTGGTAAGTGACCTCGCCATATTTCATAGCTTCACAGATCAGCTGCCCGCGCGAATTTGATCCAGTGTCTTGATCGGGGTTAAGGCCTGCGGATCAACCTGCACCTCAATAATCGACGGTTTTCCTGAATTCATGGCACGTTCAAAAGCCGGTCCGAAATGTTCGGTCTTGGTAACGGTTTCGCCATGTCCGCCAAAAGCGACAGCGTAGGCTGCAAAATCCGGGTTGTGCAGCTGGGTGCCGGAAACGCGACCGGGATAATTGCGTTCCTGATGCATGCGGATGGTACCGAACATGCCGTTATTGACCACGATCACGATGATGTTGACACCGTACTGAACCGCCGTTGCGAATTCCTGGCCGTGCATCAAAAAGCATCCGTCACCGGCAAGACAGATCGATGGGCGATCCGGATGGGTCAGCTTGGCGGCCACAGATGCCGGAAGGCCATAGCCCATCGAACCCGAAGTCGGTGCGAGTTCGGTGCGATATTTGCCATACCGGAAGAAGCGGTGCAGGAAGGCGGCATAGTTGCCAGCCCCGTTGGTCACAATTGCGTCTTCGGGTAGCATTTCGCGAAGTTGCGCAACGACATGTGCCATTTTCACGTCACCCGGCGTATCAAGCGGGGTCGAGAATTTCAGATATGAAGTGTGGGCCGTTTCAATCTGCTCTTCACGGCCGCTTCCGTCCACTGGTTCCATCATAGCAATCGCACGGATAAAGGACCGTTGGGACGCATTGATTGCGATATCAGGGCGATAAACACGGCCCAGTTCATCGGGGCCTGCGTAAACATGAATCAGTTTCTGTTTCGGGCAGGGAATTTCAAGCAGGCTGTAACCGCTACTGGTCATTTCCCCCATGCGCGACCCGACAAGGATCACAAGGTCGCTTTCGCGAATGAATTGCGCCAGTTCCGGATTGATCCCGATACCGACATCGCCAATGAAATGGCTGTGCGTGTTCGGGATGTAATCCTGACAGCGGAAACTGGTGGCGATCGCAACATTGTTTCGTTTTGCAAACGACTTAAGGTTTTCGGTGGTTTCTGCGGTCCATCCACCACCGCCAACGATCATGATCGGCTGTTTCGCATCTGCTAGCGCACCGCGGAACCGGGCGACATCTTCGGGCGCAGTTTTGGCTTCGATCGGGACATAGGGTTTTGCATCGGCAACATCGGCGGCAGATGATAGCATATCTTCCGGCAGTGCAAGGACGACTGGTCCGGGGCGACCGGATGTCGAGATATGATAGGCGTGGCTGATATATTCCGGGATGCGGTTGATGTCGTCGATCTGGGCAACCCACTTGCAAAGCGGTTCGAACATCTTGCGATAGTCGACTTCCTGAAAGGCTTCGCGATCAAGCATGTCACGCCCGATCTGACCGACCAGAAGGATCATCGGGGTGCTGTCCTGATGGGCGACATGCACGCCCGCCGACGCATTGGTTGCACCTGGACCGCGCGTGACCATGCAGATGCCGGGTTTTCCGGTCAGTTTGCCGTGCGCCTCGGCCATAATGGCGGCACCGCCTTCCTGGCGGCAGATGATTGGTTCTATATCGGGATGGTCGACCAGGCCATCGAGAACAGCCAGATAGCTCTCACCGGGAACAAGATAAACCCGTTCGCAGCCATGAAGGGCAAGTTGATCGACCAGTATGCGTCCGCCGTGACGCATTTCCGCAGTATTCGACATTCGGGGCTCCCTGAGATGCGCATTGTCTTGGTGGGGCGCTTTTGCGCGTGACCGGATTTCATCATGGTTAAACCGGCCCGTAAAGATGGGGTTCACCTTGAAACAGATTTTTTCGTCAATCTTTTGAAATCGTTCCAATTAGATTGATCGCTTATTCGCTTACAACGAGATTTAAAAATACCGTTCCGTGATGTGAATAATATCACCAGGCAATACAATGCTTTGCTCGTTGGCCTGAATCTCGACGCGATTATCGTCGCGGCCACGCATGATAATGATGTCATCCTGATCGGCGCGATAAGTGTAACCGCCACCAAGTGCGACGGCATTCAATACGTTCATTCCTGAAGCATACCCGTACTCACCGGGCTCATTGACTTCGCCAATAATATAGACGGGGCGGAAATGAAGAACATCAATGGATACAACGGGATGGCGTAGATAACCGTCTGCAAGGACGTTGGCGATGGTTTGCTGTGCGGCTTGTGGCGTGAGGTCGCGCAAGGTAACCGTTCCGATCAGGGGCAGAGTGACGGATCCGTCTGCACCGACCGAGAAATCACCTGAAAGAGATTCCTCGTCGAAAACCGTGATACGCAGCTTGTCTCCGCTATCAATCGTGTAGACGGTCTGGGCATGAACGCCACCTGAAACCGCGAACAAAAGGATTGCAGTCAGAATTATGTTTTTCATGACATCACATTTTCAACCGAAGCGTCAGCAAAGCGCGATTGCGGCGATAATCATGGCCGGTTTCGTTTGATTTACGCTGGTCATATCGCCAGGAACCATCCAGTTCCGTAAAACGGTTGAGTTCATAACGCACGCCCCCGCCAAAGCGCATTAATTTGTCAGTACGTCCAGCCCCCTCAAACCGATCCTGCTGATAGCCAGCGTTAAGGCGGATGCTTAGCCAGCGGCGCAGTTCATGTTCAATACCGGCATCGAAGCTTTCACCGATAATTCCGCTGGCACCGGTAACGGTGGTTTCCCCGATTTCGCGTTTGGCACGGAAATCCAACGCAGTCATGCGTGTAATATTCCATGTTGTTGCGGCACGAAGTGAAAATCCTTCGTTATTTTGCAAACGGGAATCCTCATAAATTTGCGACATCCATCCAGCCCCGAGATCGGCCTTAATTAAATCGGTAAGGTCAAATGTCATGCCGCCCAGCAATCGGTAACCGTTTGAATTGCGAAAAATTCCCTGATCGTCGGGGGTATTTTCATATTCTCGCTGGTTAAAGGTGGTCTCGCCATAAGCTTTGCGGCCTGGTCCCAGTTGATAAGAAGCCCGCATGATCAGCCGCAATTCAGTCCGATCCCGATCATCATTATTGGCAATGCCCCCATTGGTGAGCGCGGTATCGTCAAAATCAAGCTGTCGAAAGGCTATGGCGGCATGGTAGTGGACATCACCGGCAAAATAGCGAAGGGCAATTTCAGTATTTTTCTCGTCATAGGTGACGGGTTCGCTGGCACCGGTCGGAATATCATCACCGCCGCGATCTTCGTGACCTTTGGCGATACGGAAATCGCCATCAACAGCAAATGCCGGGCCGATATCCGATCCGGCGGAAACACCAAGTTCGCCATCCAGATAATCATCTTCGCCTGATTTGGCGTAAAACCCAGTATCACCAAGAGCTTCAAGCCGTAAGCGGGTCCGTTGCCAATTTGATTGCAAGGTTAAAGCAGGTACTACCCGGCTAATGGTGTCGGACTTTTGGTAGCTATCGGACAGAAAAATATTGTCGTTGAATTCCTCTGTCACCGATAGCGATGGCACCAAATCAAAAAGGCCAAGCTGAATTGTTGTATCTCGCCTGTTCTTTTGTGTCGGTTCAGACTTTGCAAAAGCCATAGGATTGAAACAGTTGGCCAGCAGAATGCTGCAACATAGTGAAGCAGTCTTAAAGCCAGCGTTTTTCATTCGGTACGACATGATGACAGTGTTTCAGGGGATGTGCGCTTAGGGCCATTCACCCAGTACCAAGGGCGCGTGATTGTGCAGATCAAAATAAGTATGTCAGATGTCAAAGATTGCTGGTTGATATAGAGAAGATCACAGTCAAGGCGGCTTTTCAGATCAAAACTGGACTGAATTGGGCCGCGCCAACCATTGATCTGGGCCAGACCTGTGATGCCAGGTGGCACCTGATGGCGTGCATTATAAAGCGCAAAGTGCCGGGCGAAATCGTGATTGTCCGCTGGTGTATGCGGGCGTGGCCCGACAAGTGACATATCACCACGAACGATATTGAAAAGCTGCGGCAGCTCGTCCAGACCCCAGCGCCGAATGAAATTACAGAATTTTGTCGGTGGCAGAGGTGTGCCTTCCGGGCGTATCGAACCCCAAAGAGTGCAGAACTTATAAATATTGAAAGGCCTGCCAAGATACCCGATGCGAACCTGTTTGAAAAATACGGGGCCACGATGATCGCATTTCAGGGCTATCGCTATCATAAATAGTAAAGGCAGGGCCGCGATAAGTAAGGTTGTGGCAACTGAAAGATCAAAGAGCCGTTTCGGCAAAGGACTTTGGCCGTGTAAGCCGAATGTTTGCGAGCTCCGCCCCGAAAGCCTCGTTTGCATTTTCTGTTCCCCGCCCGGAATGTGCAGGAAAAGATTAGCGAATTAATCGTAAGACGCCAACGCTTTATAACTAAAGGTTGTTTAAACGCTTTTGACGATATCGTTCGAACCACTTTGCCATGATTGGTGCCAGCAATACGATCTCGAAAATGCGGACGATATGATGGAAAGCAACAAAGCTTGGTTCGACATTCAGCGCTAGCGCGATAAGGGACATTTCCGCAACGCCACCCGGTGCGAAGGCGAGCAGAACAGCAATATAATCAAGATCCAGCCAGTCAGAAACAAACCAGGCCACTCCGCCGGTGAAGGCAAGGATCAGCGCAGTGGCAAAGATCGAATAACCTGCAAGACGGGCGAGGAAGGAAAGCTTTACCCCGGCGAAGCGACTGCCAATTGCCGAGCCGAGGATCAGAAGGCTTCCGGCCAACAACCATCCGGGCAGATTGCCCTCCACAAGACCGGTTACATGCAAAACCATGCTGGCCATCATGGCGCCGGTCATTTCGGCGGCGGGAATGCCGATTTTTCGGAAAACCAGGACGGTTGCAATCGCACAGAATGCCGTGATCAGTCCCTCGGACAACGTCATCTGGATGGCTTCGCTATCGCCATGACCACTTGCGACGACACCGGTGATCATAAGGACGATCAATGGTGCTGACATGACCAGAAGCAGAACGCGCAAACCCTGTGTGAGGGCGATTTCCTGTTCATTGCCGCCTGCGGCGGCACCCAGAACCACCATTGGCGTCAAACCGCCCGGTGTGGCTGAAAACAAAGCCGTTGCCGGATCGAGTTTTGCGACCTTGCTGTAAAACCAGGTAACAACAAGCGTGATGATCGGAACGTAAAGCAGAACCGCAATCATACTGATCGGCCATCGGGCCGCCTGATCAAGGGTATCTGGGGTAAAGGATGCCCCGAGAAATACGCCGATCACACCCAGAATAACGGAGCGAAATCGCATCGGGATACCCATGCGGACACGCAGCAGGCTGGCGACAAATGTCGCGAGCATTGGCCCCATCATCCAGGCAAGCGGCATATTGATGCCGTATGCGATCAATCCGCCCACAAGCCCTATGCCAAGTGCCACAAACAGGTTTTTGAAAAATTTCGGGGTGAGGCTGCTGGAAAGGCGGTTGATCCAACTGTCGTCTGCGGGCCTTTCCGGCGGGACGCTCATTATTATGCCTCGGCCTTGTTCTTGTTGATCTGGTCAAGGAAGCCGTCGATCGCATCACGCAGGCGGGCAGCTTCGGCATTCAGGGTGTTTGTCGCACGCGAAACGTTTTCCGATCCGGTGTGAACGCGGGCGGTTTCCGTATCCAATGCACCAACTGCATCGGCAACCGTCCGCATGCCACCATTGGCATCATGGATGCTGGTCGATATGCCATTGGTCGAGGCTTGTTGTTCTTCCACCGCCGCCGCAATGGCCGCGGCTGATTGATCAACTTCACCAATAACATTGGCAACGGATTCAAGAGCACTGACAACATTGTCCGTCAGACCGCGGATTTCTTCGACCTGTGCCGAAATATCCTCGGTCGCGCGGGCGGTTTGCGATGCAAGGTTTTTAACCTCGCCTGCGACAACGGCAAAGCCTTTGCCTGCGTCACCGGCACGTGCTGCCTCGATCGTTGCGTTCAATGCCAGAAGGTTTGTCTGGTTGGCGATGTCTTCGATCAGCGTAACAATATCACCAATTCGCTGGGTTGCTTCGGTCAGCTGTTCAAACAGGGCGCGGGAATGTTCACTCTCAGTGCGGGCGCGTCCGGCAACTTCGGCTGATTTCTGTGCCTGCTGGCCAATTTCGCCGATGGCCTCTGACAGGCTGGCGGTGGTTTGTGATACGGCCTCGATATGATGCAGGACAGCTTCGGAATGATGGTTGGCATCAGCAGCACGTGCGGTGGCCGATGTCGCAATCTGTTCCATGTCGTTGGCCGAGCCGTTCAGTGACCCGAATTCACGGTCAAATCCGCCAAGAGCTTCCTGGACGGCACGCTGGAAATTGTCGGTTGCCTTAACCAGTTCAAGCTGGCGTTCGCGTTCTATCTTTCGCACGCGTTCGCGTTCATGACGCAGTGTTTCGGCTTCTTTTGACTGATCGCGAAGAACGGTTACCGAGCGCGCAACCACGCCAATCTCGTCACGGCGCTGCACACCACGAATTTCCACATCAAGGTCACCCTTGGAAATCTGTTCGATCAGTTGCGCAAGATCGGTCATCGGGCGCGAAATACGGCGTGAAACAAAAACTGAAACGACTGCCGCGACAAAGATCACGACAATCGCGACAATGACGAAGACCTTCTGAAGTGTTTCGGCCTGCGCTTGGGCGTTGCCAAATGATGTGGTGGCAACTTCCTGAGACTGCGCGAGAATTTTCTGCAACGGTACTTGCAGTGCGCGGAAGGACTCATCGGCACGCGCAATAACCTCAAGCGCGCCATAGATATTCATCTCGCTTTCGATCAGGAACTGATCGACTTCGTTCATATAGGTGTCGTAGGCGGTGGTAAATTCATCGCCGCCGACTTCTGCCAGACGTTCGGCAAGCGGGGCCAGTTCGGTAGACAGATTACCGGCCTTTTCGCGAAGTTCGGGAACAGCGGCGGCATTAACGCCGTTGGAATCCCACGTCAGAATCCGGAAAAGGCTTCCGTGCGCTTCGTTCAGCGCGTCACTGAGTGTCAGCGCATCGGAACGGCGTTCATAAGCTTCGACGCGAAGGTTGTTCAGCGTTTCCTTTTCGCTTTCCAATGTCAGAACCGTTGCGATACCCATCGCAATGATCACAACCATCAGAAAAACAGGAACCAAAAGGGTTTTCGGGCCGATTGAAAGATTATCGAGAAAACGCATCGCTTTTGTATCCTTCGCGTCGAAGATATTTGGTCTTACATTTCGCCGTCGTTCGGAACGGCCTTGCGGTTGCGCAACCACTGACGGGTGTTCCCGACAAGCGGTGCCAACAGGAAGGCAATGCTGATCAACAGGATTATAAGCGTAATCGGGCGTTCCCAAAGGAAGGAAATCGAACCATCACTGATCATCAATGCGCGACGCAGGTTTTCTTCCATCATTTCGCCCAGGATGAAGCCCAGCAGCATGGGTGCCATCGGATAGTTCAACAGGCGCAGGCCAATAGCAATTGCCGCGGCCAAGACCATCATGTGAATATCCATGGTGTTAAACGTCACCAGATAAACACCGATCAGCGAGAAGAACAGGACGAACGGAACCAGCAACTGTTGCGGCAGTGCCAGCAAACGCGAGATGTACGGGATCAGCGGCAGGTTCAGAACCAGCAGAACGATATTGCCGATATACATCGAAATGATGACCGACCAGAACACGTCAGGCTGTTCGACGAACAGACGCGGACCTGGCTGAACACCATAAGAAATCAGCGCACCCATCATCACGGCAGTGGTCCCCGAACCCGGGATACCAAGTGTTAGAAGCGGGACGAACGAACCGGAACATGCCGCGTTGTTTGCCGTTTCCGGAGCTGTGAGACCACGGATTGATCCCTTGCCAAACTTGAGCTTTTCCTTGGCACTGGCCAGGTTGCGTTCAAGGCCATAGGCAAGGAAGGACGCGATCGTTGCACCGGCACCCGGAAGAACGCCGGTGAAGAAACCAAGCACCGAGGAGCGGGCGATGACCGGGGTCATGATTTTGACCTCTTCCTTCGTCAGCTTCATGGAGCCGAGGTTTCTAAGTGCTTTTTGTTCGTCAGTACGGGTATCCTTGGTCGGACGCAGAATCTGCAGAAGGGCTTCGGACAGGGCAAATGTCGACATCGCCAGCAACAGGAAGCTGATGCCGTCGACAAGGTCCATGCTGCCAAAGGTGAAGCGCGCAACGCCAGCCGCCGGATCGGTGCCGATGGTTGATAGCATGATGCCAAACAGGGTCATCGTGATTGCCTTCAGAACCTGTCCCTTTCCGGCGAACGCGGAAACGGCAGTCAGGCCCAGAACCATCAATGCAAAGTAATCAGCCGACTGGAAGGACAGCGAAACCGAAGCCAGTGCCGGTGCTGCAACCAGAAGGAAGATGGCAGCGATCGTGCCCCCAGAGAAGGAAGAATAGGCCGCGATGGCAAGTGCCTTGCCGGCATGGCCCTGCTGAGCCATCGGGTAACCGTCAAACGCCGTGGCAACGGTTCCGGCAACGCCGGGCGCATTGATCAGGATTGATGATGTCGACCCGCCAAAAATCGCGCCGTAATACACACCAGCCATAAGGATCAGGCCAGTAGAGGGATCAAAGCCATAGGTGATCGGGATCATCAGCGCAATGGCCGTGATCGGACCGAGACCAGGCAACATGCCGATAAAGGTACCGGCAAAACAACCGACAACAACCATCAGAAGGTTGATCGGCATGACCGCGGTCGAAAGACCGGAGAAAATTCCTTCAAGCATTTCTTTCGCCTTAGCCCAGCATTTCGAAGATGTCGCCCGGTGCCAGATAAATCCCCATCAACTGGGACAGCAGGAACCAGAACACGAAAACGACAGGTACGGCTGCACCCAGCAGGACCTTGATGCGGCGTTCGCCAAGAACGGCAAAACCGCCCATCAGGAAGATGGTGGTCGAGATCAGGAAGCCGAGATAGCGAATGGTCAGGCCATAGAAGATCATCAATGCGGCAAGCATGATGACCGGTTTCCATTTCATGCCGCGGAATGCGGCAAGGAGGCTGCCGGCCTCTCGATTGGCCGGCAGTACCAGTTGGACGAAGGAAACCACACCCAGTACCCACGCCACGGCATTAGGGAGGGTCCGGGCATTGAACGGGGCATCTTCGTCACCGAACAGAAGCGGGATATCGCGAACATAATAGCCATAGATCAGCGCAAGGCACAAAAAGAGCAGTGCGCCGAACTTGTCACGATTGATGGACATGGCGTGGTTTCCTTCAGAGGTCTTTTTTATTGCAGGTCGGGATGGCTTATTTCAGGAAGCCAAGTTCACGCATCAGATCGCCAACCGTTTTTTCCTGATTTTCCATGAACGCGGAAAACTCGGCACGCGGCTTGTAGAACTTTTCCCAGCCGTTACGCTTGCGAACGACTTCCCATTCTTCGGTTGCCTGAACGTCTTTCAGAATCTTGGCGTATTCGTCCGCCTTTTCAGCCGAAAGAGCCGGGGAACCGAAATAACCACGCCAGTTGATGAATTCAGCATTAATGCCAAGCTCACCCAGCGAAGGAACGTCCGGAGCAACTTCGATCCGATCGGTCGAGGTCACAGCCAGAATACGAATCTGACCTGCTTTGTGCAGTTCAAGAAGTTCGCCAAGACCGGTCGAAATAACTTCGGTTTCACCCGACAGGAGACCGGCAATTGCTTTGCCACCAGCGTCGTAAGGAATGTATTTCACCTGTTTGGCATCACCGCCGCCCTGCTGAACAGCATAGGCCGCAACAATGTGATCCATACCGCCGCGGACCGAACCGCCACCAAACTTGACCGAGCTCGGATCAGCTTTGATCGCTTCGACAACATCGGTAAAGGATTTGTAAGGGCTATCAGCCGGAACGCCAAACGCGGCATATTCAGCAACAACACCGGCAATCGGGGTCAGGTCACGGAACGACTGCGGGAATACGCCGGTCAAAGAACGGATGATGATCGGGGTGGAGTTGACCATCAGGGTGTTGTCGAGGCGATCTGCAGCTTCGATCATGTAGGCAATGGCTTTACCACCACCGCCGCCAGACATGTTTTCATAAGACGCCGTACCGACCAGACCAGATTTGGTCAGGGCTTCACCGGTACCACGTGCAGTGCTGTCCCAGCCACCGCCGGCACCACCCGGAACGATGAAGTGGATATCATTAACTTCCTGCGCTTTGGCATCAAAGGCGCCAAATGCAGCAGTTGAAACGGCAACAGCAGTTGCTGCAGCCAAGAATCCGCGACGTGAGAACATCGTCAGCTTCGTCATGTTGTCGTCTCCTCCAGACACAAAAACCTTCCCTGGCCGCCGATTGGCGGCAGGCCGATCAGTTCAGGACAAGGCATCTGCAATGAAGGTCTGGCTGCGCTTGCATTCCGGCGACATGCCGGTACCCCATGACAACAAACAGCTGAAGGCCTCCCTTGCCGATGATCCTTTTTGATTGTCCTTATATCAGATCATTCGACCTGACGGATCGGCAGCGCGAAGACGGTAACAGGCAAACCTGTCACCAACCTGTCATCGCACCAAACAGAGTGAAAAAAGTTCACAGCATTTATGATCATGCGGCAAAAGCCGCTGCGGAAAACGGTTTATGCCGACAATGCTCGTCCACACTCAAGGGCATGTTTCTTCAGGAAAAGAAGTGCTTCCTTGCGTTTCGATTGATTGAACCGGCTGACCGGTCCCGAAAGAGTCAAAACACCAAGCAGCCTGTTCTGCCGGTCCAGAACGGGTACTGCGATTGCTGATATATCCGGATCACGTTCGCCTTCGCTTTGGGAAAAACCGGCTTCAAGAACGTCAATTGCATGATCATCGACGCCATTACCCCATGCGCGTATCACGTGCCCGGCCGCGCCACGATCACAGGGGAGTATCGCACCTTCTTCCAGATGGTGGCGCAGGCTGCTGGGGGAATTTTCGCGAAACAGGCACAGGCGGTTTTCTCCTTCGGGCACATAAAAAGAGGCTGTTTCGCCGCTGGCCAAAACAAGCGCCGACAGATGTGGTCGAACTACGTCATCCATACGAAATGAACGACGATATATTGACCCCAGACGCCACAATGCTGGTCCCAGCCGGTAACGTCCACGCCCCGATATTGCCAGAAACCCCCGCGACTCCAGCGTTCCAGCCAATCGGGTGATCGTGCTTTTATACATCCCCGTGCGTTCAGCAAGGTCCTTGAGCGAAAGATCGGCGTCGCGATC
Source organism: Thalassospira sp. MIT1004 (assembly GCF_001858545.1). NCBI lineage: Bacteria > Pseudomonadati > Pseudomonadota > Alphaproteobacteria > Rhodospirillales > Thalassospiraceae > Thalassospira > Thalassospira sp. MIT1004. The sequence continues at coordinate 184,006 of NZ_MCAO01000033.1, read as the reverse complement.
TGTAAAAGCATCAAGAATGACCAGGGCACGTTCAACCGCGCTAACATTCTGTTCTGACATGATTAATCCGATTTCCGTGTGGCGGTTGGACCCGATGCAATGTCATTGGGCGTTTTGTGATTGGTCAAAATTCTATATAATAGAACAAAATTCTACCAGACAGAATTTAAGGAAATGTCATGGATACGACCAAACCACTTGCCGGTATTACCGTTCTGGACCTGACCAACGTTCTGGCGGGTCCGTTTTGCTGCCATCAGCTTGCCCATCTGGGGGCTGATGTCATCAAAGTCGAAGCACCCGGTCGGGGGGACCTTGCACGTCAATTGGGCGCGGATCAGGGATTGAATGAAAAGCTGATGGGTGTTTCGTTCATGGCGCAGAATGCCGGGAAACGATCCGTCACGTTGAACCTCAAGGATCCGCGCGGTAAGGAAATACTCAAAAAGCTGGTCGCGAAGGCGGATGTCGTTGTCGAAAATTTCCGACCCGGCGTGATGGATCGGCTTGACCTTGGCTATGATGTGCTGTCGAGGGTAAATCCGGCGCTGGTTTACTGTGCGATTTCGGGTTTCGGGCAAACCGGACCGATGAAAAAGCTGCCTGCCTATGACCAGATCGTGCAGGGGCTTTCGGGCATTATGACAATCACCGGCGAAGAAGATAAGGAAACCTATCGTGTCGGATATCCGATGGCTGACACGATAGGGGGCCTTACCGCCGCATACGCAATCACAGCGGCACTTGCCGGGCGTGCCATGGGAAGCAATGAAGGCAAGGGCAGTTTTATCGATATTTCGATGCTGGAATCCGTAATTGCCACCATGGGGTGGGTGGTGTCGAATTTCCTGATCGCCGGGAAACAGCCAACAGCCAACGGAAACGATAATTTCACATCCTCGCCGTCGGGTACTTTCCGCACACAGGATGGCAAGATCAACATTGCAGCAAACAAACAGGAACAGTTTGAAGCCGTTTGTGATGTTCTGGAATTGCCAGACCTGAAAATCGATCCGCGTTTCATTACCCGAACGGAACGCCTGTCGCATCGCAGGGAACTAAGCGATCTGCTTGAAGGAATACTCGTAACCCGTCCAACAGATCACTGGGTTTCAAAATTCAACGCCGCTGGCGTACCGGCAGGCGCGGTTTTGACCGTGCCGCAGGCACTTTCGCTGCCGCAAATTGCCGATCGCGGGATGCTTGCCGATTTTACCGATGTACCGCGTGCCGAACGTGACATCCGCATTCTGCGTACCGGTATCAAGATGAATGGCGACGCGCCTTCGGTTAATGCGCCACCACCGGTTCTGGGACAGGACAACGAAACCATTCTGGCCACTCTTGGTCTTTCCGCCGAGGAGGTCGCCACCTTGAAAGCCGAGGGCGTGCTATGAGCGATAAAACTGTAAAAGACATTGAAAACGAAGTCAGCGACTGGTGGAAAACATCCATCATCGATATGGAACCGGGGAAAATCCATTTCAGCGGTTACGCCATTGAGGATCTGATCGGCAATATCAGTTTCCCCGGTATGATTTGGTTGATGACGCGCGGTGAGTTACCATCAAAGGGACAGGCAGCCTTGCTTGAGGCCGCGCTTGTCGCGGCAGTCGATCATGGCCCGCAGGCACCGAGTATCGCAATCGCGCGAATGGCTGCGACCTGCGGGGTCGGGTTGAATAACGCGATGGCCAGTGCTGTAAATGTTCTGGGTGATGTTCATGGTGGGGCGGGCGAACAGGCTGTCGGACTTTACCACGATATTGCCGCGCGCATGGATAGCGGCGCAAGCCTGGCCGATGCGACAGCTGCTGGTCTGGATCATCAGATTGCCGAACATGGCAAACATATTCCGGGATTTGGGCATCGTTTCCATCCGCTTGATCCGCGTGCCCCGCGTTTATTGTCGCTTGTTGAAAAGGCGGCTGCGGAGGGCATCGTTTCCGGGCGCTTTGGACAGATCGCCAGTCAGATCGAGGAAACCCTTCTGCAACGCAAAGGCAAACGCATCCCGATGAATATCGACGGTGCGACGGCGGTGATATATGCCGAGCTTGGATTTGCAGCACCTCTTGCACGGGGCTTGTTCTGTTTGTCCCGTTCGGTTGGGATACTCGCTCATGCCTGGGAACAAACCAATCAGGGGGGGCGCAACAAGGGGCCAATTCCGCGTCGTCTGATCTGGAATTATGACGGTCCGGAACGCCGCCCGTTCCCGAAAGATGTCGGCGATCAGTAAGGTTTCAGGTCGGCAGCTGCGCGTAGATGCTGCGCGCAGCACTTTCCAGAAGATCCCGATCAAATTCGCCACTTAAGGCATAACCGATCCCCTGATCGACCCAGTAAAAGGTGCCGATAGACCCTTTCTGATCATAGCGAAATGCCGTTGATCCATTATCAGGATCACGTGCGATCATTACGGTCAGTCTTGCACCACTGCCATCCTGATACATCAAAAGCGCACCGGGTTTGCCATCAAAGGGCACCAATCGCCCACCAACGAGTTCGAAACCCTGTGTTTCCAGATCAGGCGCCGTCATCGACATGCCAAGACGTTTGCCTAGCCACGTGACCAGATGATCCTTTTCATTGGCGTAGACTTCTACCGGATGGCGAACTTCGCTGGCATAAATTCCATATCCGTCACGTGATGCCTTTTGAAGGATGTCGATATAGGAGGCTTCACGGCTGGTTGGGCCAATGATTTTTTGTCCCAAAAGCGCGCTGGCCCCTCCGGCGATAAACAGGATCAAAGCCGCAGCAAGGTTGCGCCAGATTGTGCGATGATGTTCTGTTGTTGATGCGCGACGTCGTGATAGGGGAAGTCCCAGATATGCATCAGGTTCGGGGAACAGATCCCTAAGAATTACATTTTGTCTGCGCCAGGTTTCAACCTTTTGCCGGTCTTCAGGGTGGGTTTCAAGCCAGTCGTCGACAGTCTGTCGACGTTCATCAGATAATTGGTTGTCGACCCACGCATGAAGATCATTTTCGGTTACGGATGTGTTGTTCCTATCGTTCATCTGGAACTCCGTAGTTCAACAATATTGTTGCCGGAAAGCTGTTTGGCAAGGAAGTGACGGGCACGTGACAGGCGTGACATTACCGTGCCTACCGGTATGTCAAGAATCTCTGCAGTTTCGCCATAGCTGTATCCTTCAATCGCCACCAGCATCAATACAGATCGCTGATCGGTCGGCAGTTTTTCCACTGCCTCGCGAAAGGCATAATGTTCGACAGTCAGATTGGGACTTTGCAGACCCGGATCGCTGTCGGTGGTATTGATTGGGACATGTGGCGGGGTGCGGCGGTTTTTGCGCAGGTTATTGTAATTCAGATTGGTCATGATCCGTGTCATCCATGCGCGCAGATTGGTGCCGCGCCAGGATGCCTCGTTTTCCACAGCATTTGTCAGGCAGTCCTGCAACAGGTCTTCGGCATCGTGCGATGATCGGGTCAGGCTGCGCGCATAGCGGCGCAATTGCGGGATCAGATCAAGCATCGCCTGACTCTGTCGCGACATCACATTATCCTCCGGGCAGCACGAAACGAATTTCGTACTGCCCCGGAAGACTTGCAAAACAAATTGCAATCAGACCTGTTACGGATTGGTCGCTTAAGGACGGGCAGCATCCCAGATATCCTTGAAGCCATGACCCGTTGTGTCGCCTTTTTTAGTGTCTTTGACCCAGAAATAGAGCGGTTTTCCGTCTTTGGCCCATTGCATTTCGCCGGTTTTACGCTGGATCAGGCCGAAGTTGCCATCCGCAGTTGCACCGGCTTTGGCAATAAAGGGCGGCCAAGCACTTGCGCAGGCATCATAGCAATTCGATTGTCCGTCCGTGTCCTTGCGAAAAGTGTAAAGGGTCATGCCATTTCCACCGGCAAGTACCGGGCCAATGCCGGTTTCAACGGTCATGGTATCGGGAGCAGCAAGGGCGACGGTCGAAAGCGGTAGGGACATCACAGTGAACAGGCCGGCAGCGATCATAAGCTTCTTCATGAATTCCTCCTTGGAACAGGGACGGATCGAAAATCCGCCTTCATCAAGCAAGACACCGCCGCATGGTATTTTATTCCGGCCGATACAAAATTTTTACCGGCGATTAAGCAATGCATCCTGCCAGCGGCTTAAAAACCGCTGGCGTTTTGCCTGATCGAGATAAACCAGAAGCCCGGGCCCTACAGGGAATGATCGGACCCGTTCGCCGTAGCGGTCAAAAATCAGCGACGAAAACGGGCTGGGTGGGACATCGGGGCGGACCGGGTTAAAATTCCCTTCATCCTGCAGGATGCTCTGGCCTTCGATAGAAAGGATATAGTCAAGGAATCTGCCGCCAGTTTCCGGGTTGCGCGCGCCGCGCGGAATGATGGCGATACGGGAATAAACAACGATGAAATCATCAGGCAGGATCACCCCAAGATTGGGGTTTCGGTGACTGAATGTTTCTGCATATGATCCCAGCAAATTGTATCCTAGGACCAACTGACCGTCGGCGATTTTTTCAAGCATCGGGGATGTGTTGGAATACAGTTTTACCCTTGCCTGCCCCAGTGTGCGGACAAAATCCCATATCCCCGAAAAAAAGCGTTCATCGCGTGCCAGAAACAGGAAGCCAACCCCGCTGCGCTCGATATCATAGGTCGTGACTTTTTCGCTGAGCAGATCGTCATGATCGTTCAGAAGCCGGATGAGGTCGTTACGTGTTCTTGGAGGTTCGAGATTGTTTTCGCGAAAGAACTGCCGATTATACGCCATTACGGCGGGTTCTTGCGTGACGGCAAATGCTTCGTTGCGCCAGCGCGCCCAGTTTGGCAAAGCGCGGGTCTGATCGCTTTGATGGGAAATGGCATAACCGTCATTCGCCAGTTTCATCTGCAAGTCCATCGAAGAACTGATCACCAGATCGGCGTTTGGTTCTCCGGCTTCATGCTCCGCCAGGGTCTGGTGATACATTTCCAGCGTTTGCAGCTGATGATATTCGACGCGAATTTCGGGGTTACTTTGCTGGAAGCCATCAATCACAGGGCGAAAGGCCTCGATGTCGGCCGATCCATAAATGACGACAGTTCGACTTTCCGATAACAGGTTCTGTTCCGGGTCGCCGGGACCTACATTTTGCTGTGCAGGAAAAACAAACAACTCGGCAGACGCGGGAAAAACGCGGAAAATTGCTGCGCAGAAAACTGCAATAATGATAGTACTGCGCAGGTTCATTGCTTACAGGCCCTCATTAACCGTTTACGCGCAGGCGTGATGCCAGATGATTATATCAAGGCTTTCCCGATCCGGCAAAATCTGGAAAATTCATGTGGTTCGGGCAATATGTACCAGACCCTTCTGGTTTAACAGGGGACCGGACCCGATACAATGAGAGTCCTTGTCGTAGAAGATCACGCAGCACTTGCCGATGGCATCGCCCGCTCCTTGCAGTTGGCGGGCTATGCGGTTGATGTGATTTCCGATGGCGAGGAAGCGGATGAAATTCTGCGTACACAGGAATACGGTCTTGTGGTGCTTGATCTCAACCTTCCCAGGATGGACGGACTTGAAATACTACGCCGGTTGCGTCATCGCGGGTCAGAAAGTGCGGTGTTGATCCTTACGGCCCGCAACGATATCGATGATCGTGTGCGCGGCCTTGATCTTGGTGCGGATGATTATCTGGCAAAACCGTTTGAACTGATCGAGCTTGAAGCGCGTGTGCGCGCCCTTATGCGTCGCCATTCCGGTACGCATAATACCCGGATCACCTGTGGCCGCCTGACATATGATACCGTAGCCCGCCGTGCGATGATTGACGGCGAGGATATCGAAATTCCAAGGCGAGAACTGAATATCCTTGAGATTCTGTTGCTGCGGCTTGGGCATGTCTTATCCAAGGAACAGATTACAGACCAGCTTGCCGGATTTGAGGATGATATCAGTGCAAACGCGGTCGAACTTTATATCAGTCGATTGCGCAAACGCGTCGAAACGGCTGATGTTAAAATCCAGACCATCCGCGGCCTTGGCTATCTGCTGAAAAAAACATGAAGTGGCGTAACGCATCCCTTCGCCGACGATTGCTGATCTGGCTTCTGATCCCGTTGCTTCTGATCAGTTCGCTGATGCTGTTCGAGGTGCGCAGCAATGCCGTGCATTCCGCCAATCAGGCGTTTGATCGTGCGCTTCTGAGTTCTGCACTGGCAATTGCTGATCGTGTGGTTCTGATTGGCGGCCAGATCGAGGTTGACGTGCCTTATGTCGCGCTTGAGATGCTGACAAGCTCCGCACAGGATCGGGTTTTTTATCAGGTCAGTACCGCACAAGGTGAATTCATAACTGGTTATGAGGAATTACCACCGGTTCCCGAAAAACTGATGCCACTACTTGAAGAGCCGGTATTTTATGACGCGGAATATAACGGTGAACGTGTGCGGATCGGGGCGTTATCGCGGTATGTTGCCAGTGCAAGGATGGCGACCCGTTTTCACGTACTGGTCGCGGAAACTACCGGAACACGCGAAAGCCTGAGCGAGGATATTCTGGCACGTGCCGCTGTCCGGCAATTCGGACTGATCCTGATTGCGGCTCTTATTGTCTGGTTTGGGATCGGGCAGGGGCTTAAACCGCTGGCGCGATTGGAAGAAGCACTTAACCGCAGATCGCCTTCGGACCTGAGGCCGATTTTGCATGATGTCCCAACCGAAGTGCGCCACCTTGTCGGGGCGATCAACCATTTGCTGAAACGCTTGGAAAATACGCTTTCGACCATGCAGCGCTTTACCGCAGATGCCGCGCATCAGTTGCGGACACCATTGGCAGCGTTACGTACCCAGGCCGAGCTGGGACTGCGTGAAAAGGACCCGGAAAAGCTGCATGATGTCATGGAAAAGCTGGCGGCATCAACGCGTCAGACATCCCATCTTGCCAATCAGTTGCTGGCATCTGCACGGTCCGCGCCCGAAGGTCTGGCCGGACGACCCTTTGTCCGTATTGATCTGGGCGAGATCACCCGCGCGGTCACGGGCAGCAAGGTGCCCGAGGCACTGGAACGCGGTATTGATCTCGGATACGAAGGGATTGACGGGGCGGCCCCGATCATGGGCGATGCGACGCTGATCGAGGAATTGCTGAAGAACCTGATCCACAATGCGTTGACCTATTGCCCAGAAGGCAGTTCGGTCACGGTTCGGTTAATGCCCGAGGCAGGTAACACTGCATTCATCAAGCTGGTGGTGGAGGATGACGGGCCGGGCATTGCGCTTGAACATCGCAAGCATGTGTTCGAGCGGTTCTATCGCGTGTCGGATGGCGGGGAAGACGGATGTGGTCTTGGCCTGTCTATCGTGCGCGAAATCGCCTTGCGCCACGATACCCGTATCGGGCTGGATGAACCCGAAAATCACAGCGGCGCGATCTTCTCGGTGCGTTTCCGATTGGCATCAGACCAATAAAACGCACTTTAACGGCGAAGGGCTGGGATGGTCGACAGCACGGTTTTCATTAATTGCGGCTGCCTGTTAACTCCGATTTTGGAAAACACCGTTTTGAGATAGGTGCGCGCCGAGCTTAGCGAAATACCTACCAGATCTGCGGCCTGATCAAGGGACATTCCTTCTGCCAGTTTTTGTGTCAGTTTGGCCTCGGACCGGGTCAGACCAAACACATCAATCAGATCATCAATTGTTGGCGGCCCCATTCGTTCAGGTTCAACCAGAATGAACACAAAACTGTCTTTCTTGTCAGCACCATTTCGTACACGACGCAGGAAAACCGAAAGGGCACCCTGTTCATGATCAAGCGAGAAACCGCGTTGCATCGCAGGGACACGACCGGCGGGGGGGTGCAGAAACCGATCCAGATCATCCGGGGCATTGTCGATCAGAAGCCGGTTTTCAGGATTAACCTGCATGGCGGGTGATCGGCGTAGCATTTCCGCAGCCTGTGCATTCATATGTGAAATCGCAAGCCGGTCATCGGTTGCAATCAGCCCCAGATGAAAGAGATCCAGGAATGCCGCGGGGATTGTATCGCGGCTCTCTCCGCGTTTGCGGGCGATTTCGGTTTCGATGCCCTCAAGAACCGTCTTCAGGGCGGTAGGTTTGGGGTAGAACCGAAATACACCGAATTCATTGACCGCGGTTAATGCTGATTGCAGATCGGCATAGCCGGTCAACATGACGATGATCAGATCGCTTCGAAGATTTCGAAGCTTGGCCGCCAGCTCAAGCCCGGTCATGATCGGCATGTGAATGTCAAGGATCGCCGCCGTAACATCGGGATCACCAGAAATTTCTGCCAGCGCGGTTTGCGGATTGTTGAAATACAATCCCTGCCAATGCGGGGCGAGACGCGCGAAATTCCGCCGGTGCGATGACAGAAGGTTTTCATCATCATCGACAAAAGCAATGCGGACAGGCTGATCCGACACCATTGTCATGCACACTCCACATATGGGGATATTGGTGCGTCCATCCTGACATTATTCTTCGGTATATCAAGACCTGTATGAACTGGTGAAGATCGTTCGTGCCCAGAATCTTTAAGGTTTCGTAATAACCGGAGTTGTTTCAGATGAGCGTTGCTGCAGCCGGTCTTCCGACGGTTCTGATAGTAGATGATGATGAGAATCTTCTGGCTTCGGTATGCCGTTCTTTGTCCGGAAGCTTTAATTTAGTCAAATATATCAATGGTGAAGCAGCTCTTGAATGGTTATCCAAAAATCGTTCGGGTGTGAATATCATTGTAGCTGATCTGGTGATGCCGACGATTGATGGAATCAGCTTTCTGAAACGTGCATTTCGGTGCGCCCCCGATATTCCGAGGATTCTGCTAACCGGAAATATTTCGGCAGTTCCCATGCGTGAAGCAAACGGTCTGGCAAAAGTCAGTAAAATTCTGACAAAGCCGATTTCGATTGCGACCTTCAAGGAAGTGCTTTTCAAGACGATTGAGGACAAACGTAAAGAAAGTCATGCTGATCAACTCATTGCCGATACGTTGAATGAGCTTCTTGATCGATCCGCAGTCACAACCGCGTTCCAGCCCCGTGTCAGAGCCGAAGACTTTTCGCGAACGGGGGGCGAGGTTCTTTGCCGAATGTCTGATGTGCATAAAGGTTATGATATCGGGAAAATCATAAGGCAGTGCCAAAATCAGCCTGTCATGGATCGTCTGACGATGTGTTTGATGGATATGACGACTAATTCAGCGCCTGTTTATCGCAAAATTCTGGGTTCAGGTGCCCTGTTGTCACTTAATCTTGATTACGCCTCGGTTTGCAACCGCCAGTTCGTTCAGGCTTTGTCTGGCTTTGTTGCTGAAATGCAGAAATATGGTTTGGAAGTCGCGTTTGAAATTCATGAGATGCAGCTCGGCAAGATTGACGAAAATTTTATAAAAAACGCGAGGTTTCTCTCAGATCGCGGAATACGAATTTTTATTGATGGGTTTGGGGCTGATAAAGGGGCGTTGGAGTTGCTGCGCCACGAATTTTTTGTTGGCGTTAAACTTGATCGTCGATTGATCCGCCAGGTGATGGGAAATGACGATACGGGCAGATTTATTTCTTGGATTGTCCAGATATGCCGACAGATTGATTATTCGGTCGTCGCCACCGGCGTTGAAAATGAGGCAACAGCCCTTCGTCTCAGAAGTTATGGCGTTGATGAATTGCAGGGATATCTTTTTGGTATGCCACAACCGATTGAAGAACATATTCCAAGTATCTTTACGAAATGAACCGGCCATACAGCCATTTTTTCCGGCCCAGCTATTGTTGTAACCCTTTGGCGTGACCAATGTGTAAATCAGTTTCGGAGTACAACTATGATGATGAAAACGATCATTAAATTTACGATGGCTTTGTGTGTCATCGGTTTTCTCTCAACGGAAAACGCCCGAGCAGCCGGAAAGCTCATACTCTCAAACACGGGCGGTGAAACGGTGACTGTCTCGTTTGATGAATTGACCAAACTGCCAAGCACCGAGTTTTACACCTCGACCCCATGGACGGATGGTGTTCAGAAATTTCAGGGTGTCGATTTCGACGTTCTGTTCGATACCTATGGCATCACCGCCGATACAGTCCGCGTTTCTGCGCTAAATGATTATAGCGTCATGGTTCCGGCTGGTGTCCTGCGTCGTGACAATGCCATCCTGGTTTATCGACTGAATGATGCGGAAATGTCGGTACGTGACAAAGGGCCGTTTTGGGTTGTGTTCCCCTATGACAGCGATACCCGTTTCCAGACTGATACCTATTGGTCTTATTCCGTCTGGCAGGTGAAGTCGATTGATGGGCAAAACTAGAAATTTTCTGTCAAAAATATCGAACAGGGCCATTTTTTCAATTTTGGCTCTGTTCGTTGTTCTTTATGGGGTTTTCTCGATCGCAATCGTAAGAAAGCTCGAAGATGAGAAATTTGCCTATCGCGAAAATTTTGCATGGGCAGTTTTCCAGATTCAGCGGCAGTTCCTCGAAATCGAACGGTATATCGAGTATGCCCGTTCCGATGGCGTTGTTGAGAGGGATGAGCTTGAAAAGGTTTTACTGGAATATGAAATCTTTGTTAGCAGAACCCTATTGGTCAAGCAGGGCGAAGGGTTTCAGGTTTTAGCCCAAATCCCGGAAGTTGGCGATTTGCTTGCGATGCTTGATGAAAAGATCGCACGGATTGATGAGCGGATTAAAGGCGTATCGAACGCGACTGCATTGGTGGAATTTATCCGCGAAGAACTTGTGTCGATCGATGATCCCTTGCAGCAGGCGGTGGTGCGGACAACAAATTTTGTGTCAGTCTACAATGCAAGTAACATCGCGAGCGTAAAGTCCGACATAGAGATTCTGTCATATCTGTTCTTTTCCGGGATGATCGTGATGATTGGTCTGGCGATCTTTGTAATTCGTCACCGTCAACGTGCATTTGCCGCTGATATCGATGCAAGACGCGCACGCCAGGAACAGGAAGTGATTGAAGAAGCTGCAGATTACGCGAAAATGCATGCTTTGGGGACGCTGGCTGGTGGGGTTGCACATGAAATCAATACCCCAGCCCAATACATACAGAACAATCTTGAATTTCTCTCTGACAGCTTTAACGATTTCGTTCATGCACTCCGCAAAGACGAAGGTGACGGGTCTGTTCGTCTTGAACTGGCGCCGGAACGGATCGATTTTATGACCGAAGAAATACCGCTTGCGATCCGCGAGAGTATTCAGGGGCTTGATCGTATAGCGGAAATTGTTCGTGGTATCCGGAAATTTGCCCATCCTACAACGGACTCTGTGGAACGGATTTCCATCGCCGAGGAAATTGAAACGGCGATAACGTTGACGCGTAATCAGGTCAAACATGTTGCCGAACTCGAACAAAGCTATGATACGGACGTCACCGAAGTTGAAGGGCGGCGGAACCATTTGTCACAGGCCCTGATCAACCTGATCGTCAATGCTTCGCAGGCGATCCGCGAGTCGGGGCAACGTTCCGGCAAAATCAAACTGAATGTCACGTCGGACGCTGAGAATGTTTTTATCCGATTAAGGGATAATGGCGGTGGTGTTCCCGAGGATTTACGAGATCGAATTTTCGATTATTTCTTCACGACCAAGGAACGGGGCGTTGGGACGGGGCAGGGTTTGCCGATATGTCGGAAATTGATTCAGGACGATTTTAACGGTGACTTGACCCTTTCCGCTCCGGACGGCGAAGGGGCGGAATTCGTTATTCGAATTCCGAAACCCGGTATTCGATCAACTGATGATGATAGCGCATTGAATTACACCGCGACCGATGAATTCTATGACATCCGGTCGTGATGTTCATGGTCGTCGGTATCGTTTGACTGAAATGGAAGGTGATTGGTCAGGCTTGGTTATCGCCAAGTGGGGCACAATGACGTTCCCAATTCGCCCATTTTTGCTGGGCATCACAATGGGCGATGAAACCCGAAGCGCGATCATATTTTGCCGCCCGGATATGACGGTCATTGCCAAACTTGCGGGCAAAATGCTGAGCTGCATAAACGATCAAAAGAGACAGCGAGTCACGGGTTGGCGCAGCTTCGGGGCGATGATGAAAAGCAATGTTTTCGACAATTTCGTGCTTGAAACCCCAGAGAGCGGCCAAGCATGCCGATACGGCAGGATGAGACACTCCAATCTCGCCGATCTCAGTGGAAATGATATCGCATTGATCGTCGTCGGCCTGCTTGCGGCTTAAAGCAACCTGATCAGGTATTACATGCTCCATCACATTCAGGCCGATATGACACAGCAATGCTGCTGCCCGAATCAGATCAATTGTTTCTGAGGGCATGCCTTCAAGTTTTGCGATCCCGGCCGCCATATTGCCCAGAATGAGGCAGCGATCTATTGGCTGGTCGATATTGTCAGGGTCAAATCTGGTTTGCTGTCCATGCAAGGTCCAAATGACACATAGTGCCTTGATGGTTTCAAGACCGAACAGGTCAATCAGGGTAACGAGATCCGGACCCTCTGTTGGCAGGATCAGCTTTTCGCGCCGCGCCATTTCGCATACCAGCATAATAAAACCAGGATTTTCAAAGGAGAATTCCTGTAGTTCGTTCTGACTGTGTGGTCCCTTATATTGCAGAATTGCATGAAGCCGGTAAAACACCGGGGGCCAGACAAGTTCAGCAGGCATGCGGTACAGAATATTGATCAGCTGGGGGTCTCGCAGATAGTTGCGCAGTATCAGGCCACGTTCGATGGCATGAATAACTTCCTGATCGCTGCAGGGTTTCATCAGGAAATGATGGGTTGCCGCAAGACCGGTCTGGATAGCCTGTTCATCGGCGTAGCCGGAAAGAAGGATGCGTGCGGTATCCGGATATTTCCGGGCAACAGACCGAAGCAATTCTGCCCCGTCCATCTCGGGCATGCGCATGTCCGAAACAATGACATCTGCACTATGCTGATCCAGATTTACGAGTGCTTCTGCGCCGCTGGTGCAAAACCGCAGTTTCCAATTCGGGCGTTTGGATACGATACGGCGGCGTAATCCGCTGAGGACATGGGGGTCATCATCGACGAAAATGATTGAAGCGCTTTCTGGCATCCCGGCTCCTTCGCGGAAGGGTTCAGGCAATTGCTGCCATCAGGCTGGCAGCATCGCAGGGCTTTGACAATACAAATGCGGCTCCGACCGATACGGCTTCTTTACCCATATCCGGATCAAAAAAGCCGGTCAGCATGATCATGCGGGTGCCTTCTGCATGTTTGATTTGTCGGCGTTTGATTTCATAGAGCGTTTCGATCCCCGACATGCCGGGCATCATGTAATCAATCAGTATGACGTCATAGCTTTGCTGTTTTCGCGACAGTTGCGCCATCATCTGAAGTGCGGTTTCACCGTTTTCTGCAACATCGACGGATTGTGCTCCGCCGCTGCGCAAAATCCGACGGATAGAGAAGCGGACTTCGATACTGTCGTCCACGATCAGGAACTTTTTCTGCGCGTTCGGTTTGCCAAAAGCATTGTCACCCTTACAGCGACGCAAGCCATCGGCAATGGCAATATCATTATGGCTATTGGATTTTATCGCGTTCATTTCTCAAACTCTGACCGTAATGGTTTCCTGAAGACCGGTTGATCAAAATACTGGTTCAGTTGGCAGTCTTTTATGTGTGCATGTTACGTCGGTTGAGAAGAGCCACATATCCCTATATAGGGAGGGAAACAAAAAAAGGGCTGCCGGTAAGGGCAGCCCGAAGTCGTTGTTCAGGGAAGAGGGAAGATCGTTGCGTTAGGGTGAGCAAGATCAGAATTCGATACCAATCTTGCGATCGATCGAATATTTTCCGCCGCCACGGATCAGGACCGAAAGCGCCATCAGCCCCCAGAAGACCGGCATTTCAAACCCGGCATTGTTCCATGCATACCCGTTGGGCAGATGAATGGTGACCGCAACAGCCATAAAGGCAATCACGGCGGCGGCTACCGGGCGGGTCAGAAGGCCCACAGTCAGCATCAGGCCGCCCACGAATTCCAGAAGCCCGATCAGAAGGGCAAACAGGAAGCCCGGGGCAAAGCCGATGCTTTCAAGCCAGCCAGCCGTACCTTCAAGGCCATAGCCACCAAAGGCACCAAACAGTTTCTGGGCACCGTGCGGGACCAGAAGAAGACCCGTGGTGACGCGGACGATCACGGGTGAAAGAGGTTCAAGGGCAGTCCACAGATTGCCAAGGGCCGGGATAATCGGACGTGGTTTGGTGTGTTCAAGGGACGACATATTCGTTTTCCTTTGAAGGGTCGGACCGGAAGACCGGCTCAGGCGACCATGTCAAAAACAAGAGCTTCGGCTTCGGTTGCGTCGGTGAAGACAAGTTCATCTTCGTCCCGGATGGCGGCACCATCGCCAGCCTTCAGGGTTTCGCCATTAACGCTCAGCATGCCGCGCGCTACTTGCACCCAGGCAATCCGGCCCGGTTCGATTTTATGGGATGCTGTTTCGCCTTCACCCAGATGGGCAACGTAAAGGTCAACATCCTGATGAATGGTGATCGATCCATCCCGGCCGGTGCGGCTGCCGATCAGTGACAGGCCCGAACCCGTATCGGAACGTGCGATTTCCTTTTCCTCGTAACCCGGTTCGAGGTTCGCGGCTTCGGGTATGACCCAGATTTGCAGGAAATGAACCGGCTTCTCCTTGGAATGGTTGTATTCCGAATGACGGATGCCGGTACCGGCAGTCATGCGTTGCAGGCGGCCCGGACGGATAACGGAACCGGTGCCAAGGCTGTCTTTGTGTTCAAGCGCGCCATCAAGCACATAGGAAATGATTTCCATATCCTTGTGGCCGTGGGTGTCAAAACCGGCACCGGGGATAACCCGGTCTTCGTTAATCACGCGCAGCGGGCCCCAGCCCATCCGTTTCGGGTCGTAATAGTGACCGAAGGAAAAAGTGTGATGGGAGTCAAGCCAGCCAAACTGGGCGCGGCCACGGTCTGCGGATTCGATCTTGGTAATCATGTTGGTCTCCATCAGTTGAATGCTGTTCGTTGGAGCCAGAATACGCTTTTCGACAAAAGTGACAATTATCTTAATAATGTGCATACTGTCGCAAATTATGCGACAATTGTTGTGGCCTTCGCCAGATGGAGCGTGCGGATGGACAAGCTGGTAAGCTTGCAAACCTTTGTAAAAGTGGTTGATGAAGGAAGCTTTGCCGCAGCGGCACGTGCTATCGGGCAGTCACGATCCCAGGTTAATCGTGCTGTTATTGCACTTGAAGAAGACTTGGGCGTGCAGCTTTTGAACCGTACGACCCGTCAGGTTGCTGTCACGCCAAGCGGGCGCGCTTTTTATGACCGGGCCAAAGCGGTTCTTGCCGATTTGCGCGAAGCAGAAGAAGCCATTCGTGAAAACCGCGCAACCCCGTCGGGGGATATTCGCATCAATGCGCCGATGTCCTTTGGCACCCTGCATCTGGGGCCTGCTTTGGTCGATTTTGCCCGTGAATACCCTGAAATACGGGTGGAGCTGGCACTTTCGGACCGGTTCATCGATCCGGTTGCTGATGGTTACGACATGACGGTGCGGATCAGTCAGCCAAGCGAGACATTGGCACTGATTGATCACGAAATCATTCCGATGAACCGGGTTCTGTGTGCATCGCCGCAATTCATCCGAAAGCATGGCGAACCTGTATCGCCCCGTGATCTGGCAACCTTGCCTTGTTTGCATTACGGTAGCTTGCCCGCCGGGTCGAGCTGGAAGATGACCGGACCGGACGGACCGGTTTCGGTGCAGGTGAATGGCGTGTTCTGCTGCAACAATGCCGAGGTTCTGCGTGATGCAGCCCTGGCTGATCTCGGATTGGTATTATTGCCGACCTTTATCGCCGGTCCGGATTTGCAAAGCGGCAATCTTGTCAGTGTTTTGTGTGATTATGCCTCGCCAGAGCTTTTCCTGTATCTGTTGTATCCGCCCAGTCGGCAGTTATCGGCGCGTATCCGGCTTCTGGTTGATTTTCTTTATGACCGGTTTGGCGGGCAACCGCGTTGGGATCTGGTACAATAATCTGCCTGTGGTGAAATCCGATCTCTTGCGAGGTCCGTATCAAGCATTAGATCTCGACCAGCTTTGGAACTGTTCAAGGACTTGGCGGAATTCGATATGCCGACCCTGATGATTGTGTCGCACGGTAACAGTGGTAATGGCGGTGATCCTGCGGGAACACTGGCAGAAGCCGTGCGCGACCATTGGTCTGGTTTTGTGCATCATGGCTATATGCGCAGCCAGCCCTCGGTTGCGGATCAATTGGCAAAGCTGAAACGCAATCATGACGCCAGCGAACTGATCGTCTTTCCGCTGTTTTTCAGTGAAGGTTATCTGGTGTTTCAGGAATTGCCGCGCAATTTGCGTGATGCCGGACTTGATCGTGCGGTAATTCTGCCGCCTGCAATCAATTTGCCCGGTTTTGCGGAGATGGTTTCACGTCATGTGAATTCTGCGATGGTGCGGCGTGGTTGGGATTGTTCGGAAACGTCGGTATTTCTTGTGCCGCATGGCCTTAAAACCCTGACCAAAGCATTGCCGGAAACCGTCAGGCTTGCCAATGAAGTGGGTCAGTTCTGCCCCGATGCAGAAATTTGCATTGGAAATATCGAAGGCAACCCGTCCATTCGCGATTGGCGGAAAATTGGCTCGCGCAAACGGGCTGTGATTGTTCCGATGCTGGCTGGCGGCGGCACGCACGCCACCACCGATCTGCCGGAAATGATTGCCGGGCAACCGGATGAAGCCATTGAGATACTTGATCCGATTGGCGAGTGGGCCGAATTACCCGACTTGATCCTGAAGGAAGCCGCAAAATACGTCCGGTCTGAAATGGGCAGGCCAAATCTGCGGTTAAGCGCGAATGCCAAAGACGGCCATGCCGCAAGCAGTGCAGCCATTGTATAAAATCGCGTGATCAGCCAAGACCCGGTTTGACTGTTGTTTCGGACGATTTCTTTAACAGATAGTCCCGGAATATTTTCGCCGAACTGGTCAGGGTATCTTCGCCGTCATGCACGATCAGCAACTGGCGTTTGGCCCAGCTATCGGCAATCGGTGCGCCGGAAATATTCATGTGATCAATGTAACCGGCAACCGAGCTTTGCCGCAGGAAGCCGATGCCAAGTCCGGCGGCGATCATCTGGCGCAAGGAGCCGAAACGCATGACCTTGATATGCGGATGCATATCGTGATGCAGTTTGCCCGCCGCCTCGCTGATCAGGTCATCAATCACGCCGCCTTCATGCAGGGAAATGATGTCGTATTTCGCGGCTTCGGCAAAGGTAACCGGGGCGGGATTGGATGGATCGGGGATGAGCGGATGGCCTTTGGGCGTCACGACCCAGATCGGGTCGTCGCAAAAGACGTGGTTCGACAAACCCTGACAGGGGCCGTTATCGGCCATGATCGCCAGATCGGCCCGGCCTTCGCGGACGGCATCAGAGGACTCGCGCGATGTCAGTTCGCGGACATCGACGGTCACATCGGGGAAATCACGTTGAAAATCGGCCAGAAATGCAGGCAGTCCGGTGAGGATTGCCGAGGTTACGGCAGCAAGATAAATCTTGCCCTTTTCGCCGGTATTGAAATCGCGCAACTCGTTTGACAGGTGATTAAGATCACCCAGAAGCTTTTCGCCGTAGCGCGCGAAAATGGTACCTTCCTCTGTCGGTTCGACACCGCGGGGCAGACGACGCAGCAGCTTGACGCCAAGCATGGCTTCAAGTTCGCCGATGCGGCGACTTACAGCCGATGTCGCGATATGTTCGCGCCGGGCGGCTTCATTGATGCTTCCGGCGCGCACAATGGCGACAAACAACCGGATCGTGACGATATCAAACTTTTGCATTCAACCGTTTTCGGTTGTTTGGTTGAAACCGTCAAGGGCGATGAATTGTCACCATCTTCTGGATGCCAATCCTCAAACCCGCAGGGTCAGAGAGGGCGAATTAGCCCTCGACCTGACGCCATGCATTGTTCCATTCGGTCATCAGTTCATCATGGGTGCGTGCTTTCGACGCTTTCATGATCACGGCGACCTGAAGCGCATGAACAAGGTTGGTGAACCAGTTGACGCGAACTTCGCGTTCGATGGTGGTGGTGTCTTTAAGTGCAAGCGTTGCCATGGTTAGGTTCCTTTGCGTCTGGGGTGATTTCAGATGTACCAGAAGCCGTTCGAACCCACTATTCTCGTTTCACCGCTATCCCCTTCTTGTTTGGAGAACGATAGATATAACTAATTGATATTAAGTGATTAATTTATATCGCAACGCACAATCTATTGCCAAACTCGGATGGTCCAAAATGTTGGATTTATCTGCTATAGCTTGGCAAACAGGATTAACGCAAAGGTCGGCGACATGAGTGATGTGAATGACAATCTTGCCTGGGAACAGGCGCATGGTAGCGGGCTTCAGGCTTATCTGGGCTATCAGGTTGTTGAATGGGAAGAAGATCGTGCGGTGGTGGAACTTGAAATCAGGGATCATCACCGCAATCGTGCGGGCATCCTGCATGGTGGCGTGATTGCGACCCTGATGGATACGGCGTCGGGCTGTGCTGTCTGTTACTGTGCTGTTCCGGGGAATGTCCGCAAATCTTTGACCCTGTCACTGACGACCAATTTCATCGGAATGGCAACCGGCGGCACGGTGCGGGTTGAGGGACGCAAACAGGGCGGCGGGCGCAAGATCGTCTTTACCGAAGCCACCGCCTATAACGCGGCGGGCGAAGTGATCGCAACCGCGACCGGCACCTTCAAATACCATCGCGGCAGCGAGGACCCGAACGGGGTGCCGCGCGACGCATAGGGTTCATGAAAATACAGGACGGCCCCGGATGGTAGCCTGCTTCCCGCCTTTCTGACCGGGTATAAAGTTTTTTCAAAAAGTTCTTGATTTGTTCTTTTTATTGTGGCATAAGGACAAAGTCAACGGGAGAAATGCACCCGGACCGAAACCCGCGAAGCGCCTTGTGCGCCTCGCGGGTTTTTGCGTTTGGGGCGGGATTAAAGAGGTGATCAGGATGCAGCGGCAAGGATTGAGGCAGGGCGGCGGGGCAATCCGCAGGATGCTCATCGGCGGATGGCGAAGCCATTACGGCGGTGTTCCGCGCCGGTTCTAACACGCTTTTAACACCCTTATTTGTCATGACGGGAGAGGTGCGTCTTATCGGGGAAGCGACCCCGAATTTGCCGAAAGTGGCAGCAATGGCAGCAGCGGCAGCAGTGATTTGTGGTCCGTCGGTGGTGGACAGGTTGGGGGCAGTACGCCCGAAATCCGTCTGCTGGTGAAAATGGCAGCGGCCCGAGGTTTGTCTGGATGTCGGGGTGGCAGGTTGCCGCCTTGGCCGGACGGTGATCGAGGCGGCAGAAAGCCCGATGATTGTCAGTCGGCGACGGTTGGGTTGCTGGAGGCCCGAGGTTTGTCCGGGCTTCATGGTCATGGCACTGGCGAAAGGGACCGGAGCGGGCAGTGAGGCCGTGGGCGATCTGTGGGTCGTCTGGCGGAGGTCATAGGTTTGGCCGGGCTTCGGTGGTCATGGCATTGCCGGAAAGGACCGGAGCGGGCGGTAAGCCTGTGGCTGTCAGTGGGCCGTCTGGTGGTGGGGCTTGTGGAGGTCTGAGGTTCGTCCGGGCGGCAGTGAGCCTGCTTCGGGGAATATCACCCTGTTGCCGCGCTTTCGGAGTCTGGCGTTCCTATCCTGCCATTGCCCCCGGGGGCCATTCGGGGCCATTCGGGGCCATTCGGGACCATCCGGGAGATCGAAGGGCATCAGCCCGATCAGATGAACCGCTCCCGTTAAGGCGATTGAAATCGGATTATTTGCCAGAAGGTCGCAGTCATCGTTTCGAAATTGCATCCGGTGCCATGCAGGAATTTCCCCCCTTGCACATGCAATGCACAAGGGGGAAAGGCATCTGTTAATAGGTGCGTTTCAGTTCGCTGTAGTTTCCGCCAACTTGCAGGGTAACAGTCACATCCTGTTTCCCGCGATTGCGCCAGAACCAGCCGTGATATCCGGTGAAACGTGCCGTGATCTCACCCTCGTCTTCGGGGATCGCCCGGCCTTTTTCATAGCTGACGGATTGCCCGCCGGTCCCGTCCCCGTGAAGGTCGAAATTTACGGCACCGCCCTCGACAACCCATTTGAACGGGGCAACCGCGCCTTCTTCCATGACCAGCTTGTATTCGGCACCCTGTTCCGGCGTCAGGGTAAAGCTGATGGTGTCTTTCCATCCATCGCCCGCTGTCTGTGCCTGTGCGCTGGAAATGAACAGACCGGCAAGGATTTCAAACAGGCCCGACTGGTCCTTGCCCGGCTGAAGATTCTGCAACTCGTATTGCATCTGGCGGTCGGCCTCGGCTTCTTCGGCAAGCTGGGTCTTGATTTCACCCATCTCGGTCAGGCCAAGGACACTGCCAATCCGGGTCGGGTCGATCCCGTATTCAGCCGGAAGAATGATCGTCACCAGCAAAACAACAGCAACGAGTGCCGCAACAATGGTCGAGCGGATCAACTGCGGGCTGCTTGGAAGCTCGTCAAGATTGGGTTTATTGGCATTATACATTGTTCAAACTCCGTTTTGTCAGGCAACAAAATAGCCGGTTAGCTGATACCCGATCAGCATGAAACCCGCCGACATCATCGCGACATTGACCGTATAGGCATGACGCCAGAACCCTTCGGTTCTGCGCCAGAAACCCATGAAAATCAGGATCATTGCCAACGCAATCAACTGGCCCAGTTCGACCCCGATATTGAAGGCAATCAGATTGGGAAGAAGCCCATCGGGCGCGATGTCATATTCAAGGATTTTGGTCGCAAGACCCAGCCCGTGAAAGAACCCGAAAACCAGTGTCGCGATCTTTGTGTCAGGTTGAAAACCGAACCACCGCTGAAACGCACCAAGATTGTCCAGCGCCTTGTAAACCACCGACAAACCGATGATCGCGTCAATAAGATAGGAACTGACATTCCAGTCAAAAAAGACGCCGAGCAGCATTGTCGTCGAATGGCCGACAGCAAACAGGCTGACATAGATGGCGATATGCTTCATCCGGTAAAGGAAAAAGATCACACCGAACAAAAACAGAAGATGATCATATCCGGTCACCATGTGCTTGGCTCCCAGATAGACAAACGGGATCAGATTGATACCGCTGATTTCTATGATATAGCCCTTGTCACCTTCGGTGACGGCATGGGCCAGCGCATCCGTCGCTGCCAGAACCAGCAGCGCGAACGCAAGACATACTGTCGCAAGACGCGGCGGAACAATCCCCGCAACCCCGTGCGCAGCAGTTCGAAAACCGTGCATGATAAAACTTTCATCGTGAAGACTGTATCGAGTACTCGAATGGCTTCTCACACGATGGGAGGGCGAATATCCTGTCCGGGCGGGATGTCCCGTGCTGTCAGTTCCACCCGCGACCAGCCACAGCGATACAGCATGCGCGACATGATTTCGCGGTCCGCCAGAATGGCCGGGGGATGATCATGATCAACAAGATCATGGGATGTGCATCCGGCATTATCGCCACTATCGACAATATCGAGTTCATGGCTGTGACCGTGATCAAGGATTTCAAGCAACTGCGCAGGCGATGCTTCCGAAACAGGAAAACCCGATGGCAAATGATGATTCTGCTGTGCGATGAATGCCAGAAGAATTCCCGCAACCACAGCAAATCGCATCATTCCCCGGTTCATCAGCCCTGTCACGGTTTTGCCCTGCCTCTCCTGATATCTGTGTCACCAAGGTCGCTTGATTTATCCCCCTAGGGGGGATAGGTTCATCTATATGACAGAACACGCACCACACGCAACCCATGCCGACATCGTCAAGAGATTAAAGCGCGCCGATGGTCATTTGCATAGTGTCATTTCAATGATCGAAGGAGGCCGTCCGTGCGAGGATATCGCACAGCAGCTTCACGCCGTTGAAAAGGCCATTTCGCAAGCCAAACGCATCCTGATACAGGATCATATCGACCATTGTCTCGACACGGCCTTTGCCGATGCCCCCGCCGCCAGTCCCGCATCGCTCGACGGGTTCAAAAAGATTGCAAAATACCTGTGAGCCCCCGCCTTTCCGAGGTTCCCCATGCTTTCCGTGCTGTCGGATCGTCGCTATCGCAATTTGTTTCTGGCCCAGATTTCATCGCTGCTCGGTACCGGGCTTGCAACGGTCGGCCTGTCGCTTCTGGCATTTGACCTTGCCGGGGCGGATGCCGGGATGGTCCTTGGCACTGCCTTTGCCATTAAAATGATCGCCTATGTCGGGGTTTCCCCCTTTGCTGCGGCATTGGTCGCCCCGCTGCCACGCCGCCCGGTTCTGATCGGGATGGATCTTTTTCGTGTGCTGATCGCCGCAATGCTGCCGTTTGTCACTGAAATCTGGCAGATTTACGTTCTGATTTTCCTGCTGCAAAGCGCGTCTGCCGCTTTTACCCCGACATTTCAGGCCACCATTCCGGAAATCCTGACGGACGAGGAACGCTATACCAAGGCGCTGTCGCTGTCCCGGCTGGCCTATGATCTTGAAAACCTGATAAGCCCGCTGATTGCGACATTGCTGCTTACGGTCATGACGTTTAATGCGCTTTTTGCCGGGACATCGGCGGGATTTGCCGTGTCAGCCGCATTCATCCTCGCCGTAAGCCTTCCTGATCCGGCCAGGCTTACCGCCGACAGCTTTGCAAAACGCCTGTTGCGCGGGGTACGCATCTTTACCCGGACGCCGCGCCTGCGCGGATTGATGGCGATCAATATGGCGGTCGCGGCCCTTGGTGCCCAGATACTGGTCAATACGATTATCGTTGTCCGTGACACGCTTGCGCTTGGCGACAGCGCGGTTGCCATCACCCTTGGGACGTTTGGTGCCGGTTCGATGCTGGCGGCTCTGGTTCTGCCGGGTGTTCTTGCCCGGACCCGCGAACGCACCGTAATGATTGCCGGTGCGCTACTGGGAACACTGGCCTTTGCCGGTCTGGCGTCATTTCTCCTGATGGGCGAACTGGTATGGCCGGTTCTTCTGATTGTCTGGTTCATTACCGGCTTTGGCTATTCTGCAACCCAGACACCTTCGGGACGCCTGTTGCGCAAATCAGCCCATGACCGGGATCGGCCATCGATTTTTGCCGCCCAGTTTGCCCTGTCTCATGCCTGCTGGCTTGTGACCTATCCGCTGGCTGGCTGGTTTGTTTCACAATACGGATTTCAGGCGGGTCTGGTGCTTTTTGGCGCAATCGCCCTGCTCGCGACACTGGCCGGAGCCTTGTTATGGCCTGCGAGCGACAGCGACGAAATCGAACACAGCCATGATGATCTCCCCGCAGATCATCCGCATTTGCAAGGGGCGCGCAGCCATCGCCATCCTTATGTAATCGATGAAATCCATTCCCGGTGGCCTTAAACAGACAGGCCGACAGCAGAGTTGATTATCTACGCTGGAGTGCAAACCGGCGATCTGATCGATTTTGCTTTGGTCTTGACTATTTCCATGGCTTCGCGTTTTCTATGGCTATGGGGAAACGCGAACTCCCCACGAGGCGCCAGCTAAAGATCGCGTTCCAATTCAAGCCTGCAAAGGAGGAACGCACATGCCTGCGCCCAAGGCGATTTCCAGCGACAAACTTTCCAAAATCATCGGTACGCCCCGCGTGCCACTGCTTCTTGATGTTCGATCCGACGAAGACTTCAACGCTGATCCGCGCCTGATACCCGGCGCGATCCGGGTGGACGATACTGCCTTGTCTGAACTGGCATCACGCATCGCCGGGACAAGTTCCATTGTGATCTGTCAGGCCGGACATAAACGCAGTCAGGGAACCGCGGCATGGCTGCGTGCGGAGGGTTGTCCGTCGGAATATCTGGAAGGCGGCTTTGAAGACTGGGTGTCAAACGGACATCCGGTAATTCGCCCGGAGAAGCTGCCCGCGCGCGATTCTCAGGGACGGACAGTCTGGGTAACACGATCACGACCGAAAATTGACCGCATTGCCTGTCCCTGGTTGATCCGGCGGTTTCTTGATCCGCGTGCCGTTATTCTGTTTGTCGCCCCGGCAGAAGTTCTGGGTGTGGCAGAGCGTTATCAGGCGGTACCGTTTGACATCGAAGGCGTGTTCTGGAGCCATCGTGACGAATTGTGCAGTTTCGATGTGATGCTGGCGGAATTTGGTTTGTCTATACCGGCCCTTGACCGGCTTGCCCTGATTGTGCGCGGGGCGGATACCGCCCGCCTTGATCTCGCCCCGGAATCGGCCGGGCTTCTTGCAGCGTCACTTGGATTATCTCGCATGTATTCCGACGATCTTGAGCAACTTGACGCCGGTATGCTGCTATATGATTCGTTCTATCGCTGGGCGCGTGACGCCACGCATGAAAACCACAACTGGCCAACCAACAAGCCACAGGTATGACATGCGATCATCTGATTATCCGACCCTGAGCGAAGCCTTCAAGGTCTGGGCGCGGATCGGTCTTTTGAGTTTCGGGGGGCCTGCGGGCCAGATTGCCCTGATGCATCAAATTCTGGTCGAAGAGCGCAAATGGCTTGGCGAGAAGCGGTTTCTCCATGCCCTTAACTATTGCATGCTGTTACCCGGTCCCGAGGCACAGCAGCTGGCCGTTTATATCGGCTGGCTAATGCATCGGACCCTTGGCGGTGTGATTGCCGGTGTCCTGTTCGTTCTGCCCGGTGTGGTCGCGATCATGGCGCTTAGCTGGGTCTATGCGATCTGGGGCAATGTGGGGATTGTCGAGGCATTTTTCTTTGGTCTTAAAGCAGCGGTTCTGGCAATTGTCGCCCAGGCCGTTTACCGGATCGGCAAGCGGGCGCTTAAAAACAGTGCGATGATCTTGATTGCGGTTGCGGCCTTTGTTGCGATCTTTGCCTTCGGGGTTCCTTTTCCCGTGATCATTCTTGTCGCCGGAATGATGGGTTATGTTGCGGCACGCCGGAATATTGCGGCATTTCGCAGTGGCGGTGGACATGGGAAAATCGGTGCAGTTCAGGTTGCCGATGCCGACACCCTGCTGGGTGAAGAATCCCCGGACCATACACAGGTCAATCGGGCCTGGGCCTTTCGCGTTTCAGCGATCCTGCTTGGCCTTTGGCTGGTGCCGGTTGGGGCGCTGTTTCTTGCGCTTGGCCCGGCCCATGTCTTTAGCCAGATCGCCGGGTTCTTCAGTGTGATGGCAGTGGTGACCTTTGGCGGAGCCTATGCGGTTCTGGCCTATGTCGCACAGGAAGCGGTGCAGAATTTCGGTTGGCTGGCGGCGGGTGAAATGCTTGATGGCTTAAGCATGGCTGAAACCACGCCGGGGCCGCTGATCATGGTGACACAGTTTGTCGGTTTCATGGGGGCGTTGCGCGATGCGGGCACCCTGCCGCCGCTGATGGCAGCGACTCTTGGCGGTTTGCTGACAACCTGGGTCACTTTCACGCCCTGTTTCCTGTGGATATTCCTTGGTGCACCTTTCATTGAAAGGCTGCGCAATAACCAGAACCTGACAGCCGCACTTAGTGCAATTACTGCCGCGGTGGTCGGGGTCATCCTTAACCTTGCGGTATGGTTCGGGCTTCATGTGGTGTTTGCCGAAGTCAAACCGCTTGATGCACCCGGACTGGATTTGCTGATCCCGGTTCTTTCGTCGGTAAACCTGGCAGCGGCAGCACTGACCGTGATCGCACTTCTGGCGGTTCTCTGGCGGGGAATGGGCACTATTCAGGTGCTGCTGCTATGTGCCGGACTGGGTGTTGCGGCCAGATTGACGGGTATCGCCTGATCGCGGTGGAACAGGATCGTATTTTCAAATCCGGTCCAGAAACAGATAGGGCGCGACCAGTACATGGCCGCGCCCTTTTATTCTTCTGTAAGTGCGATCTTTATTTCGGCATCTGCCATTTGCCGTTTACAAGGCGCGGGATGTTAAGCGGGTTTGCGTCCTTGAGGGCTTCGGGCAGCAATGCATCCGGGAAGGCCTGATAGGAGACCGGGCGGATGAAACGCTTGATCGCGAGCGACCCGACCGATGTTGCACGGGAATCCGTGCTTGCCGGATAGGGTCCACCGTGGACCATGGAGTGGCAGACCTCGACCCCGGTTGGCCAGCCATTGATCAGGATGCGGCCCGCACATTTTTCAAGGGCGGGGCGCAGTTTCCCGGCCAGTTCGGCATCGGCATCAACCATATGAACGGTCGCGGTCAACTGCCCGATCAGGGTGGCGGACAGGGCAACCATTTCTTCGGGCGTGTCGCATTCGACAATGATGCCAGCCGGGCCGAACATTTCTTCGGCCAGTTCCGGGTTGGCCTGCCAGTCGGCAGCGGTGGTGCGGAAGATCGCCGGGCTGCCTTCGAACGGGCCGTCGCTGTCGCGGCGTTTAAGCGCGCAGGTTACCTTGGCGTGACCGGCCATGGCATCGGTTACATGATGATAGGCGCTTGATACACGATCCGTCAGCATGGCGGCACCGCCAACCTGACCGAGTTCGGCGGCAGCAGTTTCGACAAAGGCGTCAAGATCGGCACCCTTAAGCGCGATCAGAAGACCCGGATTGGTGCAGAACTGGCCAACACCCATGGTGAGCGACCCAACCCAGCCCTTGGCGATTTCAACGGCCTTGGCACCCATTGCTTTGGGCATCAGGAAGACCGGGTTGTTGCTGCCGAGTTCGCCATAGAACGGGATCGGTTCCGGGCGCGAAACGGCAATATCAAACAGCGCACGACCGCCACCGGTCGAACCGGTAAAGCCAACCGCCTTGATCAGCGGATGGGCGACCAGCGCCTGACCGACCTTGCGGGTGCCGCCATGGATCAGGCTGAATACGCCTTTGGGCATGCCGTTTTTTTTAATTGCGGCTTCGATGGCCTTGGCAACGACTTCGGACGTGCCGGGGTGGGCCGCGTGGCCCTTGAACACGACCGGGCAACCCGCAGCCAGTGCCGATGCGGTGTCACCGCCCGCGGTCGAAAATGCCAGCGGGAAGTTTGACGCACCGAAAACACCGACCGGGCCAAGTGCCTTGTGCATCACGCGGATGTCGGGCTTTGGCAGGGGTTGACGATCCGGCTGGGCGGTTTCGATGCGGGCTTCGAACCATGATCCTTCTTCGATCCAGTCGGCAAAGAAGCGCAACTGGCCCACGGTGCGGCCGCGCTCGCCGGTCAGGCGTGCCGCGGGCAGGGCTGATTCAAGATTGCCGATTTCGGTGATTTCATCGCCGCGTGCGTCGATTTCATCGGCAATCGCGCGCAGGAAGGCCGCGCGTTTGGCCGGCAGCATCGCCGCAAATTCTTCGGCACAGGCATTTGCCGCCTGAACCGCCTGATCCACCAGTTCCTCGGTGCCGTGCTGGAACTTTGTTGGCAGTTTTTCACCCGTCGACGGGTTATCGGCCTGAAACACATCCGGACCGTTCAGCCATTCGCCTGCAATATAGTGCTGTCCATTCAGCATGGAGCCTCCTGTGGGGTTGGCGTGTTTGTATGATGATACCGTGCAAAGGGTTGGGCCGTGGATTGCGGTAATCTGCAAACGCCCGATTTGCGCGGTTTTCTTCGGCGCAGCTTAGGAAATCGGGGCGGCGATGTAAATATCATATTATATGACAAAATCGACATCGGCAGCCGCCAGTAGAGATTCAAACAGTTAAGCATCATTGGATAATTTATACAATTATATTTGGTCAGAGAAAGCGACGGGCGTGTGTGCCCGTCAGAATTCAGATTACTGACAAAGCCCGGAATGGATCAAAATCGTCATTTCGGGCAAAGCGGCGCGCAGACCCGGAATCCATATCCCATTGAAACAGACTGGATTCCCGCCGTCGTGGGAATGATGATCTGGTTGGGAATGCTGTGTCAGTAGTCTGCGGGCGTGTATGCCCGTGCCGTATAGTGCTGCGCTGTGTTGTGCCGCGCATTACGGCCAAGGATTACTGGCTAGGGATTTCTGGCGTGTTCGGGCGGAAGCTGCGTGGTCCGCCCCATGACTTCACGGAAGCCGATAACGGGTGCTGATATTTGAAAATCCCGACCCATCACTGGCCGGATTAGCTGGCAACCGATTTGGGATTTCGGCCAAAGATGCTGGCGAAATCGGTTTTGGCCGGTTTGGGGCGTTGAAGCTGCAACCGGTCGCGAATGGCATCAAGGTGTTTGGCCATTTCAGCGGCCGCCAGATCCGGGTCGCCGCCCAGAAGGGCGTTCAAAAGGCTTTCATGTTCCGAGTGAGAGCAATCAACCGGTTGCGGGCTTTCATACATCGCAATGATCAGCGAGCTTCGCAGGATCAGGCGTTCCAGAAATTCCTCGATCACCAGGTTGCCGGCAAGGCGGGCCAGCAACAGGTGGAATTCCCCCGAAAGGATGATGGCGGCGCGGTGGTCGCCTGCGTGGTGGGCCTGATGTTCGCGTTCCAGATGTTCGCGGATCTGGCTTGCGCGGTCGGGCGTCATGTTGGCGGCGATTTTTCGGACCACGCCGTCCTCGATCATGCGGCGGGCTGAAAAGACTTCGATGGCCTCGTCAATGGTCGGTTCGGCGATAAAGGCACCACGATTGGGCACCAGATTGATCAGTTTGTCGTGTGCGAGCTGTAAAAATGTGGCCCGGATGCGCGCACGGCTGACCGAGAAGGTTTTGGCAAGATCTTCTTCGATCAGTTTCATGCCCGGTTCCAGCCGCCGGTCAAGAATGGCGTCGAGCATTTCCCGATAAATCAGTTCTTCCGGGCGAAGTTTACCGCTGCCTTTATAGGGGGTGGGCTGTGCGGGGTTGGCCATCGCGGCGCGTCTTTCCGGTTGTTCATTCGAGGGGTCAATTCTTTTCTACAAAATTGTTGACGATCTGCAAAACAAAAAAATGCGACAGCCCTTTCTGGTGAGTCGGAATGGCATTGCATCAGGTTTAATCAAAAGAATGTTGCTGCGCAAAAATTGCGCACAAGTTGCGTATGAATCGGGCATTGGCCGGTTTTGTCGCCTTGGGGTTTTGTATGCGCTTCGCGGAAAACTGCCGATCCTGAAAGTGGCATGCAATTTGCCTACAATCGAAAATATGGATTGTTAACAATTTTGCATGCAGTAACGGGTGGGCGCATGAAGGGTAACGGGGCCATTGAGTTGATCGCTGTCAGTAAGCATTACGGCAGTACCATCGCAGTCAAATCGATCGACCTCAAAATACCGGCAGGGGCCTATTGTTGCCTGATTGGTCCATCCGGCTGCGGCAAAACCACGACATTGCGCATGATCGCCGGGCATGAGGTGATCAGCGAGGGTGATCTTCTGATCGGGGATCGCAATGTGACCGAGCTTCCGCCGGTCAAGCGCGGCACGGCCATGATGTTCCAGAATTATGCGTTGTTTCCGCATATGACCTGCATGGAAAATGTCGCATTTGGTCTGCGGATGCAGGGCGTTTCAACAGCAGAGCGCAATGAACGGGCCAAGGAAATGCTGGCCCGCGTCCATATGGAAAAATTTGCGGATCGCAAGCCCGATCAGCTTTCGGGTGGGCAGCAGCAGCGCATTGCGCTTGCGCGTGCGTTGATCACGCAGCCCTCCGTCCTGTTGCTTGACGAGCCACTTTCAGCGCTTGATCCGTTCCTGCGGGCGCGGATGCGCGACGAATTGCGCCGCCTTCAGCAGGAGCTTGGCATCACGTTTGTCCATGTCACCCATGCCCAGGACGAGGCGCTTGCGCTTTCGGACATGGTTGTTGTCATGGAAGACGGTGTCATTCGCCAGAAGGGCACGCCCGAGGAAATATTCAACAAGCCGCGTTCGCGCTTCATCGCCAATTTCATGGGCGGTCAGAATATCTTCAAGGGAACGGTTTCGGAAAGCAGCCCGGCGGGAACGCTTCTGACGCGTGGGCCCGATAGCTTTTTCCTGCCCGGATATGGCGATGGTGCCACGGGCGAGGATCTTGAATTCACAATTCGTACCGACCTGATCGGACTGGGTGAAACAGCGCCCGGTGATGCCGAAAATGGTCAGATTCCCGTCGAAATCACAACGGTCGAGTATCTCGGCCTTTGGGTGCGGATTGTGGCGACGACCAATGACGGCAAGGAAATCACCCTGATGAAGACCGAAAGCGAATTTCGGCAGGCGCCTGTGCGCCGGAAGGAAAAGTTCATCGCCTACTGGAAACCCGAACACGCGCATGTTCTGGCCTAAAAAAACATCATTTATCAGGAGCTTCACATGACGACCGACAATTCCAAAACGACGAAAAACCTGCTTTCGACCAAGGAAGTCACCCGCCGCGGTTTTGTTAAAGGGGCGGCTGCGACTGCCGGTGTCGCGATTGGTTCAGGTGCGATCACCGGTTTCCCGACCATCTGGGCGCAGAACATCAAGGATGTGACGTTGCGCCAGTTCGGCACGGGTGTTTCAAACATCAATGCGGTTGCCGACAAGGTTAAGGAAGACCTTGGTTTCACGCTTCAGATGACTGCCCTTGATTCCGATGCGGTTGCCCAGCGTGCGGTAACCCAGCCGAAATCGTTTGATATTGCCGATATCGAATACTGGATCTGTAAGAAGGTCTTCCCGGCGGGCACCATGCAGCCGATGGATACCACCAAGCTTAAAAACTATCAGTATATCTCCAAGCTGTTCATCGATGGCAAACTGACCCCGGATTCCGAGATTGCACAGGGCACGGCACCGCACACGGTTGGCTTTGTCGAAGGGGCCGACAGTGTCGAGTTTGCATCTGCGCCGACCCAGTGGATGACCCTTGTTCCGACGATTTACAATGCGGATACGCTGGGCATTCGCCCGGACCTGATCGAACGTCCGATCAATAGCTGGGCCGATCTGCTTGATCCGGCCTTCAAGGGCAAGGCATCGATCCTGAATATTCCGTCGATCGGGATCATGGATGCGGCCATGGTTTGCGAAGCCATGGGTGAAGTCACCTATGGTGACAAGGGCAACATGACCCAGGAAGAAATCGACAAGACGATTGCGATCATGATCGATGCCAAGAAAGCCGGTCAGTTCCGTGCCTTCTGGAAGAGCTTCGATGAGTCGGTCAACCTGATGGCATCGGGCGAAGTCGTGATCCAGTCGATGTGGTCACCGGCGGTTGCTGCCGTTCGGTCCAAGGGCATTGCGTGCAAATACCAGCCGCTTAAGGAAGGGTATCGTGCATGGGGTGGTGGCATTGGTCTTGCCAAGCACCTTACCGGCCTCGAACTTGAGGCGGCGTATGAATATATCGACTGGTACCTGTCGGGCTGGGTCGGGGCGTATCTTAACCGTCAGGGTTATTACAGTGCAGCCCCGGCAACCGCACAGAAATTCATGTCCGAAGACGAATGGGGCTTCTGGATGGAAGGCAAGCAAGCCCAGGGCGATATCCTTAGCCCGGATGGCAAGGTCATGGAAAAGGCCGGTGCGGTTCGCGATGGCGGTTCGTATGAGGAACGCATGGGATCGGTTGCGTGCTGGAACTCTGTCATGGACGAGAACAAGCACATGGTCCGCAAGTGGAACGAATTCATCGCTGCCTAAGGGCATCTGAATTTGATCGGGCGCAGCTTTGGTTGCGCCCGATATCCTGATTTCCCTGATGATTTTTCCGGTTCAAAGGGCAGACAATGGCGTTTGATATGTCCAAGCGATCGTCGTATTTCCTGATCTCGCCGATGGCGCTGATCTTTGCGATCTTTCTGGTCGTGCCGTTGCTGACGATTATTGTCGTCAGTTTCTGGGACTATGACGAATACCGCATTCTGCCCGACTTCATTTTTGAAAATTACAAATACCTGCTGGGGTCTTCAGTAACCTGGCAGATTTACCTTAATACCTTCAAATATGCCGCGCTTACCTGGGGCTTTACCCTTCTGATCGGGTTTACGGTTGCCTATTTCCTGGCGTTCCATGTGCGCAGCCTGACATGGCAGATTGTCCTGTTCATGTTGTGCACGATCCCGTTCTGGACATCGAACATCATTCGCATGATTTCGTGGATTCCGTTTCTGGGGCGCAACGGGCTTTTGAATTCGGCCCTGATGGGGCTGGGAATTGTCGATGAGCCGCTTGAATTCCTGCTGTTTTCGGATTTTGCGGTCGTTCTGGCGGATGTGCATCTTTACACCCTGTTTATGGTGGTGCCGATTTTCAATTCGATGATGCGCATTGACCGTTCCCTGATCGAGGCGGCGCGTGATGCCGGGGCATCGGGGTTTGAAACCCTGCGGCACGTGATTGTGCCGCTATCGAAGCCCGGCATTGCAATCGGTTCGATCTTTGTCATCACGGTCGTGATGGGCGATTTCATCACGGTGCGTTTGATGAGTGGCGGGCAGAGTGCCTCGGTCGGGCTTCAGATTTCCAATGAGATCGGGTTGCTGCAATATCCGGCGGCGGCGGCCAGTGCGGTGGTGCTTCTGGTGACCGTGCTTTTGATCGTGACGGCGTTGCTTCGCATGGTCGATATCAGGAAGGAGCTTTGAGATGGCGAAGACCCGTGAAAAGCGCCCGACAAGTTTCTATTTTCTGGCGGCCTTCTTTGCGCTGTTTGTGCTGTTCCTGTATGGGCCGATGCTGACGATCTTTATCCTGTCATTTCAGGGTGAAAATGGCGGTCTGACCTTCCCGATGAATGGATTTTCGGTCCATTGGTTCGGCAATTTGTTTGAGCAGCAGGCGGTCGGGGATTTTGGCGGATCGTTCCTGCGATCTCTCAAGCTTGGCCTGATTGTCATGGTGGTGACGGTTCTGGTGTCCTTTATGGCGGGGTTGGCGTTTCGCAAGCGGTTCAAGGGGGACAGCGTGATTTTCTATCTGGCGATTGCCAGCCTGATCGTGCCGTCGATCCTGATTTCGCTTGGCATCGGATTGCTGTTCAATATCGTGAGCTGGCAACCGCAATGGTTTACATCGGCCCTTGGCGCGCATCTGACATGGACCTTCCCGTTCGGGCTTCTGATCATGTTTGCGGTGTTTAACCGGTTTGATCCGTCCTTTGAAGAAGCCGCGCGCGATCTGGGGGCGAGCAGTTGGCAAACCATCTGGCATATCGTTTTGCCGATGGTGGCACCCAGCCTTATTGGGGTCGCGATGTTTTCCTTTACCCTGTCCTATGACGAGTTTGCCCGGACGCTGATGACGGCGGGGGCGCTTAATACCCTGCCGCTTGAGATTTACGGGATGACGACCAATGTGACGACACCGGTGCTTTATGCGCTGGGCACGGTGACGACCGGTTTTTCGTTTGTGGTGATTGCCATAGCCCTTGGTTCGGTCCTGATCCTGCGGCATCGCAAGGGGCAAAAGGCATGACCCGGATCGCGGTTATCAATCCCAATATGTCGGTCGGGTTTACCGAAAAGGTTGGTTTGCAGGCGCGCCGTATTGTTGCGCCCGGTACCGAGATTGTTGCCCTTAACCCGCAGTTCGGCCCGGCCAGTATCGAGGGCTATTATGACGAGGCATTTGCCAGTGTCGGGTTGCTTGCCGCGATGCGCGGGCTTGAGGCAGACGGGGCTTCGGGCGGGAAGATCAGCGGATATGTGGTGGCGTGTTTTGATGATACCGGTGTCGATGCCGCGCGCTGCCTGACCAAAGCGCCGGTGATGGGGTTGTGCGAGGCGGCCCTTCGGTTTGCGGCCATCGTTGCGTCGCGTTTTGCCATCGTCACGCCGATGGCGGTATCGGTGCGGCCGCTTGAACATCTGGTGTCGAAATATGGGGCATCTTCGCAATGTGTGGTGCGGGCGGCGGGTGTTCGCACACTCGATTTCGAGGGCGAGAATGCGGATATGGCCTATCTGGCGCTGAAAATTTCGGCGGAAAACTGCCTTGCCGAAGATGGTGCCGAGGCGATTGTTCTGGGTTGTGCCGGAATGACCGATATTGCCGACCGATTGCAGGCCGAGCTTGGCGTGCCGGTGATTGACGGGGTCAGTGCGGCGGTCAAGCTGATCGAAGCCATGGGGATGCTGGGGCTTCAGACCAGCAAGGCGGGGGCCTATGCCAGCCCGCCGGTGAAAACCTATGACGGGATATTTGCCGCGTTTGCGCCGGTGGCGTGAGATGGTTTGGGCCGGATTTCCGGTCAGATTTGCTTTAGGGCCTGTTCGACCTGAACCAGATGACGGCGCATGGCGTCTTCTGCGCGTTTGGGGTCGCGCTGTTCTATGGCATCGACGATCTCGCGATGCTGGGTGCTCAGATCATTGATCAGGCGGTCGGAATGGCTGCTTTCGCGCATACGCGCCCATGCGGCTTCGCGGCGGACGGCACTGACGGCTTCGAACACCGCCAGAAACAGGGTGTTGCGGACACTTTCGGCCAGTTTCTGATGAAAGGCCGCGTCCCATTTTTCATATTCGCCCTGATTTTGGGCTTTGGCGGCGTTTTCGACCATGGTGCGCATGGTGTCGATATCGGACTGTGATGCACGCAGGGCGGCAAACCGGGCCATGGATGGCTCGATCTCCTGGCGGACTTCCATGATTTCAAACGGGCTTGTTCGGGTGGCCAGTCCTTCGAGTTTGCGAAGGCGCGGTGTTGGCGGGGTGCCGACAAAGGTGCCCTGACCCTGACGACGCCAGATCAGGCCATCAGATTCAAGCTGATCCAATGCCTTGCGCAGCGCGCGGCGCCCGACATCAAGCTGTTCGGCCAGTTCGCGTTCGGCGATGACGCGCCCGTCCTTGACGAATTCTCCCGCGGCGAAGCTTGTTCTCAGCTTTTCTGCCAACCCCTGGGTTGCTATGTCATTCATGGCGTTTTTTATCGTTATCTGGACGTTTAAATCTTATCTGTTCCGGCCTGTTGCCCGCATGTTGCACCCTTGCGGTTTCGTCAGCCCGGAACAGCATCAATCCCAATCAGATATCAGGAAATCAGATCATAGAACATGCGCAATGATGTGATGGCCAGAAACAGGCCAAAACAGATGCGAAGGGCCCGCCTTGGGATGGAATGTGCGATGCGTGCGCCAACCGGTGCGAAAAGAACCGTCATCGGGATCAGCAGGGCCGCGGCCAGCACGTTCACATAGCCCAGCGAGAAGGGCGGGCGTCCGTCGACACCAATGCCGGACATGGCATAACCAATGGTGCCGGGCAGGGCGATGATCAGGCCGATTGCGGCCGATGTGCCCACCGCACGGCGGATGTCATATCCAAGGAAGCTTAATACCGGTACGCAGATCGTGCCACCGCCGATCCCCATCATCGCCGACAGGCTGCCCGCGATCACACCCAGTATCGCCCAGACGGATTTTGGCGGGTTTTTCTGGGTATCGGTTTCGCGATCCCGGACCAGAATCATATTGGCGGCAACCAGCAGGGCGACGACGGCAAACACGATGGTCAGAACCCGGCCATCGGCAAAGCCACCAATCGCGGTGCCAATCAGAACACCGACGACAATTGCCGGGCCCCAGTGTTTAAGCAGGGCGATATCGACCGAACCCTTTTTATAGTGGCTTCGGGTGGATGAAATCGCGGTGGCGATAATCGTTGTTAAGGAGGTGGCGACGGCAACCTGCATGCGCAGGCTTTCATCCACACCCATGGTGGTCAGGAAATGATACAGCACCGGCACAATGACGATACCGCCGCCGACGCCCAGAAGCCCGGCCATGATGCCGCCAACGATGCCGGCAAACAGCATTGCCGCACCCCACAGCAGATACAGGCTCATGGTGCCTTCGATTTCAATCATGATGAACCAATCCAAACCAATAATGACTATCTAGGTGTATTGGTACTAACTCTGATTGGTCGTAGTTGGCAAATGTTTTGCGCCATTAAGCAGCTTAATCTGGCAATTAATCACGATTAATCAGATTTAATAGTTGCGAACCAAATGCAAGAATGCCAACAATATGGCGACAAAATGAACAAACCAAATATAAATTGGTTCAGACTCAGGTATCAAATCTCATCAGGAGGCAGAACATATGTTCCGCAAGATTGCCGTAGCCGCCGGTTTGATGGCTGCTGCCTTTGCCGCACCCGCGCAGGCGCAGAGCTATCCCGAAAAACCGATTGAATTCATCGTGCCGTGGGGGCCGGGTGGCGGCAGTGACACGTTGATGCGTATCGTTGCACAGGGCCTTGCCGAAGAAACCGGACAGGCCATTCCTGTCATCAATATGCCCGGCGTGGGTGGCAATGTCGGCCTTGCCGAATTCGCCAAACGTCCGGCAGATGGCTATACCATTTCGCAGATTCACGAAGGTCTTCTGGTATCGAGCCAGACCGGAATTACCGAGCTTAACTGGGACAGCTTTATCCCCGTCGCACTGGTGGCATCGTCGCCGCAGTATCTGACGCTTTCGAAGAACGATAATTTTTCGAACTTCGAAGAAATGGTCGCCTATGCCAAGGCGCATCCGGGTGCCGTTCGCGCCGGTGTGACGCTGGGCGGGATTCCGCATGTTCATATCGCGATGATCGAAGAAGCCATGGGGCTTCAGTTTTCCTATGTCGGTTACACCGATACGGGTGAGCGTATCCGTGCGCTGATGGGTGGTAACATCGATATCGCAATTGGCGATATTTCATCTGCCAAGCAGTTCGTCGACAATGGCGATCTGGTTTATGCCGCCGTTGGCACCGCAGAACGCACCGATGATGCACCGGACGTTCCGACGCTTAAGGAACTTGGCATGGATGCCGAGCTGGTGATCACGCGTGGTGTGGTTCTGCCGAAAGGGACGCCGCAGGAAACCGTTGATGCGCTTGAAGCCCATATCGAAAAGGTCATGCAGCGCGAAGACGTGATCAAGCTGATGAAAAATGCCGGTGCCGATCCGGTGTTCTATGGTCAGGAAAAATACAGCGCCTATCTTGAAAAGCTTAATGCGACCATCGCGAAGCTTGTAGGCAAGCTCGAAGGATGACCGTCAAGGTGACGGAGGCAGCAGCAGCGGATACAGGTGTATCCGCTGCTTCGCGCGCCCGCACCGAATTGGCGCGGCTGATCTCCTATATCGTTTTTGGTGGCGTTTCTGTTGTTCTGTCCTCGATGGCGGCCGGTTTGCCGACGTCACGCTGGGAACCGCTGGGGGCGGGCACCTTCCCGAAGCTTGTTTTTGCCCTGCTGGCGGTGCTTTGCCTGATTGCGGCTGTTCGTTCGATCATTGAAATCGTGCGGGCGGGTGGTCTTGCGGGTGTGGGGGCTGCCTTTACCCAGTGGCTTTATGTGCGTCGGGTATCCATCGGCCTGTTTGCGCTGTTTGCGGTTTATCTTGGCGTTCTGCCGTGGACCGGGTTTTCGCTTGCGAGTTTTGTCTTTCTGCTGATTGCGCAGTTGATGATTGCGGGTGTTTCGCGACGCACGGTCATGCAGTCCATCATCGCCGCCCTGATTTTTTCGGTCGGGTTGAACCTGCTGTTTGCAGAAGTTTTCAATGTGTTCTTACCGCGCGGCGTTCTGTTCGCGGGTTAGGCGGGAAAGTTTAAATTATGCTGGATGCGTTTCTTGCCGGGGCCCATCAGGTATTTGCCTTTGATACCCTGACATACATGCTGATCGGGTCGGTTGCCGGGATTGTTGCCGCGGCCATCCCCGGTTTTACCGTGACAATGGCAATCATTCTGACGCTGCCGCTGACCTTTGCCATGGAGCCGTTGCAGGGTGTTTCGGTGATGCTGTCGGTTTATGTTGGTGGGTATACCGGTGGCCTGATCAGTGCCGCCCTTCTGGGGATTCCCGGAACACCAAGTTCGGTTGCCACAACCTTTGATGCCTTTCCGATGGCACGCAAGGGGGAACCGGGCCGGGCCCTTTCACTGGGTGTATGGGCATCGTTCTTCGGGACGGTGATTTCGACCATCGTTCTGATCGTGGCCGCCCCGCCGCTGGCGCTGATTGCGGTCAAGCTTGGCCCGTGGGAATATTTCGCGCTGATCGTCTTTGCGCTGACGATTGTTGCCAGCCTTGTCGGGAATTCGTTAATCCGTGGTTTGATCGCGGGCGTCATTGGCCTTGGCATTGCGACCATCGGCCCGGACCCGATGATGGGCAAATCGCGCCTGACCTTTGATACCGATCTTCTGATGCCGGGCTTGCCGTTCCTTGTGGTGCTGATTGGTATTTTCGCGATCAGCCAGCTTCTGAGCGAAGTGGAAATTCATGGCAAGAAGGCCAATCAGGCGCTGATCCCCGATGTGATCGACTTCAAGACATGGAAAGTCATGCGCGAAGTCCTGATGGCACCGGTCAATCTGTTCCGGTCATCGATGATCGGGGTTCTGATTGGGGCGTTGCCGGGTGCGGGTGGATCGATCGCCAATCTGCTGGCCTATGATCAGGCCAAACGCAGTTCGAAAAACCCGGAAAAATTCGGCGAAGGCTGCGCCGATGGTGTGGTCGCGTCCGAGGCGGGTAACTCTGCCACGGCGGGTGGCGGCCTGATCCCGATGATTGCGCTTGGTATCCCCGGTTCTGCGGTGGATGCCATTCTGATGGCGTCATTGATGGTGCATGGCATTTCGGTCGGCCCGCGCCTGATCATGGATCATGCCGATCTGGCCTATGGCATGTTCATTGCCATGATCGTTTCAAGCCTGATGATGCTGGTGGTGTGTGTCGCTTCCATGCGCCTGTTCCTGCGGGTGACCGACATCCCCAAACAGTTCATCGTGCCGACCGTCATCATTTGCTGCGTTATTGGGGCGTTTGCGCTTAATAACCGTGTGACGGACCTGTATCTTCTGGGGATTATCGGGTTGGTTGGTTATGGCCTTAAATGCCTTGATTATCCGCTGGCACCGCTGGTGCTGGGTGTGATCCTGGGGCCGATTGCCGAAACCAATCTGCGTCGGGCATTGATGAGTGATCCCGACTGGATGACTTTCTTTACCCGACCGATTTCAGCCGTCCTTCTGGCGGCGGCGTTGCTGTCGGTTATCTTCAGTGTCCGTTCCATCCTTAAAATGCGTAAAAAGAACCGTCCCGCCACCGATGAACAGGACGGCGATTAAGCCGATCAGGAGACTCCAATGAAACTTCGTCATGACGCGCTTTATGCCTCACGCCGGTCACCGGTGCTTGCGCGCAATGTTGTATCGACATCCCAGCCATTGGCGGCACAGGCCGGTTTGCGCATGTTGCTGGCGGGCGGGAATGCGGCCGATGCTGCATTGGCTTCTGCCATTGCATTGACGGTGCTTGAGCCGACCGGCAATGGGCTTGGTTCGGATGCCTATGCGATCATCTGGGATGGCAAGGAGCTGCATGGGCTTAATGCATCTGGTCGTGCGCCCGCGGCATGGTCGCCGGAACGCTTTGCCGGGGCGGATGCCATGCCGCAGCGCGGCTGGGAATCTGTGACCGTACCGGGGGCCGTTTCGGCCTGGCGCGAAATTTCCGACAAGTTTGGCAAACTGCCGTTTGAAAAACTGTTCGAGCCAGCCATCGAATATGCTAGCCGTGGTTTTGCCGTCTCCCCGATCATTGCAACCCTTTGGGAAAAGGGCGGCAATCTTTTGGGCAAGCAACCGGGCTTTGCCGAGGCGTTTCTGCCCGGTGGCAAGGCACCGAAGGCGGGTGAATTGTTCATCAACCGTGCGATTGCGGAAAGCCTGACAGATATCGCAGAGACCGGTGGCGAGAGTTTCTATCGCGGGCGGCTGGCGGCCAAAATTGCGGCTTTTGCCAAGGAAAATGGTGCGGTCCTGACCGAAGAGGACCTTGGAAATCATAAAACCGACTGGGTCGGAACGATTTCGCAAAGCTTTGGCAAGGTCAAGCTGCATGAAATCCCGCCAAACGGACAGGGCATTTCAGCCCTGATTGCGCTTGGTATTTTGCGTCATACCAACATTGCCGATCATGCACCGGACTCGGTCGAGGCCCTGCATCTTGAGATCGAGGCGATGAAGCTGGCCTTTGCGGATATGCATGAATATGTTGCCGATCTGGATCACATGCGTGATGTGACGGTCGAACATCTGCTGTCCGATGATTACCTGAAATCGCGTGCGGCATTGATTGATGCCAACAAGGCGCAGGATTTCAAGGCCGGTGCGCCAAAGCATGGCGGCACGGTCTATGTCACGGCGGCGGATGAAAGCGGCATGATGGTGTCGTTCATCCAGTCGAACTATATGGGTTTCGGGTCCGGTGTTGTTGTGCCGGGCACATCAATCAGCCTGCAAAACCGTGGTTTCGGTTTCACCCTGAAAGACGGTCATCCCAATCAGGTGGCAGGCGGAAAACGCCCGTTCCAGACGATCATTCCGGGCTTCCTGATGGGGGACGACGGCAACCCGGTCATGAGCTTTGGCGTGATGGGCGGCCCGATGCAGTCACAGGGCCATTTGCAGATGACGCTTCGGACCCAGCTTTGGGGGCAGGACCCGCAAACGGCGGCAGATGCGCCGCGCTGGCAGGCGCTTTCCGGGCTTGAGGTTGCCGTTGAGGCCTCGGTCGGGGCGGATGTGATCGATGCCCTGAAAACCAAGGGGCACGCGATCAAGGTTGAGGCCCCCGATAGCACCAATTTCGGTTTTGGTGGTGCGCAGCTTATCGCGAAAACCGATGCCGGATATGTTGCCGGTTCTGATCCGCGAAAAGACGGTTGTGCCGTCGGATATTAATCTTCCCATCCTCAATTCAGATGAGCTCCCCTTAATTCATCTGGTGCAAAGGCCGGTCATTAATTTGACCGGCCTTAATTCTTATGAAAATCCGATATTTTGATCTGCTAATGTTTTTCGGTTCGTCAAGATGGAAATCACCGCAATTCAGGGGGATAGCCCATGCAAAAATGCTGCTTTGAGTCTGGGCCGGAAAAGCGTAAAGACGCAAGATGCGGAAT
The DNA here is from genome assembly GCF_001858545.1 of Thalassospira sp. MIT1004. Lineage (NCBI taxonomy): Bacteria > Pseudomonadati > Pseudomonadota > Alphaproteobacteria > Rhodospirillales > Thalassospiraceae > Thalassospira > Thalassospira sp. MIT1004. The sequence continues at coordinate 143,179 of NZ_MCAO01000033.1, read as the reverse complement.
TTGAAATGCTGGCAGCACCGGATTCTTATCAATATGCTGTCACATTGCTGCCCCGTTCTTTAAGCAAAACATCTTTGGCGGGAAAATCGCCGATCAGTTGGAAAACTCAGACGGGAAATATGTACAGATTTCAAAAGCGTGTCACCAGTGTCTCGGTTCATGCTCTGCTTGCGGTTGCGCTGGCGGGGTTTTTAACGTTTGGGGCGAGTGGCCCGGTACACGCGCAGGATAGCAGCACTACGACCGAAACTTCGTCAGGCGAGCAGCCTGCTGTACCCGTACAGGCCGAAACGGCCAGCCCGGCAGCAGAAAGCACAGAGCCGGCGGCGGATAGTGCCCAAACCCCTGCTGATAATTCTGCTGAAAATCCTGTGCAACCTGCTGAGGGTGCGGCGGCACCAGAGACGGCTGAAAAACCGGCGGTTTCCGTGCCAGTGGCCTTTGATCCCGCACAGGTGATCGAGCGGGCGCGCAATCTTGCAAAACAACCGTTCGAGAATCCGCATCGTGAGCTGCCCGAAGCACTGGCAAATCTTAGCTCCGATAATTACGCGAAGATCCGCTTTAAATCCGAGAAAGCATTTTTCAGTCAGGCGAATTCGGGTTTCGCACTGGACCTTTATCATCCGGGCAACATGTATGACGTGCCGGTTGCCATAAACCTTATTCGTGAAGGTCAGGTGCAGGCTGTTCCCTATTCTGCGGGATTGTTCGATTTTGGCGAGACCGGCCTTTCGGGTAATGATTTCTCGACACAGGGATATGCCGGTTTCCGTCTGCGGTATCCGTTGGGGAATGTTGCAGGCAGTGATGAACTGGCGACCTTCCTTGGCGCTTCCTATTTCCGCATTCTGGGGCGTGATCAGGTTGCCGGGCAGATGGCGCGCGGCCTGACCATTGATCTTGCCGGTCCGTCCGGCGAAGAAATCCCGGTATTTCGTGAATTCTGGATCGTGGCGCCCAAACAAGGCGAGCGCACGATCACGGTATTTGCGCTTCTTGATAGCGTGCGCGTAACCGGTGCCTATCGGTTTGATATTCGCCCGGGTAACAACAGCAAAGTTGATGTCAGCAGCACGCTTTTCTTCCGGGATCGTGTCGAAAAGATCGGCCTTGCGCCATTGAACAGCATGTTCCTTTATGGCGAACAGAAGCGCCGCCGCCTTGATGATTATCGTGGTGAAGTTCATTCAAGTGATGGTCTTTTGATCAATAACGGTAAAAATGAATGGCTTTGGCGGCCGCTTGATAATCCGGCAAATCTGCAAATCAGTTCGTTCCTGGATGAAAATCCGCGCGGCTTCGGGCTTTTGCAGCGTGACCGGAACTTTGACCATTATCAGGATCTCGATACCCGTTTCGATCAGCAGCCGGGATATTGGGTGACGCCAAAAGGCGATTGGGGCAAAGGGCATGTTGAACTGGTCGAGATACCAAGCCCGAGCGAAGGTAACGACAATATTGTTGCCTTCTGGGTCCCGCAGAACAAGCCCGAGGCGGGAACCGAGCTGACATTCGAATATAAGATTGCGGCAACACAGGATGGAAGCGACCTGCACAAGCTGTCACAGGCGACAGATACGCGCATCATGCGTATCCAGTCTGAGGGTGATGACGCGCAGGCGGCAACCCGTTTCATCCTGAATTTTGCCGGTGAAGAGCTTGAATATTATCTGGCTGACCTCGACAATCTTAAAGCCAATATCAGCGCGTCCAATGCCGAAATACGCAATGTCCGTATCATGAAGGATTCGGAAAACGGTGGGGTTCGCGTGATCTTTGATCTGATTGGGACAGGTGACGCCCAAAGTTCAAATTTACGGGCCTTCCTGCAATATGACGACAGGGTGCTGAGTGAAACCTGGACGATGCCGTGGGTGTTTTAACGCCTTTGGCCCGAATCCCGCGGGCACAATTGCCCGTGTGGTGCGTTTTGCCCGACAGTCGCAAGTTGAATTCAGGGAAAAGTAAAACCTTATGAGCCGGATTTCCGATCCTATGCCTGATAGCGCAGCCAATCATGGTGTCAACGAGGATGACCTTGACCCGACAGTCAAACTGCGCGGGCCGGGTGTTGGATCACGGCGCATTTTCCTGTTTGGCGCATCGATTTTTGCGACCGCCTATGCCGCGTGGCTGATGGCCGATGTATTGGGGGCCGACCAGCTGACCGTCATGGAAATGGTGGTTATTGCGTTCTTTACGATCAACTTTGCCTGGATTTCAGTGTCCTTCTTTACCGGGATTGTCGGGATATTCCTGCGTGGGTTCGGGCTGGATGCGATTACGCTGAAACGGTTGAAGCCGATTGCGCGCAAAGGGTCGCTCAGATCCAGGAATGTGGTGGTGATCCCGGTTTATAACGAAGACCCGGACCGTGTTTTTGCCGGGCTTCGCGCAAGTTATGAAAGCCTTGTCGCGACGGGTGAAATCGATGCGTTTGATTTCTTTGTTCTGTCCGATACCCGTGATCCCGATATCTGGATCGCCGAGGAAGTCGCATGGGCCAAGGCCTGCGCCGATCTGAAAGCGCGCGGCAAGATCTTTTTCCGCCGTCGGGCTGAAAATACCGAACGCAAATCCGGGAACCTTAAGGAATTCTGCGAGACCTATGCGACGCATTACGATCACATGATCGTTTTTGATGCCGATAGTGTGATGTCGGGCGAGGCCATGGTGAATATGGCCTATCTAATGGAAAACAATCCCGATGCCGGGATCATCCAGAGTCCGCCGCAGCCGACCGGCCGCCAGACCCTGTTTGCCCGTATCCTTCAGTTCATTTCGCGTGTGCATGGTCCGACCATGTCGGCGGGTTTGTCATTCTGGTGCATGGGTAGTTCGAACTATTGGGGCCATAACGCGATCATTCGCGTGCAGGCGTTCATTGATTGCTGCGGGTTGCCTGTATTGTCGGGCAAGCCGCCGATGGGCGGGCATATCCTGAGCCATGATTTTGTCGAGGCCGCCTTTATGCGCAAGGCGGGCTGGCGTTGCTGGCTGATCCCGCAGCTTGAAGGTAGCTGGGAAGAATTGCCGCCGAACCTGATTGATTATGCAATCCGTGATCGCCGCTGGTGCCAGGGCAATATGCAGCACGCGCGGCTTCTGTTTGCGCCGGGATTCAGGCCGCTTAGCCGTCTTCATTTCTTTATGGGGGTCATGAGCTTTGGCTCATCGCCGCTGTGGCTTCTGCTGTTGCTGTCTTCGACGATTGCGACGCTGCAGAACACCCAACTGACCTATAGCTTCTTCCCCAGCCAGTTTACGATGTTCCCGCAATGGCCGGTTGACCGGTCGTTCGAGATGCTGGTGCTGCTGGTCTTTACCATCGGTATGCTGGTGGTGCCCAAAATCATCTCGATCCTGATGGTTTGCCTTGGCCGTGACCGGAAGAAATACGGCGGGGTCATGGTGCTGGCGAGTGGTGTTCTTGAAACGCTGTATTCCGCCTTGCAGGCACCGATCATGATGATGTTGCATGCGCAGTTCGTGTTTTCGGTTCTGACCGGTAATCAGGTGGGTTGGGATGCACAGGAACGTGACGATACGGGGGTACCGTTTAAGGCGGCATTGAAAACCCATCGGACGATCATCGTGATCGGCCTTATCTGGGGGGCGGTGGCGCTGTTTGTGGATACGGCCTTCTTCTGGTGGCTGTCGCCGATTCTGGCGGGGCTTGTTCTGGCACCGTGGCTGACGCATTGGTCAAGCAGCCTTGCCATCGGGCGTGCGGCGCGCCGGATGAAGCTTTTTGTGACACCCGAAGAAACCGAATCCCCCGAAGAACTTGCGACATTGGCGCGCCTGACAGCGGAAGCGCCCGATGAGGATGTCAAAGACGGGTTGCTGCGCCTGATCGAGGACCCGTTTGCCAACGCATTGCATTCGGCACTTTTGCCCGCGCGTAAACCTGATCGTCGTACCCAGATCGAGATCGGCATCATCTATGAAAAGCTGTCCCGGTTGGGCGTCGAAAGCCTGACAAAAGACGAGAAACTCAAGATTCTATCGTGGCCGGTCAAGCCTCTTGATCAAATTATGGCTGGCAAAAAGGACGAAAACGCAAAAATGCCCGCTAATTCGTCATAGTGCATTGATTTTCTTGCATAGGTCGCGCCACAAAAACGCCCTGATTTAATCAAAATATGCCGCGGTTTTTAGGTGATCATAATCCTTACCAAAGAGTTAATCATCGATTGTCGCCATTTAGCCCGAAGGGGCCGCAAACATGACTGATCTGACCATCGCATCAAAAGGCTTTTCCTACGCTGCTTTTGAATCTGCTGCTGTGACTCGCCTGATCGATGAAACCGCGCGTGCGTGGTTGCGTTCGTTCAGTGTTGATAATCCGCAGGCCCATCAGCGTCTGGTGAACGAATTGCGTACCGCCTTGCAGCAGGACACCGTTGCGACAACCGAAAAAGAAAGCATGCAGGACATCCTTGATCAGGCGGCCCATGATGCCATTGCAAGCTGGTTTGCCGATCTGAGCGGCCAGAACAACTGTTTTGGTTCTTCGGGCTTTGCCATGATGCGTTGTGCATTCCTGTCGGCAAACTGCGACAAGGCTTGGTCCGAGCGTTTCCTGGATCGTGAACACAGCAACAATGACCTGGCCCTTGCCCTGTCGGTACAGATGATGTGCCCGACCCCGGCGGTGAAAAGCTGTGTGATGCCGCGCCAGTCGCTGGATCGTCGCGCCGCGTCCTAAAAGAATTTACAGATTTGCGCTGACTTGTTTTACCCTCAACGTCATTTGCGCATTCCCAATGAAGCACTGCCATAAAGGCGGTGCTTTGTTGGTTTGGGGGCATGCAAAAAAGAACCCGCCCAAAAGGGCGGGTCGAGTTCAGCGGGCGAGTGGGACCTGATCCCGATTGAAATCAGATCCCGATGACGTCAGGGCACACACTCCCCAACGCCGACGAAAAAGGGTTCAGGCGGCATTAGAGCCTTGTCCGTTTAGATTGAAGCGTTTTGCCGGAGACATTCTTCTGTCCTGCAAGGAAAGGATCGCAGAGCGTAGCGGGGGGCTACGGTCAAGATCCTTGACGCTGCGGGGCAGAAGAATGTCCCGGCCCGAAGGGTTCGTGTTTGGCGACGTTTCGCTGCGTTACACCGCTTGAACGATGCCCCGCATCGCCCTGCGCGCTGTGCCTTGCAAAATCGTTCGCCAAACGCGAACAAAATCGCTTCAATCTAAACGGACAAGGCTCTATGGGCCGCGGACAGTTTTTCAAGAAGCCGGGCGACATTCGGATCGTTTTTGCCGTTTCGGTCCAGTTCAAGGAAGAAGTCCGGATAGGGCGATTTGCCCGGTGTCAGGTTATAGGTTTCGAAATCGGTGATCCCGATGGCTTCCAGCACGCTTTCATCGGTGAAGAAACCACCGGTAACGTCGCGTGCGGGGGATGTCAGGATGGCGTGCGCGGCATCGGCAAGAATTTCGGGGCTACGCGCACGGCCCTGTTCAAGGCCGGGGATCATGTTAAGGGCGGCGGTTTCGATCACGGTGACGGGCCAAAGCGAGTTAACGGCAACACCTTCGTCTTCGAATTCCGCAGCAAGACCAAGCGTCACGAGGCTCATACCGTATTTTGAAATCGTATAGGCCGTGTGATTGGCAAACCATTGTGCCGACAGGTTGGGCGGTGGCGACATGGTCAGGATATGCGGATTGTCCGATTTCATCAGATGCGGCAGGCAGGCCTGCGCACAGGCGAAACTGGCCCGGGTGTTGACCTGATACATCAGATCGAACCGCTTCATCGGTGTTTGCAGGGTCGGGGTCAGATTGATCGCACTGGCATTGTTGATCAGGATGTCGATCCCGCCAAAGGTATCAACGGTTCTGGCGACGGCATCGGCGATCTGGTCTTCTTCGCGAATGTCGGTTTTAAGGGCCAATGCTCTGCCACCGGCTTCCTCGATCTCGGTGGCGGCAGAATGAATGGTGCCGGGCAGTTTGGGATGGGGTTCATCGGTTTTGGCGATGATCGCAACATTTGCCCCGTCGCGTGCCGCACGCAGCGCGATTGCTTTGCCGATCCCGCGCGATGCGCCGGTGATGAACAGTGTTTTGCCAGCTAAACTTGCCATGATTTTCTTCCCTGAATTTTCTTATGATTTGCCAAATTGCGGGCTGCGTTTTTCGACAAAGGCGCTGACACCTTCGCGGAAGTCGTGGCTTCCGGCGCAATTGGCGAAGGCTTTGGCTTCCAGTTCCAATTGTTCGGCCAGATCGTTTTCGGGCGCGGTGTTGAGCAACGCCTTGGTGCGGGCAAGGGCATCGCGTGGACCGGCGGCAAGGCGGGTTGCATATTTGGCCGTCGCCGATGCCAGTTGATCGGCGGGGACGACCTTGTTGACCAGACCGCATTCGTGGGCGTCGGCCGCGGTGAACCGGTCACCCAGAAAGGCAATTTCCTTGGCCTTTTTCATGCCGACAAGGCGGGGCAGCGAATGGGTTGATCCGCCGTCGGGTGACGTGCCGATATGGATATAGGCCAGTGTGAAAACGGTTTCCTCGGCGGCAACCGCAAGGTCGCAGGCATTCATCAGGCTGATGCCAAACCCGGCAACCGCGCCATCAAGCTTTGCAATAACAGGGCGGGGCAGGGCGGTTAGGCGGATGATGATGTCATGCACCCGGTTGATCATGGTTTCGATCTGGGGGCGGGATTCTTCCACCGGGTTTTTTGATAGCTCATAAAAGAACTTAACATCGCCACCGGCCATGAACGTGCCGCCTGATCCTTCGATAATGACCGCGCCGATATTGGCAATGTCCGCCTCGATCCGATCAAGGGCATCACCAAATCCTTTGATCATGGACTGATCAAGTGCATTCATCCGGTCGGGCCGGTTCAGGGTGATCGTTGCGATCTGATCGGTGATCGACAGCAAGACGGCATCAGTTGAAGTCATAAGAATTCCTCCCGCGGGCTTGTGCCCGGTTCTTTTGTCAGGCGGCAAGCCGTGCTTCGATGGCGGTTTCCATGTCCGGCCAGCCTGAAAGCCAGTCGGGCATTATCGGTGACGTTTCATCCGCACCCACCAGCCTGCAAATCTGTTCGGGCGGGACGATGCCATCGGGGCCGACAAACACGGCCTTCACAACGCCAAGTGCCAGAGTTTTGCCCTTCGCGGTAAAGCGCTGTTCCAGATAGAAACCCTTGTCATCCCAATAAAGGGCCTGGGTTTCGAGTTTGAAGCGCTGAAACGGTTTGATCGCGCGCTTGAACCGCATGGTCGATCCGGACACGACCGGCTGCCATTTGCGTTTGAGCATCTGTCTGGCGATGCCGTTGCGCAGGATCAGTTCGGTTCGTCCCAGATCCATCAGGGCGAAGTAGCGCGAATTGGTCATATGGACATTGATATCCAGATCCAGTGGCCATGCACGGAATGACAGGACAGACGGATCAAGCGGATGCAGACCGGGCCGCAACCAGGACAAGACCAGCACACGGATCAGTCGGAAAATCAGATTCACGACAGGCTCCTTGTGCCGATATATGCCGGTTGAGGGATGCGGCCCGTTTGCATGATCAGAACAGATCCTCGTCCAGTTCCATCATGGTGCCGGACCCCGCCATCATCGCGCTGAACAGTGCGCCAGACTGCGGCAGGATGCGTTCCATATAGAATTTGGCGGTGATCAGTTTCGCCTTATAGAAACCGTCCGGATCGTCGTCCTGTTTCGCCAACGCGATTTCCGCCATGCGGGCCCACATATAGCCAACCGCGACCAGACCAAACAGGCGCAGGAATTCGGTGGCCGCGGCCCCGGCTTCGTTCGGGTTTTTCATGCCGCGTTGGGCCAGTTCACCGGTGGCCTGCTGCAAACGCATGAAGGCCTTCGCCAGTGGCTGGATGAAATCGCCAAGCCCGTCCTTCGATACGTTGGCTTCGATATATTCCTGCACCGGGTGGAAGAAACGCCGAAGGTAACGACCGGCCTTTGCCGGCATTTTACGCCCGACAAGGTCAAGGGCCTGAATGCCGTTGGTGCCTTCGTAAATCTGGGCGATGCGGGCATCACGAACATATTGTTCCATGCCCCATTCACGGATGTAACCGTGGCCGCCAAAGACCTGAACGCCAAGATTGGTGTTATCAAAGCCCCAATCGGTGAACAGGGCCTTGACGATTGGGGTCATCAGCTGGACGAATTCGTCGGCTTCTTCGCGTTTTACCGGATCGGCATGATGTTTGGCGGTATCAAGTGCGCGCGCCACCCATATGCCCATTGCCCGGCATCCTTCGTTGGTCGCGCGTGCGGTCAGAAGCATCCGGCGTACATCGGGATGGACCAGCAGGGAGTCGGCGGGGTTTTCGGGGCTTTTCGGGCCGGTCAATGCCCGGCCTTGCAGGCGGTCACGGGCATAGGCAGCCGCCCCCTGATAGGCGGCTTCGCCAAGTCCAAGACCCTGAATGCCAACCGAAAGGCGTTCCTGGTTCATCATGGTAAACATGGCGGGCATGCCCTGATGGGGTTCACCGACCAGATACCCGATTGCGCCATCAAAGTTCATGACACAGGTGGCGGATGCCTTGATCCCCATCTTGTGTTCGATCGACCCGCATTTGACCGCGTTGCGATCCCCAAGCGATCCGTCGTCGCCAACCATGAATTTCGGGACAAGGAACAGGGAAATGCCCTTGGTCCCCTTGGGTGCATCGGGCAGTTTGGCCAGAACCAGATGGATGATGTTTTCCGTCAGGTCATGTTCACCGGCCGAGATGAAAATCTTGGTGCCGGAAATGGCATAGGATCCGTCTTCAAGTGGTTCGGCCCTGGTCTTGATGATGCCAAGATCGGTACCGCAATGTGGTTCGGTCAGGCACATGGTGCCAGCCCACGTGCCTTCGACCATTTTCGGAAGATATTTATCCTTCAGTTCGTCCGAGGCGTGGCTGTGAAGGGCGGCGTAGGCCCCAAAAGACAGACCCGGATACATCCCGAATGACAGGTTGGTCGAACAGATCATTTCCTCGACCAGGGCATTGATCGTTTTCGGCGCACCCTGACCGCCATAGACGGGATCGCAGGCAATGCCCGTCCATCCGCCTTCGGCAAAGGTCTGATAGGCTTCCTTGAAGCCCTTGGGCGTGGTGACGACACCATCATCCCAATGACAGCCTTCCTCGTCACCTGTGCGGTTGATCGGGAACAGGAGTTCCTCGCAGACCTTGGCGGCTTCTTCGAGAACGGCATCGACGACATCCGGTGTGAAATCCTCGCATCCGGGCATCTGGTTGATGTCGTTATAGTCAAACAGTTCGGTCAGGACGAAGCGCATGTCGCGCAGCGGTGCTTTATATTGGGCCATTTTTCTGTCCTCCTCGTCCTAGTTTCGCAACGGCTTGCCGGTCAGAAGCATATGTTCGACCCGGGCCATGGTGCCTTCGTTGCGGACCAGACGCATGAAGCCTTCGCGCTCCAGTTCCAGAATGTCATCTTCGGAAAGTTCTTCGGTGATGTCGGTGTCACCACCGGCAAGAACCCTGGCAAGTTCACCTGCGACGACACGGTCGTAATCGGTGGCCTTGCCCAGACGATAGAAACCATCAACCGCCATCTCGAAGGCAACCCGCGCACTTTCGCCGGGCAGGCGATAGGTGAATTCTTCGGGTGCTTCGTAGCCATCGACCATGGAAAGCGCACGCGCCTTGGCATCGGCCAGCAGACGGTTGCGGTTCATGGTGATGCCGTCATCCGGGCGGAAGAACAGGTTTTCCTTGGCTTCCATTGCGGATTTGGCAACGGTTGCGACCGAAATGATTTCAAATGCCTTGGCACTGGGTGCCATTGGGCCCTTGGGGAATTTCGGGTTTTCCGACCAGCGACGGATCATTTCCTTGCACCCGCCCCAGGCCGGGATCAGGCCAACGCCGGGTTCGACCAGACCGATATAGGTCTCCCCATGGGCCTGCACCGCATCACAATGCAAAAGGACCTCGCAGCCGCCGCCCAGTGCCATGCCGCTGGGTGCGCCAACAACCGGGAAGGGTGAATATTTAAGGGCTTTGTAGGTTTCCTGACCGGTTTCAACGAGATTCTCGATTTCCGGCCACGCGGCGATATTGGCGGCAAACAAAGCCAGACCAAGGTTCGCCCCGGCGGAGAAATTGCTGCCTTCGTTATAGATCACCATCGCCTTGAACTGCTTTTTGACAGTCCGGATGGATGTCTTGATCATACCAAGAACGTCAGCATCAAGCGCATTCATTTTGGTATGGAATTCAAGACAGGCAACGCCATCACCAATATCCCAAAGCGATGCTGCGCGGTTACCGACAACCGGTTCGGATTTGCGTTTGATGTCTTCAAGCAGAAGAACACCGTCCGGGCGGACGACCTTGGCGTATTTGCCATCAAAACCAAGGAAGAACAGCGTGCCGTCTTCGATCTTGTAAAACGATTTCCCGGCGGCCTTTTTGAGTAATGCCGGGACCTCGATACCATCGGTTTCAAGCATGGCAATCAGAGTATCAACCCCGATGGCATCCATCAGTTCGAACGGGCCGGTTTTCCACGCATAGCCAAGTTTCATCGCGTCATCGACATCGACAATCGAATTGGCGGCTTCTTCGGCGATGAAGGCAGCATAGGCAAGGGTTTTGGCCATCACGGCACGGCCATAAAGGCCACCCTTGTCCTTTGCTTCCATCATTTTGCGCGGGTCTTTACCGGCAGAACGAACGCTTTCAAGGCGGGCTTTTTCCGATTTGGCGAATTCACCGGTCTGAAGATTGACGGATTCCTTGACCTTTTCGCCACCTTCGCGGTTCAGACGGTAAAAGCCGCCCTTGCCCTTGCGACCGGTATAGCCATCCGCGATCAGTTTTCCGACCAGATCACTTTCGCGGTAAATCGCGTGGAACGGATCGGATTTATCAAGGGCACCGGCCATGCTGGATTGGACATGCGGCATCAAATCCAGACCCACCAGATCCATCAGGCCAAAGACACCGGTTTTGGGAATGCCGAACGGGCGACCAATGACGCTGTCGGCTTCTTCGACAGTCAATCCCCGGTCCATGGCTTCGACCATGGCGGCCTGAATCCAGTAGACACCAAGGCGGTTGGCGATAAAGCCCGGTTTGTCATGGCAGATGACACAGGTCTTGCCCAGTTTATGGTCGGCAAATTTCGCGACCATATCGATGACACCGTTTCGGGTGACGTCTGATCCGACCAGTTCCAGCAGACGCATATAGCGCGGTGGGTTGAAGAAATGCGTGATGATGAAATCCTGCGCAAACCCGTCGCCCATGCCATCAATCAGTGTGGCAAGCGGAATGGTCGAGGTGTTTGACGAGACAACCGATCCCTTGGCTCGAACCGCATCAATTTTGCGGTATAGATCCTGCTTGATATCAAGGCGTTCGATGACGGCCTCGACGATCCAGTCGCATTTGGCCAGCTTATCAAGGTCGTCCTCGATATTGCCGCACGTGATCAGCTTTGCGACACGTTTGGACATGAACGGGGCCGGATCGGTTTTCAGCATCTTGGCAACCGCACCTTCGGCCACCGCGTTGCGGTTTTCTGATCCTTCGGGAACGATATCAAGCAACAGAACGGGCGTGCCCGAATTGGCGATATGGGCGGCAATCCCGGCCCCCATAACACCGGCGCCGATAACGGCGACCTGTTTGATGTTGGTCATTACATCGCCTCCAGAATGGTCGCGATCCCCTGACCCCCGCCAATACATTGCGAGGCAAGTGCGTATTTGCCGCCTTCACGTTTCAGAAGGGCGGCTGCCTTGCCAACAATACGTGCGCCCGTTGCGCCCAGCGGATGCCCGATGGCCAGCGCACCACCGTCGATATTGACGGTTTTGATATCCAGACCAAGGTCGGAAATGCTGGCGATTGCCTGCGATGAAAAGGCCTCGTTCAGTTCAACGACATTCAGGTCGGATGCCTTGATACCAGCACGTGCCAGCGCCTTTTTCGAGGCGCCAACCGGCCCGATTCCCATGATTTCCGGCAGGCAACCATCAACCGCGACGGACTTGATCCGTGCCAGCGGGGTCAGGCCGTGTTTCTTGGCATATTCTTCGGAGCAGACCAGAACGGCCGATGCGCCATCGGTCAGCGGCGAGGATGTGCCCGCGGTCACAACGCCATCCGCCTTGAAGGCCGGTTTCAGATCGGCCAGACCTTCGGCTGTGGTGTCGCCGCGAATGCAGCCATCTTCGGCGATTGTGCCATCGGGGCCTTCTATCGGAATGATTTCGTCAACGAATTTACCGGCGGATTGTGCCGCAGCGGCCTTTTTGTGGCTTTCCACGGCAAAGGCTTCCTGATCGGCGCGCGACAGGCTGTATTTGGTGGCGACGTTTTCTGCTGTGTCACCCATGCCCATATATGCCTCGGGCATTTCCTTATACAGGGCCGGGTTTGGCATCGGGTTGAAGCCCATCATCGGCACGCGCGACATGCTTTCGATACCGGCACAGATGAAGGCGTCACCGGCACCAATCGCGATTGCACCTGCTGCCTGATGGATCGACTGCATGGATGATCCGCAGAAACGGTTGACCGTAACACCGCCGACCGAACGCGGCAGACCGGCAAGAAAAGTAACCAGTCGGGCAACGTTAAGCCCCTGTTCGCCTTCCGGAAAGGCGCAGCCCAGAACCAGATCCTCTATCGTGTTGGGATCGATCCCGGTTTTATCCACCAGACCTTTGACAACCTGTGCAGCAAGATCGTCAGGACGGACCTTGGCAAGGGCACCTTTGCGTGCCGGGGTGAAAGGTGACCGGACATATCCGGCAATTACGGCATTGGTCATGGCGAAGTATTCCTTCCTGAGCTGTCAGCGATTCCGGAAAGCAATTGTTACGCTACCGGATCGAGTCCTTTTTCTTTAAGCGCATCAATCGATTGTTGTTCGATGTCACGCAATTCATCCAAAGTGACGTCCAGTGCCTGGCGTTGATCTTCCAGGGCTTCTATCCGTTCCCGGACCCGGGTCAGCAACATCCTGATCTGTTCGGCCTGGGTGGGGTCTGCGCCATAAAGATCCAGATAATCTGCAATCTCTTTCAGCGTGAAACCCAGTCTTTTGCCCCGCAGGATGATCAGCATTCTGGCTCTGTCCTGCCGGGTGTAGATCCTTGTCGTGCCGGCACGTTGTGGTGCTACGAGACCTTTTTGTTCGTAAAACCGGATGGTGCGTGGCGTAACCCCCAGATTTTCGGCCAGTTCGGGAACGGTATAAAACCGGTCGTCAATTTTCGTCATTTGATCGCCCCTATGGTATATATTTTTATCTTTACGTCAATTAGTTTACGTTAACGTCACTTGGATTTTTTCCATTCTGTGTGACATGACGTTAACGTATTGAATTATTGTGCTTTTCCCTCGCGTTTCAGGCGCTCTTCCTCGACCAGTTCCTTCTTCGACAATTTGCCGACCATGGTTTTTGGAAGTTCTTCCCTGATCTCGATTTCACGTGGCATTTCGATTCTCGAAATCTTGTCATCAAGGAATGTTCGCAAATCTTCGGCGGTCACATCGGTGACATTGTCCTTCAGACGCACAAAGGCCTTGGGTGCCTGACCGCGATACTGATCGGGAACGCCGATAACCGTGACCTCGGCGATCTGTTCATGCAGATAAAGCGCTTCTTCGATGGCGCGCGGATAGACATTGTAACCGCTGCATAAAATAACGTCTTTAAGTCGATCAACCAGAAATATATATCCGTCCTGATCGGCATAACCCACATCGCCGGTCTTAAGCCAGCCATCGACAAAGGTTTCCCTGGTTGCGGTTTCGTTCTGCCAGTATCCCGGCATCACCTGCGGGCCGCGAACGCAAACCTCGCCCTTTTCCCCGGCAGGCATGATCTGATCGGACCGATCAAGCGACCTGATCTGGATATCGGAGCCGGGCAAGGGAATGCCGATTGATCCTTCCTTATTGACGCCTTTAACCGGATTGCATGTGCAGACCGGGCTTGCTTCGGTCAGGCCATAGCCTTCGACCAGTTTGGCACCGGTGATTTCTTCGAACCGGTGTTTGACTTCAACAGGAAGCGGCGCGCCGCCCGAAATGCAGCAACGGACCGAAGACAGGTCATGTTTGAGCGTTTCCGGCGAATTATTGATCGCCGTGTAGATCGTCGGCACACCGGGGAAGATCGTGACGTTTTTCTTGTCGAGTGCCTTTAACAACGCATCAAGTTCGAAGCGCGGCTGTAGAACAAGTTCCGCCCCGAGATTGATCGACGTGTTCAGTGCCACGGTCATTGCAAAGACGTGGAAAAATGGCAGCACACATAAAGTGACTTCATGGCCGGGATTTGCATCGGGCATCCAGCGTGTCAATTGATCGACATTGGCGCTGAGATTTCCGTGGGTCAGCATTGCCCCCTTGGGGCGACCGGTTGTACCACCGGTATATTGCAGCACGGCCAGATCGTTGACCGTTACGTCCGCAACGAAGTTTATGGGTTTGCAATCAGCCAGCCGCGAAAAAGGAATATGGCGCAAATCTTTGGGGATTTCGGCAAGTTCGCTGCGCTTGAACAGGCTGAAAAGAACGCTTTTGACCGGGGGAAGGATGTCGCTCATCTCGCAGACGACGATCCGCTTCAGGCAGGTTACATCCAGGCAATCGGCAACCTTGGAATAAATCTGCTTCAGGTTAAGCGTTACCATCAGGCGGCAACCGGAATCCTCGATCTGATAGGCGATCTCGCGCTTGGCATAAAGCGGGTTGAAATTGACAACGACGCCGCCGCATTTCAGCACGGCATAGTAGCAGATCACGTAATAAGGTGTGTTGGGCAGGCACAGCCCGACCTTGTCGCCTTTACGCACGCCGAGCTGATGAAAGCCTTCGGCGACGCGATCGATTTGTCTGGCAATGTCTTCGTAGTCGTAAATACGACCCAGGAAATCAAGACATGGGCGCTTGGCAAAACGCTTTGCCGCATCATCAAAAATCTCGTGAACCGGGCGCATACGCACTGGCGAGCTGATATCGACACCGTTTTGCAGGACAGGCGCGTCTTGGACGTTTATTTGGTTCATACGCGTTAACTCCATTACGTTAACGTCACTTTGCGGGCAAAAAAAACCGCCCGGTGCGGAATGGCAAACCGCCATCCCGCATCGAACAGTATAACCGATCAGAACTTGAAATTCGCCTGTAGAGCGATGATGTCGACGTGTGCGTCGTAATCTGCCGCGTAACTGCCAAGGAATGTATCCGTCTCGTCAACGCGTGCCGAGTTTGCGAAAACGTGGGTATATCCAAGGCTTACGGCCGCCCAGTCTGCAACCTTGTATGCGGCACCAAGTGAGACCCAATAACGGTCGGAATCAGGCAGTCTAACATTGCGATATTCGGTTTTTATTGGCGATTCATCAAAGGCGACGCCACCCGTAAAGGACCAGTTATCGTCATACTGGTATCTTGCGCCAAGTGATGCAAACCAGGCGCTACCCCACTTATATTCGTCAGAGGTTGAGCTTTGCGTTCCGGCTTGCGGACTGATGTCACCATCATAATTGAAGGTGAGCGTGTCGATGGAGTTCCAGTTGGTCCACTGGGCGTCTGCCATAACGGTCCACTGACTGCTCAGTTCCTGGGAGACGCCAAAGGTGATTGATTCTGGCGTGGCAACCTTTGCCGTCGCATTCCGGTCGGTATAACCAAGTGCGTTGGCGGCCGTATCAAAGTCAATTTTACCGTCAAGTTCGTGCTTGATTTCAGAGTTGTAGGAAAGACCGATTTTCGTACCATCAATCACTTCCCAGTTGATACCAGCGGCCCAGCCGGCATCCACTGAATCACCACTTACTTCACTGTTTCCTTCGCCCGCACCAGCAAGGTTTGGAACCGATCTAGCGAGCGACGCATCCATCTGCTGAATTTGAGGTCCAGCACCGATCGACAACCCGTTATCAAATCTGTAGGCAAGAACAGGCTTGATATTGATGGTCTGGATTTTGGAGGTTGTACCATAAAAGCGCCCTGCAAAATCAGGTTCATAGTCAGTGACCAGTCCCCATGGTGACGTAATTGAAACACCCAGATTTAACTGGTCATTTAGTTTCCAGACGGCATGAGCGTTAGGTACAAACGCGTCCTGTGCCATATCTTTATAGCTGCCGTTGTTGAAGGTTTGAGTGTTTGTGACAAGGCCTCCGGATGCCTCAATGTTTTTCGCTTTCGCGACAGGCATAATCAACGTGCCACCAACACTGTAGCTCGTTTCTTTGTATTGGCCGACTGTTCCGGGATTGTAGAACATGGTTGATGCATCGGTTGAGAGCGTCGACATGCCCGCAAAGCTGGAACCCTGTAATGTGCCGCTGGTTTCACGGACCTGGAAGCCTGATGCGTGGGCGCTGCCGCTTGCGGCAAGTGCGCAGATAAGTGCTGTTCCGGAAGCTGCCCCCCACAGGCAGCCTTTCTTGAATTTGGACGTCATGGGTTTCTCCCTGGATCATAACGGTTTTGGAATTTGCGCTTTTTGCGCCCGCTTTTATTTTTGAAGGTCTGTGGCATCGACCCGGATAAAGTCGATGTCGTAACCCTTTCTTTTGAAACTTGTTTTCAGAAGCCTGCCGTCGTCGCCATACCAGAGATCGCGTTGGACATCCCCGGTCATGGCATAGTGTGTGGCCGGTATTTCCCGGTTCTTGATGACAAGTGTTTCTGTCCCGGTTTTCCGGGTTGTTACAGCGTAAGGTTCGGCATTGATGACGCTGTAAAGACTTGTTTTCGCGGTGATATCCTCGCGCCAAAGCGTGAGGGGCCATGCACCGTCGCAGGCATCACGTTTCGCGATTCCCTTGCCGGCGACCTCATAGCAATCGCCGTCATATTCAGCCTTGTAGGTATATGGGGTGCCGTCATCATTTGTGTCGGTATCAACCGACATAAGCTGATCGTTCCGCCATTTTTCAAGGCGTGAATGGCCATATTGGAATTGAAGAAAAAGGACTGTCACATCGGTGCGTGTGGTGATGGCGGCGGTATAACCATCTTGCGTATCGGTGATTTCGACCGTTTCAAAGCCGATGGGTTCACCATCCTTCAAGACCTGGTAATTCAGCGTTTCGTCGGCATGCGCCGATGAAGTTGCACCAAGGCTTCCGATCAATCCGGCGGCCAAAGTGCAAAGAACGGTGCTTTTGATAAAGCTGTGCCGCATCCCTGTTCCCCTGACGATAGAAATCAATCCAGCATGGATGAAAGTTTTGCCGCGACTCCCATGGAGCCCTTGATCTTGAGCTTGCCCATTGTAAAGGCGAGCATCGGATCAAGTTTGCCGGCAATCATCTTTTCCAGATTGGCTTTCTTGATTTTCAGGATGCAGTCCGCGTCGCTCATATCGTCATCACTGATTTCCGGCTCGGGGCCGGTCGCATCAATGACGATATGTCCATCTTCGCCGCAATCAAAGGCAACCACGGCATTAAGGCCGCGCAATTGCGGAAGTTTCTGTTTTACGGATTCGAGGATATCCTCCACGAACGCCTCCCTGTGAAGCTGATTTTGTTTTTCTGTTTATGTCAGCACTGTAACGCAAAGTGACGTTAACGTAAAACAAATTACGATATGGATAGTTAGACTCCTATTAAGTCACTGATCTGGATAAATAATCGACCGCAAAATTGCGGTTCCAGACAGCAGAAAGGACCCGGAAGTTCCGGGTCCTTCAATATACAACTACGCGTATAGGTCGTATTTTCGGCAGGCGATATCAAGATACGATCTGCCAGCTTCCATCGGGTTGCATGCAGGCTGTGCCATAGCTTTGCTTCTGATTTCCGCCAATGACGGTTGTTGCCGTATATTCGCGGCAATAACGTCCCGCCGTATTTTGCCATGTCCGGGTTGGCGTCATATCAAACTGGCGTTGCGACTCCGGGTTGATCCAGTGGGCGGTCTGTCCGTCCGGAATTTGTTGAAGGGCATATCCCGTGCAGGCGACATCGGCCTGATCCAGGCTTTGCCCGACAGAGTACCCACCCAGCAGGCCAAGGATCGCACCGCCAATCATGGCAACGTCACGCCCGCTGCCTTTGCCGATTGTCGATCCGATAGCCGTTCCTGCGCCGCCGCCGATCAGTGCACCAATCACATCGCGGTTGCATCGCAGGAAATTCCCGTCTGATACGAACATGTCGGGTCGATATCCGCGGTCATAATCCCTGTGGTGGTGGTGTTTATCATTATGCTTTGCACGATGACCGTGCGCCGGTGCCCAGGGTGGCGGGTCGGCAAAGGCCATCGCCGGAATGGCAACCGGTGCGACGATGCCAATAGAGACCGCAGCGGCCATAATGCGTCGGGACCATTTCAAGCCTGTCACTTCCGGCGTTCCTCATTTTCATGAAGGATATAACCGGCACCGGTGCCAACGACCCCGCCAATTAAAGCCCCGCAGGAAATACATCCGCCCGTGACGGCTGTACCCACAACGCCAACACCGGCACCAATGGCGGCGCCGCTCAGCATTTTCTGATCCCTGTCACCCAAACCGCTACAGGCCGACAATCCCAGTGTGCTGGCAACGGCCAATGTAATAGCTACGTTTCGCATCTCTCGTGTCCTTCCCATTTTGTTTTATCGTGGTGGCATTCCGGGAAATGGATACGCCGCCGATCAGACAGTCTGATCGGGCAACAAGGAAGGCATCGGGCGGCTTTAAGGAGAGAGTGCGGCAGATAAGGTAAGAAAAAGGCATCGGGGAATGCCTTGATTCAGAACGCGTTTTCGCCTGTGATTGATGCGATTTTGAAACATCATTTGCGTTGAAACGGTTCAGACATCCCGCTAGCTTGATGGCGCGGCATTAGGCGCGATAAAAAAACTCAGAAAGACCAAGGGAAACGTCATGACATTTGCGGCCTGGTTGTCCGTTGCGACAATCTGCATCCTTGGCGCGATGACGCCCGGCCCCAGTCTGGCCGTTGTTTTGCGATATTCCGTCGGGCAATCACGTCAGGCGGGGTTTGCCTGTGCGGTGGCTCATGGATTGGGCGTCGGTTTTTATGCCGTCATCACCATGACCGGCCTTGGCATACTTTTCCAGACGGTTCCGGCATTTCGCAATATCGTCAGCGTCCTTGGCGCACTTTATCTGATCTATCTGGCGATCAGGGCCTGGCGTGCGGCAGGATCAGGCGCACGGTTCGAATCTGATCAGAATGGGCAGGTCGCCGATACAATGACGCAGGCAGCGCGTGATGGTTTCATGATCGCGTTTCTGAACCCGAAGATTGCGCTGTTTTTCCTTGCCCTGTTCAGTCAGTTCGTGTCCCCGGAATTTGAATGGGGCGGTAAATTCCTGCTGGCTTTCACCGCCGCGGGAATTGATGCTGCCTGGTACTGCCTTGTTGCTGTTGGCTTGTCGCATGGCGCGGTTTTGCCATGGCTGCGCGCACATTCGATGTGGATCGAACGCATCATCGCGGTATTGTTTGTCGTGATTGCGATGCGTGTTCTGATTGGCATTCTGCCGGTTTGATCGATCTTTCTGGTGCATGAATAACAAAGTTACTCAGGCTTTCCCCGCCACCACCTTCGCCGGAGTATTCCGATGACCCAAAATCAGGGCGGTGTTGCACCGTCTGAAGCTTCGCCCGCTGTGTCCCCAACGCAGCAGGATGGAAACACGCGATCAGCCGATCCCGCGGCACGCGGATTTCGTCACCTTGGTCCGCATATTGGCTTTCTGCTGGCGCTTTTGCTTTTGGCAGCGAACATGCGCGGCAGCATCGTTGCCATGGGGCCGCTTGCCGAGATTGTCGGTCTTGATCTGCAGCTTTCGGGCGTGCAGCTTGGGCTGTTGACGACCATACCGGTTCTTAGTTTCGGTGTGTTATCGATCTTTGCGCCGCGCCTTGGCCAGCGGTTCGGGTTGGAGGCAACCCTTCTGACCATGTTGCTGTTTATTGCGGTGGGGCAGGGACTTCGCGCGACCGGCAGTTATGGCATCATGATTGTTGGCACGATCATTCTGGGGTCGGCGATTGCCGTTTTAAACGTGCTGACCCCGTCGCTGGTGCGGCGCAGTTTCCCGACCCGTGTTGCTTTGATTACAGCGCTTTACACCTTTACAATGTCGACCGGTGCGACTGTTGCGGCATTCGTTGCAATTCCGATACGAAATGCGGCGGATGGTGATTGGCGTTATTCATTGGGGATCTGGGCGGTGTTTGCCGCCCTTGCCTTCCTGTTGTGGTTGCCAATGTTGCGTTATCGACATAAGGGCCCGGCACCCGTTTCTGTCACACAGGTTTCACTGTGGAAAAATGCCGAGGCATGGTGGCTTGCGCTGTTTTTCGGGTGCCAGTCGCTGATGTTTTATACCGGCACGGCCTGGGTCGCGAAGGTCTTCATCGATAGCGGCATTTCCGAGGGGGAGGCCGCAACCCTTCTGACGATCTTTAACGTGTTTGGCATTCCGGCGGCGTTTGCCGCACCGCTGATCTATTCGAAAATCGCCAACAAGAAACTGGCGATGGTCATTTTGCATGTTCCGTTGATGATCGGCATTCCGGGGTTTGTTTTTGCCACGACCGAGCTTCCCTATCTTTGGGCGTTCTGCATGGGGCTTGGCCAGGGGGCGATGATCAGCATCGCATTGACGCTGGTGGGTATCCGCGGGGCGGACCCGCAAACCTCGGCGCGATTGTCGGGGATGTGTCAGTCGGTTGGTTATTTGCTGGCCGCGGTCGGTCCGGTTTTGTTTGGAGCCCTGCATGACCTGCTTGGCAACTGGGAGGCGGCCTTGTCCTTCCTGTTCGTGATTGTGTGCATTCAGATGATTGCAGCCCTTCGTGCGGGATCTGCCAGCAAGATCGGTGGATAAGGTTTCAAGCTGTTCGGGTCTTTTTACGTGGCCGGCTATT
Source organism: Thalassospira sp. MIT1004 (assembly GCF_001858545.1). Classification (NCBI taxonomy): domain Bacteria; kingdom Pseudomonadati; phylum Pseudomonadota; class Alphaproteobacteria; order Rhodospirillales; family Thalassospiraceae; genus Thalassospira; species Thalassospira sp. MIT1004. Next base: position 122,273 of record NZ_MCAO01000033.1, on the reverse strand, counting down.
CGGCGGCTTCGGCGAGTGGTGTGATATTGCGCGCTTCGTTTGCCAGTTGATCGAGTTTCTGCAGGACTTCACGGGTCGCAGTTTCCATGCGGGCGAAGGCCGTTTCCGCGGCAATAATATCGCGGTTCCTGAAGGCCGTGATTGCCGCATGACCGGCTTCGTGTTGTGCCAGATGCGGTGCCCGGATCGCGTCGAAAGACGGCAGATGGCGGAACGGTTTTGATGCCGGGCTGTCATACCATTTGCCAAACCGGCAGGTTTTGGCATCGCCCATCTGGATATCGGCACTGCTGCCCAGTCCGGCGAGCAATTCGGCAACGGATTTGAAGAACACGGCATGTTCGGCGCGGGCACTTCGTATGGTGCGGTTCGGAATTTCATACTGAACCAGTTCGGAAACCTGTGTTTCGATCAGGCCTTCGACCTGACCGATAACACCAATGGCCGAGCGGATTGCCGCAACCTGCCCGCCGGTTTGCCCTGCGATACCGGTAATGCCATCGCGGACGGCATCGGTTGCCTTGTTCTGTTCATCAAGGATGGTTGAAATATCGGCAATGCGGCGTGTGGTGTCTTCCATCTTGCTGCCGATGTCACCCATTTCGCGGGCAACATCATTCATCACATTCTGCCCGCGTGAGACGGCATCATTGCCGCGTGCCATGGCATCGACGATGCCCTGTGTTTCGCCTTGCAGGTTAACGATGCGGCTGCGGATTTCCTCGGTCGCGCGTGCGGTCTGCTGGCTAAGGGCCTTGACCTCGCCCGCGACGACGGCAAAACCCTTGCCGGCTTCGCCCGCGCGGGCGGCCTCGATTGTAGCGTTGAGCGCCAGAAGGTTGGTTTCGGCGGCAATTGCTTCGATGGAGGCGACAATCTCGCCGATTTTTTCCGATGCCTCGGCCAGGGCATCGACCCGGCCAGATGCGTCCGACACCGCATGTGCGATGTCATCCATGCTGCCGACAGCTTCCCTGACGGTTTGCTGGCCGTTGCGGGTGGCGGTGATGGCATCGGTCGCGTTATCGGCAGCAGCCCGGCCATTTTCGGCGATGTGACTGATGCCGGAAACCATCTGATCGATGGCAGCCGAAATCGATTGCGCCTTGCGATCAACGTCTTCGATGACATTCATCATGCGGGCATTGGATACGGCACTTTGATTGATCGCAACCGACAGTTCCATTGTGCGATCAAGCTGCTGATCGGCGAAGGCATTTTCCGATGCATTATGGCGTTTGACGGCACTGGCATCGCAATAGGCGGTCAGCGTCAGTTCGATATCGAGCAGCATGACTGATGTCAGCGAGGTGACGATGTTTGCCGCCTGACCGGCGTTCCAGCGAAAGCGGGTTATGATGGCCTCGATCAGGGCATCGGTGATCGCATTGTAGGTCGCGATGTAAAGCTTTGGGGTAATGCCGTGGGTTTCGTGGGTCTGGCCGATCCGGTTGGCCTGTTTGACGAAATTTTCGTCGACCTTGCCGTCAAACAACTGGGTCCAGTGGTTTTGAAGCGTTTTTATCAGGGATGTAATGGTGGCGTCTGAAAGGGGATCGGATTTCAGATCTTCGCTTTGGCTAATGGTCCGGTAAAATGTCTCGGCGCGTTGGGCCGATTTATCGTGGATCAGTCCTGATGCCTTGCGGAGGGCACCAAATGTTTCCGGCAGGATGTTGTAAATCGCCAGACGGTTTTCCAGTTGTGACACAACCATTTCCCTATACCCCAGTCATTCCCCGAAGGGCCACCCCTGTCTGAACATCCTGCAACGGATGCCCCTGCCTGACCGCCTGAATGGCGGCTCTTATACATATGGATGGGAACTTTAGGGGGCGTGGATTCAATCGGCAATAAAATTCGTTGTCGGGATATATCCGTTGAAGGATGTCATGCGGCGTTTGATTGTGCTGATTCCACCCTGCATGTCGCGATGATCCAGTCGCGGAAGGCCCGAACCGCAAAGTTGTTTTCCTTTTCTTCGGGGTAAACAACGTAATAGGCGTGCCGGTTGGGGATCGATACGTCAAACGGGGCGACAAGCCGCCCGTTATCAAGTTCTTCGCGCACCAGAAATTCCGGCAGAAGGGCCAGCCCCAGTCCGGCGACGGCGGCCTGGATGACCATATGGAAATGTTCAAACCTGGGACCGGCCAGTTCATCCACAACCGCAACACCGGTTGCGGCCAGCCAGTCCTGCCAGGCACGGGGACGGGTGGAATGTTGCAACAGGGTGCAATTGCGGACCCGTTCACGTGCAATCGGCAGATCGTCATTTTCCTTAAGGATTTTGGGCGCGCAAACCGCAATCAGGGTTTCGCCCATCAGGCGGTGAAACACGCAGCCGGGCATGTTGTCCTCGCCAAAATGGATGGCGATATCGATGCCTTCGCGGGTGAAGTTGAATTCGCGGGTCTGGGTGATCAGGTTAAGCTGGATATCGGGCCATGTGGTTTTGAAATCCCCCAGTCGCGGCACCAGCCAGCGCGCGCCAAAGGTCGGCAATGTGCCGACATTCAGCATCCCGCCCGCGTCGGAATAGGCCATGACCTGCAGGGTTGCGGCTTCTGCCCGGTCGAGAAGGTCGCGCACCTGCGCGGCATAGGCTTCGCCCGCCGCGGTCAGTTTCAGGCGCTTTTTCACCCGACGAAAAAGATCCCGGCCCAGATATTCCTCAAGTGCGCGGATCTGGCGGCTGATCGCGCTTTGCGTCACGTTCAGTTCCTCTGCCGCACGGGTAAAGCTGAGATGCCGGGCGGAGCTTTCGAAAAATTGCAGGGCAGTGAGGGACGGCAGGACGCGACGCATGTGTTTTGATCCCCAAGTTCATTACCAAATGGAATGATATGGTGCGAATATATCGTTTGTTAGAATTCCTGCCAAGTCTTAGCATTTCAATGGTTCGGAACCCCTCGTGCCACCACATGATCCTTCCGGACAGTAAAATTGATCGGGTAATTGATAATATTACGGAAGGAGAGGCAGAAATGCCCCAGCCAGTTAAATCCCCCTTGAACAGCCAGCTTGGCGCGGTGCTTAAGGCCGTTATTGGCGAGACAAAGGCCGATTATCTGTTTCGGATGATTGATGTGAATGACCGGCTTTTGGCCGATCCTGCGAATGAGGCCGGAAAAGTCAGCCGCCTGACGATGGCGCAGGCGCTTAACATGATCCTGTTTGATGGTCTTCTGGAAGCCGTTCCCGAAGGCAAAGCCTATTCCGAGGATAAACTGGCCGCGGGCGAGCCGATCATTTTCGATCATGGTGCCATTCGTACCGTCGATGGCCCGGCAACCGGCGCATTGCCGCGCGGTCATGTTGCCATGGCACGCATCCTTGCCCCGCTTGGGTTCGATATTGCCGGTCTTTACCCGTTGTCGCGTTTGAAAATGACGGGCCGGGCGTTTTGTCATGCAGATGAACCGGAACTGATCGCGCAGTTCTTTGTGTCCGAACTTCATGTCGAAGAATTCAGCCCTGCCTTTCAGCAGGCGGTTGCCAATACGGTTGGCAAATCGGTTGATCCGCTGTCGCCCGGTGCCAAGGTCCTGCTGGATCAACTGGCTGCTAACGGCAATATCGGCTTTGCCGATGCGACCAAGCTTCTGCCGGTTCTGGTCAAATGCTTTGGGGCGCAGCACGGCCCGGTAGCCGAGGCCGATTACGAAATACTGTTGGCTGAATCCGCCGAAATGGCGTGGATTTCAACCGAAGGCAATGCATTCAACCACGCAACGGATCGGGTTGACGATATCGAGGCGGTCGCCGACGAACAGCGCGCCAAAGGCCGCCCGATGAAGGAGAAGGTCGAGATTTCCAGCACCGGATCGGTGCGTCAGACCGCGTTCAAGGCAACCCGTGTTCTGCGTCAGATGCGTGATGCCAATGGCGATCTGGTGACCCGCGATGTGCCCGGTTCCTTCTATGAATTCATCAGCCGTGATCACGTGCGTGACGAGACGACCGGGGAGCAAAAACTGGATCTTCGATTTGACAGCAGCAATGCACAGGGCATCTTTAAGATGACCGCCGGAAGCAAGGCGGCATAAGGAAGCAAAAAGACCGGAATGCCGGAACGGGTTATACCGTTCCGGTTTCAAAACATTCTATCGGGTGATAGGCGATCATGGGTTCAATGGACGAAAATTATGATGTCATCATTGTTGGCGGGGCGGTTATCGGAAGCTCCGCCGCGTGGTTTTTGACCGGCCGGGATGATTTCAAGGGCCGGGTTCTGGTCATTGAAAAAGACCCGAATTATGAATTCTGTTCGACAACCCTGTCGGCGGCATCGATCCGTCAGCAGTTTTCGACCCCGATCAACATTGAAATGTCGGGTTTTGGCATTGAATTCCTGCGTAATCTGAAACGTGATCTTGATCCCGACGTCGATATTTCCTTCCATGAAAAGGGCTATCTGGTTCTGGCGACCGAGTCCGGCCGCGATATCCTGCGACATAACCACGCAACCCAGACCAAGCTGGGGGCTGATATCGTCTGGATGGAGCCCGATCAACTGGCCGCCAAATATCCGTGGATGAACACATCCGATCTGGCGGCGGCCTGCTGGGGCCGCACCGGGGAAGGCTGGTTTGATGCCTATTCCCTGATGCAATCCTTCCGCAAACAGGCCCGCCGTCAGGGGGCTGATTATATCGACGGCGAAGTCGTCGAAGTGCTGCGCGATGGCAATCAGGTCACGGGTGTGGTTCTGAAAGACGGACGGCGGTTTGGCTGCGGGGCGCTGATTAATGCAGCGGGAACCGGTGGGTCAAAAGTTGCCCGCATGGCGGGGCTTGAAATCCCGGTGGAGCCGCGCAAACGGTGTATCTTTGTGTTTGATTGCCGGGATGCGGCCGACATTAACGCGGCCTGTCCGATGCTGATTGATCCAAGTGGCCTTTATGTCCGTCCCGAAGGCGATCTTTTCATTACCGGCATTGCGCCGCCTGCGGATCGTGACCCGGAATGCTGGGATTTTGACGTCGATTACAGCCTGTTTGACGAAATTATCTGGCCGGGGCTTTACGAGCGGTGTGAACGGTTCGAGGCGATCAAGATGGTCAATGCCTGGGCCGGGCATTATTCCTATAACCTGCTTGATCAGAACGCGATCATCGGTCCGCATCCCGAGGTAAAGAACTTCTTCTTTGCCAATGGATTTTCGGGCCATGGATTGCAGCAAAGCCCGGCAGTTGGCCGTGGTCTTTCAGAACTGATCGTTGCGGGCCACTACCAAACACTTGATATGTCCGTGTTCGGATATGAGCGCATTCGTGACAATGCCCCGGTTCTGGAACTGAACGTGATTTAAATCGATTTCGAAACGAACGTTCGAAATCAATATCTTAACGATGAAAGCCGGAGCAACCCCACATGCCCCGTGACGATATGACCAACCAGACATCTGATGCCGTGATGGACGCCGCCACTGTCACGGCACGCCAGAAACACAGTGTTTCAAATGGTATTCGTACTCTGCACCCGATTTATCTGGATCGGGCGCTGAATGCCGAAGCCTGGGATATCGATGGCAATCGTTATATCGATTTCATCGGCGGGATCGGGGTATTGAATACCGGCCATCGCAATCCGGTCGTCATGGCCCGTGTGGCGGCGCAGTGCGAACGGTTTACCCATTCGTGCTTTAACGCGTTGCCCCATGAACCTTATGTCGCGGTAACCGATTGGCTGGCGCAAAACTGCCCGATTGAAGGTCCGGCAAAATCGATGCTAACCAATTCCGGGGCGGAGGCGATGGAAAATGCCCTGAAACTTGCCCGTGCCTTTACCGGCCGGACCGGTGTTATTGCTTTCGAAGGCGCGTTTCATGGCCGAACGCTTGCGACCCTTGCGCTGACGGGTAAAACCAAACCCTACAAGACCGGATTGGGGCCGCTTCCGGGGCCGGTTTACCATTTGCCATATCCCTGCCGTGAAACCGGTGTATCAGTGGCCGATGCAATGGATGCCATCGCCAGATTGTTTGCCTTATCGGTTGACCCCGGAAGCATCGGTGCCGTGGTGATCGAACCTGTGCAGGGCGAGGGCGGTTTTCGGGCGTGCGACGCGGCCTTTCTTGTCGAACTGCGCCGTCTTTGTGATGCCAATGGCATGGTTCTGATCGCTGATGAAATCCAGTCGGGCTTTGGCCGGACGGGTAAGATGTTTGCCATCGAACATGCCAATGTCTGCCCCGATATTATCGTGATGGGCAAGGGTATTGGCGGTGGTTTTCCGCTGGCGGCGATCACGGGGGCCGAAGATGTGATGAATGCCCTGATGCCCGGTGGCCTGGGTGGGACTTATTCCGGTAATCCGGTGGCCTGTGCGGCGGCGACCGGTGTGTTTGAAGTGCTGGAAAAAGACGATATTTTGCACCGTTCCAGGCAGCTTGGCGAAAAATATGCCACCCATATTGCCTGGCTGCGCGATTTGCCCGGTGGGCATGTGATCGGTGCGATGCGCGGTATTGGTGCGATGCGCGCCTTTGAACTGATTGCAGATGACGGCACCCCGTCGCCAAAACGACTGCAAACATTATTGCAACTGGCCCGTGCGAGCGGGCTATTGTTGATGCCAAGTGGTGAACACGCCAATGTGGTGCGCCTTCTGGCCCCGCTGACCATTCCGTTCGAACAGGTCGATGAAGCCTTTGCCATCATCGGCAAGGTGTTGCCAAAACTGGCAGCGGTGTCGGATGCGGATGACCGGTCGTGATTGCCGTAAAACTCAAAAAGAAGGGAGCTTAACCGTGAGTTTCAAAAACATTCTGACTGAACTGGGCCTGTCCGAGGCCGAGATTTCCAATGGTACGCTTAAGGTTCAGACCCCGGTTGACGGTTCTGAAATTGCGGCTGTTGCCGAAACCGATCCGTCGGAAATGAACGACATCATTGCGCGTTCGAAAAAGGCATTTACCCAGTGGCGTCAGGTGCCCGGCCCGCGTCGCGGTGAACTGGCCCGTCTTCTGGGTGAAGAACTGCGCGCAGCCAAGGAACCGCTGGGGCGTCTGGTGTCGCTGGAATGCGGCAAGATCTATCAGGAAGGTCTTGGCGAAGTTCAGGAAATGATCGATATCTGCGATTTCGCCGTCGGCCTGTCCCGTCAGCTTTACGGTTTGACCATCGCGTCCGAACGTCCGGGCCATAAAATGATGGAAAACTGGCACCCGTTGGGTGTTGTTGGCGTCATTTCCGCGTTTAACTTCCCGGTTGCCGTCTGGTCATGGAACACAGCCCTTGCATTGGTTTGCGGCAACTCGGTGATCTGGAAACCGTCGGAAAAAACCCCGGTTGTGGCGCTTGCCTGCCAGAAAATCTTTGAAAAGGCATTGGCGAAATTCGGTGATGCCCCCGAAGGCCTGCATCAGGTGGTGATCGGTGATCGCAGCATTGGCGAAGCCCTTACCGACAGCCATGATGTCGCACTTGTTTCGGCAACCGGTTCAACCCGTATGGGCCGCGAAGTTGCACCGCGTGTGGCGGAACGTTTTGGCCGGACCATCCTGGAACTGGGGGGCAACAATGCGATGATCGTGACCCCGTCTGCCGACCTTGATATGACCGTGCGCGCGGTGGTCTTCTCGGCGGTTGGGACATGTGGTCAGCGTTGCACATCCTTGCGTCGCGTGATTGTCCACAAAGACGTCAAAGACGAATTGCTGCCGAAAATCGTTGCTGCCTACAAGTCTGTCAAAATCGGTGATCCGCTTGCCGATGGCACGCTTGTCGGTCCGCTGATTGACGAGGACAGCTTTAACAACATGCAGACCGCGCTTTCCAATGCCAAGAAAGACGGCGGTAAAGTGCATGGCGGTGAACGCGTGTTGGCCGATCAGTATCCGAATGCCTATTACGTCACCCCGGCGGTTGTCGAAATGCCGTCGCAGACCGAAACCGTGCGCCACGAGACCTTTGCGCCGATCCTGTATGTCATGACCTATGAAACGCTTGAAGAAGCCATTGCGCTTCAGAACGGTGTGCCACAGGGCCTGTCATCCTGCATATTCTCGACCGATCTGCGTGAAACCGAACTGTTCCTGTCAGCCGTTGGTTCGGATTGCGGTATCGCCAACGTCAATATCGGCCCGTCGGGTGCGGAAATCGGCGGTGCTTTTGGCGGCGAAAAAGAAACCGGTGGCGGTCGTGAATCGGGTTCGGACGCATGGAAAGGCTATATGCGCCGTGCGACCAACACGATCAACTATTCCCGCGAACTGCCGCTGGCGCAGGGTATCAAGTTCGATATCTGATCTCGTCGGATAATTTACGATGATAAAAGGAGTCCCGCTGAGTGCTTGCAGGGCTCCTTTTTCATATTTTCCGCTGTGTTACTGTTGGTCGGCAATAGTCCAGGAGAAGTCAGTTTTCATGACGCCTTTGAACTCTGATCCGCCAAAATCAATCAGTTTGTCATAGTTTGACGGATAGCTGGGCGGGTTTTCTGTGCCTTGTGCCGCAACATTGGCAGAGCCATGACAGCTTACGCAGTTTGACTGGATACCATCGGGGATTCCGGGGCTTGTTTCCAGATACGGGTTATAGCAAAGGTTCATGGTTGCACCGCGATCATAGCTTTGATCATAGGCAGTACACATTGCATAGCTTGACCAAGGCGCGCCGAGTGAAGATGGTTGACCCTCAAGGCTGCCTGGACTGTTGGTTTCAAAAGACGGATCCCCCTGCCAGTAGAATGTCTGCCAGGTCCAGGAATCGGTTTCCTTGCTGTTGACATGCATAGCCATAAGCGCACCGAAGTCGCCTGCCTTAATGTCTGGTTGTCCTTCGAATGCGGCTGCTTCCAGTGCGGTCAGGCTTTGCACAAACACCATACCAATCGGAGCATAAAGATAGCTTGCGCATTGCAAGCCCGGTGCGGCATAGGCACCATTTTGTTCATTTGCCGTGGCTACGCGCATACCGGTTGTCGCTGTATTTTCTGCATCAATGATGACACAGGTTTTCCATGTTTCCGGTACGGGATTGGTTGTATTTGTTGTGGCCGATGAACTGGTTCCCTGCCAATAGGGCATGATGGATGTGCCCTTGCTTTTCAGGGCGTAATATACCGGTTTGGTCTCTATCGCTCGGGCATCGAAGTCGAGAATCGCTTTTGCTCCAGGGGAATAGCTGGCCGGGAAATCGTTGGCATAATTGTCAATGTTGGCTTTACCCAGAATGGAATAAATGCCTTGTCCAAAGGGCACAATCTGAGGTGTATTCGCCGAAATTACCCAGGTTCTGTTAAATCGTTCTGTCTCCAATGTATACACAATCTCGGGGGCGGCGGCAGTGTCGGCTTTGGCTTTTACTTCTGCCTTTTTTAGGTGTTTGAATTGCTTTGGTCGGCGCATGGCGGTTTCTTGCGAGAGTTCAAATAGTAATTCGCTAGCACCTGATTTGGAGAATATCGGTTTTAGCGCCTGCGTTTGGTCCGGCCAGGTGGTCCAGATTGGAACTTCGATTTCTGCAATCGTCGCGCCACCGGAACTAATGCCCGTCATTTGCGTCATCCCATTCCATAAATCCCATCCATGATCGCGGATGTTTTTTAATCCGGCAGCTGAGACGGTTGTGTCGCTTGATCCTGCATTTGTTATCCATTGCTGGATGACGTATCCAGGTGTTGGAAAATTAAAACCGGCTGGAATTACTGCAAGGGTAGGGTTTTTAGTTTGAGCGGTTGCCTGGCTCAGCATCCCGGTATTTGTGAATGCTAGAATGATTGTTACGGTGGCAGCTTCACGCAACTTTTTGAATTTTATAGGCATGGCTGATCCCTCTAAGGCGTTTATCGGGATTTAAATATAATCATAGGTTGAATAATGATCAACTAATATATAAAGGTAGATTTATGACAAAGGACGGGCTTGGTTTCCTGCTAGCAGGAGGTCCTTCATCCGTTTGACGGAGCATATTATATTGGTACTGAGGTGACCAATATACCGAGTGTGCTTGGAAAGTGACCAAAAGCTTGATGTTTGGCTCATAAAAAAAGCGGCCCGCATCAGGGCCGCTTTTAAATTCAATCTCAAAGCTTTGGGTCTAATCAGCCAGCTTTGGAGAAACGTTCTGCAACATATTCCCAGTTCACCAGGTCGTTGATGAACGCTTTGACATAGTCCGGGCGCGCGTTGCGGTAATCGATGTAGTAGGAGTGTTCCCAGACATCGCAACCGAGCAGCGGGGTCTGACCGTGAACCAGCGGGTTTTCCGCGTTCGGGGTTTTGGTCACGACCAGCTTGCCGGATTTATCAAGTGCCAGCCAGCACCAGCCCGAACCGAACTGGGTCACGCCAGCCTGAATGAAGGCTTCCTTGAAGGCATCGACAGAGCCGAAATCTTCAACGATTTTCTTTTCCAGTTCGCCCGGAATGTTGCCGCCGCCATTTTTCTTCATCATCTGCCAGAACTCGATATGGTTCCAGTGCTGGGCAGCGTTGTTGAACAGGCCGGCTTTGGATGCATCGCCATAGGATGCAACAACGATTTCTTCGAGCGACTTGCCTTCAAGGCCGGAACCTTCGAGCAGCTTGTTGCCGTTCACAACATAGGCGTTGTGGTGTTTGTCATGGTGAAACTCAAGGGTTTCAGCCGACATGACCGGTGCAAGCGCGTCATAGGCATAGGGGAGTGCAGGGAGTTCAAGAGCCATGATACAGATCCTCGACTTTCGTTATTGGTTTGTGCGGTCAGCACAGGGCTTCCGCAACATATCCCCATTACCACCTGCCGTAAAAGTGAAAATCCCATGCAACCTGTTGGAAAACTTGTTGCTATGGATGATCACTGTCTTTTGGCTGGTTTGGAAACGGGCATGATGGAAAACCTCGTGGTCTTAATCCTCGGCCTTTATCTAGGACAAAGGAAGCAGCGCGCAATGCCTTGGACGGCTTTGCGATATTTCATACCCTTTAAACAAGCTGAGGCGCGCATCGTTCCATGGATGCGAAAATATTTTGAATTCTGCGAATGTCTGCCCGACAGGCTTCTGTTATCGGGCGTCATGTACCCCGAGCCGGATAACCGGTCAGCCCGCTATTCCTTATAAAGGCTGACCATGTTCTGAATATCGGTGCCATTGCGGATCATCACGTCATATTCCCCCTTTTGCAGGCGGGAAATATCGATACGGCACGGAAAAGAGCCGCAATCTTTGTTCAGCGCAATCGATCCGTCCTGAAAGGACAGGATGACTTCGCCTTTCGGCTGATCAGCATGGATGGTGACACTGTCGGTGGTCGCTTTCGGTGCGACGCGGATTGCAGCCAGTGCGGCTGTCGTCACTGTCAAAACTCCGACGAGGGCGATTACAACCGGCTTGCTGCGCAAAGATCTAAACATGTTGTTTCCTCGCGCTTCTTTTTGGTGAAGTAAAGATGCGCGGTGAAGACGGGAAAATGGCGGCGCAAATGCGGCATTTCCGTGCCGAATGTTTCGATTTTCCATCGGTCACAGGTAAAAAGCCCCCTGAACAAAAGGTTAGGGGGCTTTCTACAATCAGATCGTGCGCGAAATTTTTATGAAATTATTACTTTCGGCGTTCCATCGCGGCCTTGAGTGCGGCGGCCATCGCACCACCGTCATTTCCGGCACTGCCTTGATTGTTACGCGGACTGCTTTGATAATTTCCGCCGTGCTGGTTGTTTCGCCCGGTGTTGCCGCGGGCCTGATGGCCGGGATTGCTTTGATTGCCACGGGACTCGGTACGCTTTTCACGGGTGCCTTCATAGTCCGGTGCTGATTTCATCGACAGGCCGATACGTTTGCGCGGAGCATCGACTTCCATGACGGTAACCGACACGATCTGGCCTGCCTTGACGACTTCACGCGGGTCGGAAACGAATTTGTCGGCCAGTTGTGAAATATGCACCAACCCGTCCTGGTGGACACCGATATCCACGAACGCCCCGAAATTGGTGACGTTGGTGACGGTACCTTCAAGCTTCATACCGGTTTTAAGGTCCTTGATCTCGTTCACACCATCGGTGAATTTCGCGGTTTTGAATTCCGGGCGCGGATCGCGGCCGGGTTTATCAAGCTCGGCCAGAATGTCGCGGATCGTCGGAACCCCGAACACATCATCGGCATAGTCATCCGGGCGCAGGGTTTTGATGAAGGGCGAGTCGCCAATCAGCTCTGCCAGCGGTTTGTTGGAACGCGTGCTGATACGTTCCACCAGTTTATAGGCCTCCGGGTGAACGGCCGATGCATCCAGCGGGTTTTCACCGCCGCGGATGCGCAAAAATCCCGCACATTGTTCGAACGCTTTGGGGCCCAGACGTTCGACCTTGCGCAAGTCCGCACGCGACCGGAACGCGCCATTGATATCGCGATAACCGACAATATTGCGCGCCAGTGTTTCCGAAAGTCCGGCAACACGGGTCAGAAGCGGAATAGACGCGGTATTAAGGTCAACCCCCACGCCGTTTACGCAATCCTCGACCACGGCATCGAGCGATTTGGCCAGTTTGGTTTCCGATACGTCGTGCTGATACTGCCCGACACCAATGGATTTTGGTTCGATCTTCACCAGTTCCGCCAACGGGTCCTGCAGGCGGCGGGCGATGGATACCGCGCCACGCAGCGACACATCCAGATCGGGGAATTCTTCGGCGGCAAATTGTGACGCGGAATAAATCGATGCGCCGGATTCGTTGACGATGACCTTGGTCGCCTTAAGGGCCGGGAAGCGTTTGAGTAACTGACCGGCAAGCTCATCGGTTTCACGCGAATAGGTGCCATTGCCAATCGCGATCAGTTCGATCTTGTGGCGGGCGGCAAGGGCCGCCAGTGTATTCAGCGCCCCTTCGACGTCATTGCGTGGCTGGAACGGGTAAACGGTTGCGGTATCAACCATCTTGCCGGTGGCATCGATCACGGCAACCTTGACACCGGTACGCACCCCCGGATCAAGACCCATGGTGGCCTTCTGCCCGGCCGGTGCGGCCAGCAGCAGGTCCTTGAGGTTATCGGCAAACACCTTGATCGCGTCTTCTTCGGCGCTGTCACGAAGGGTGCCGAACAAATCAAGTTCGATGGATAGCGACAGTTTGACCCGCCAGGTCCAGCGAACCGTATCCACCAGCCATTTGTCTGCGGCACGGCCACGGTCGGCAATCCCGACATGGGCGGAAATCATGATCTCGGCCCGGCCCTGCTCGGTGCGCGGGCGGTCTTCGTCGGCGGCCCCCAGGGTCAGTTTAAGTTGCAGGATGTTTTCGTTGCGTCCCCTGAACAGGGCCAGTGCGCGATGCGACGGGCAGGTTTTGATTTTTTCGGAATGTTCGAAATAGTCGGAAAACTTGGCACCTTCAGCCTGTTTGCCATCGATCACGCTGGCACTGATTTCGCCATCATTCCACAAAAGGTCGCGCAGCTTGGCGACCAGATCGGCATCCTCGGCAAAGCGTTCCATCAGGATCTGACGCGCACCATCAAGGGCGGCCTTGGTATCTTCGACGCCTTTTTCAGCATCGACATATTTTGCGGCCTCTGTTTCCGGATCAAGGTTCGGATTGCCGTACAGATCATCCGCCAGCGGCTCCAGCCCGGCTTCGCGAGCGATCTGGGCCTTGGTGCGGCGCTTTTTCTTGTAGGGCAGGTACAAATCTTCAAGGCGGGTTTTGGTGTCGGCCTCGTTGATGGCCTTTTCAAGTTCCGGCGTCAGCTTTTCCTGTTCGCGGATGCTTTCAAGCACGCTTGAACGGCGTTCTTCCAGTTCGGTCAGATAGCGCAGGCGTTCTTCCAGCGTACGAAGTTGGGTATCATCAAGGCCGCCGGTTTTTTCTTTGCGGTAGCGCGCAATGAATGGAACGGTGGAGCCCTCATTGAGCATCTCGATGGTGGCAATGACCTGTTCCGGCCGGCATGAAAGTTCTTCGGCGATACGCTGGGGAATTGGACGCATGGTTTCTCCTTGGTTTGCTCGTCTGCCTGAAATAGCGGCTTTCGTGCAGGGGGGAAAGAGCCAGTTTCGGATAAATGGCTGTCTGCATATTTGATGGATTTTCTCGTTGAAATCCCAAGCTGCTGAAATCGAACGGATTTTGGAAATCCTGCCAGATATTGCTGCCCTATAACTTGCCCCGACGGTGCAGGCGGGCTATTTCTGGGATAACAGTTCCATCGGGCAGTCCCGACAACCGGAGAATAAGGATGGCCGGAAAGTTCCGCGAAACCGTCATTCACGAGGTGCCAAAAGAAAAGGCAGAACCGAAAACCTCGGAAGAAAAGAATGAAGCCATTGCCGGTGCAGACATGGCACCTGTTCTGTCACAGGATGCAATCAATGCGCTGGCCGAAGCCAAGGCCGCTAAGGAAGCTGCTGCAAAACAGCGCGAAATCGGCGGGCCCAAAGGCCCCGAGCCGACCCGATTTGGTGATTGGGAAAACAAGGGCCGTTGCATCGATTTTTGATGTTGCAGCCATTCCCGGAATTGACTTCAGGTGATACATATATGAATAGGGTCGGGAATTTTTGCGCCGACCCTATTCATTTCTGAATTGCCAGATAAAGCAGTCCGCCGGGCTCAGTTGCCGCGAATGGCTTTGATGTTGTTGGCGTATTCGGATGGGCCGCCTTTGAAGGTCGCGGAACCGGCGACCAGAACGTTTGCCCCGGCTTCGATCACCTTGGGCGCGATTTCCGGGTTTACGCCACCATCGACTTCAAGGTCGATATCGCGTCCGGTCGCGTCGATCATCTTGCGGATGCGTTTGATTTTTTCAAGCTGGCTTGGAATGAATTTCTGGCCGCCAAAGCCGGGGTTGACGGTCATGACCAGAACAAGGTCAACCATGTCCATGACATATTCGATGACGCTTTCCGGCGTTGACGGGTTCAGCGACACCCCGGCTTTTTTGCCCAGCGACTTGATCAGCTGCAGCGAACGATGCAGGTGCGGGCCTGCTTCGGCATGGATGGTGATGATGTCGGATCCGGCATTGGCGAAGGCTTCGATATAGGGATCGACCGGTGCGATCATCAGGTGAACGTCAAACACCTTGTCGCTATGCGGGCGCAGTGCCTTGACCACATCCGGGCCGATGGTGATGTTGGGCACGTAATGACCATCCATGACATCGATATGGATGTAGTCTGCGCCAGCGGCATCAACCGCGCGGACGTCAACACCCAGCTGGGCGAAATCGGCGGAAAGGATCGAAGGTGCGATTTTAATGGCGTTTGATGCGGTCATGGCGCGGCAAAGGTCCTGAAGCGGGTTGGGATATGGGAATTTCGCGGTTCTCATACCCCAAAAACGCGGTCCTGTCACCCAAGCGGGGCGAATGGCTGTCTTGATCTGTATCGTTTAAGATACCAATCAGGATTTCTTGACCAGACGTGCGCAGAAGAAACCATCGATCCCGCCATATTCCTGCATATGTAGCGGCAGGATGCGCAATTCACCGGCATCGTTGATGGCCTCACTCCAACCGCCCAGTTCGTCGGCGGTAATCGGCTTGCGTTCGTAATTGGGGTGGTCGGCCAGGAACGATTTGACCTGATGCTCGCCCTCTTCGGGCTGAAGCGAACAGGTGCAATAGATCAGCTCGCCACCAACATTCAGAAGCTTGTCAGCCTGATTAAGCAGCTTGGTCTGGATCGGCAAAAGTGATCGCATCAGTTTGTCGTTCTGACGCAGCAAAATATCGGGATGGCGGCGAATGGTGCCGGTTGCCGAACAAGGCGCATCAAGCAAAACCGCATCGGCACGTGGCGTATCAGGGGCCAGATCGGTGGCGTCCCCGATAACAACAGCGGCACCGAGTTCAACCCGTTCAAGGTTTTCATAGACGCGTTTCAGGCGGCCCTCGGATTTATCAACGGCAATGGCCTGTGCACCGAAAGCCGCAAGCTGCATGGTTTTTCCGCCCGGTGCAGCGCAGAGATCATAAATGGTTTTGCCCTTGTGAGCCGAAAACAGTTTGGCCGGGATGGATGCCGCCGCGTCCTGCACCCACCATTTGCCGTCTTTATAGCCCGGCAGGTTGCGGATGCGACGCCCGCCTTCAAGCCGGACCGTGCCGGTTGGAAGGACGATACCGTCCATTTTTTCCGCCCATTCGGCGGCCTCGGCCGGGTCTTTGATCGAAAGATCAAGCATGGCATAGCCAAGGCTTGCCTGTGCAATGCCCTGGGCCACGTCCGCGCCATAGGCCTTTTTCCATGATCCGCGCAGCCATGCCGGAACATTCAATTGCCAGTCTTCGACATTTTCAGGCCATTCAAAGCCGTCGCGCTGCAAGCCGCGCAAGACGGCATTGATCAGTTTGGTGTACCGATGAAGTCCTGCATCGCGCGCCAGATTAACCGTGCTGTCAACTGCACCATGATCGGCTGTATCCATGAAAAACAGCTGGGCAACACCCAGACGCAGGATATTGGTCAGTCGTGCGGCGGTGCGATCTTGTGGCGGGTGATAGCGTGGGGCGAGCATGGCATCAATTTCACCGAGATGGCGCAATGTCGTGCCGAGCAATTGACGCAAAAAATTGCGATCCAGTGACGGCAGACCAAACCCGTGTTTTGACAGAAGCTCGTCCAGTGTGACTTCCCCCCCGCGCAGCTCCTGCAGGGTTTTGAGCGCCAGCATCCGTGGATCGGGAAGATCGGCCGGTTGGCTATGGTGTGGCGCGTGGCGGTTGTCCGGACGGGCGCGGCGTTCTGTCAAAGGAATATCTCCGGTTTCGGGTTGTGGCTTGTAAGTAAGCGCCCTTTGGGGGGCTGTAAAGCACTTAGCCGCGCGATTTCTGGCATGGCTGGCCTGCTGGATATGGTTTGTCGGCTACTTAAAAGCCTTGCGATGGGGACGAGTGCCCGGTAATCCAGACGGATGATTTGAACGGAACGGGCGTTACAGATGTCTTTTGCCGCACTTGCGATTTTTTCCGGCTGCTTTCTGATCGGCTCTATGTTGCTGACCTGGGCGGTGTTGCTTTATCTGCGGCGCAAGGCGATTCTTGATATGCCCAATCATCGTTCCAGTCACGCGGTGCCAACCCCGCGCGGTGGCGGATTGGCCGTGACGCCGCTTTTGGTGTTCATGGTCGGAGCGGTTTTTTTATGGTCGGGGAATGCTGATCTGCCTCAATGGGTCATGCTCGCCGCGGCTGCGGCGCTTGGCATGTTAAGCTGGTTTGATGATCGACATGATCTGTCGCCTGCTATTCGTTTTGCCTGTCAGTTCGTTGCCGTGATCGTCGGTGTGTTCGCGATTGACAGTCCTGTCCTGCAAGGGCTGGTGCCAATGTGGCTGGATCGTGTTCTGGTGGTTCTTGCCTGGGTCTGGTTCCTTAATCTTTTCAATTTCATGGATGGGATTGACGGCATTACCGGGGTCGAAGCGGGATCCATTGGCGCGGGCGTTTTTGCTTTGGCGCTTTTGATGCCGTTGCCTGAATTCATTGATCTTGGTTATATC
Organism: Thalassospira sp. MIT1004; assembly: GCF_001858545.1. Lineage (NCBI taxonomy): Bacteria > Pseudomonadati > Pseudomonadota > Alphaproteobacteria > Rhodospirillales > Thalassospiraceae > Thalassospira > Thalassospira sp. MIT1004. The sequence continues at coordinate 104,845 of NZ_MCAO01000033.1, read as the reverse complement.
GGGCTTGGTATTCTGGCGATCATGGCCGGATTTCTGATCTGGAACTGGCATCCGGCGAAGCTGTTTCTGGGGGATGTCGGATCGGTGCCGCTGGGGTTTGTTCTGGGTTGGTTGCTGCTTGAACTGGCGGCACGTGGTGCGTGGATGCCAGCTTTGATCCTGCCATTATACTATCTGGTCGATGCAACCTTTACGTTGATGAAGCGCGGGCTTCGGGGGGAAAAGGTCTGGCATGCTCATCGTGAGCATTTCTATCAACAGGCGACCCAGCGTGGGATGAGCCACGCTGGGGTTTCATTCCTGATAATGCTTGCCAATCTGGCACTGATCCTTGTGGTGTTTTTGCCGACAGATGCGGACGTATCTGAACGGTTGGCAATAGCTGCGATAATTGTCGTGTTGCTGATTGCGGGAATGAAATTTTTGCCGGTTAAGACTGTCAAAACGCATTCGCCCTGATTGCCGCTCGTTCGGATAGCTTGACTTGTCACAGGCCGAACGCGAAAAGAAAAACCGTGTCCCTGCCAAAGGCTTGCGGCTAGTATGAACCACACCAGTATTCCGGTAAGGAACCGAATGTCGCGTTTATTCCAACGTAGCCAGATTGCCTTTGTCCATGATGTGACAATGGCAGCTGTTTCATTGCCCGCAGCACTTTATCTGCGCGTGGGCGATGGTGTGGTTTTTTATAATCCGCAGAACATTCTGTTTTCAGCATCAGTCTTTACCGTTATCGCCGCAGTCTCTTTCTGGTTTTTTGGCCTTTATCGCGGGATTTGGCGTTATGCGTCTTTGAACGATCTGACGCGAATTGCCAAGGCGGTAACAGTTGCCATTGGCGTATTGTTTCTTGTGTTGTTCCTGACCGCGCGGCTTGACTGGTTGCCGCGATCAACACCGATTATTCAGTGGTTCCTTTTAATGGCGCTGCTGGGGGGATCCCGGCTGATTTATCGGATCACCAAGGACAAAACCTCTGCCCGTGAAATGCTGCGGCAGGGGACGCATCGTTTGCCGGTTCTGTTGATTGGTGCAGGTGACGAGGCGGAAGCCTTCATTCGCGAAACGCGTCGTTCAGCAAATACACCGTTTGATGTTGTCGGGATTGTTTCGCTGACCGATAGCCGCGTTGGGCGCAACATGCACGGCGTTGATGTTCTTGCGACCGTAGACCGTCTTGAGGAGATCCTTGGCAAGCTCGCCAATAGCAAGCGTGGGCTGCCGCGCCGGTTGGTTCTGACCGGTGACGCACTGCGTCACGAAGATATAACGAAATGGGTCGAGATTGCTGAGCAAAGGGGCATCACCCTTGCGCGCCTGCCAAAGTTGAATGATCTGCGGGAAGGTCTTGCCGACCCACTGCAAATCCGCCCCGTAGCGATCGAGGATTTGCTGGGCCGTCCGCAGGCGCGCCTTGATCGAGACAAGGTTCGTCAAATGATTGCCGGGCATCGGGTGCTTGTGACCGGTGCCGGTGGATCAATCGGCTCGGAACTGGTGCGGCAGATTGCTGCCTATGGTCCGGAAAGTCTGACCTTGCTGGATGCGGGGGAATACAATCTTTATGCCATTGATATGGAGATGGCGGAAAAATATCCCGATCTTCCGCGTGAAAGTATTTTAGGCGATGTTCGTGATCGAACCCGGATCGATCAGGTTTTTGCAAAGCAAAAGCCGGAGATTGTTTTTCATGCCGCAGCCTACAAACATGTGCCGCTGGTTGAACATAATCCCAATGAAGGTATTCTGACCAATACGTTGGGCACCCGCAACGTTGCCGAGGCATGCCGTGCGGCCGGGGTTGGCACCATGGTTCTGATTTCAACGGACAAGGCCGTAAATCCGGCGAATGTCATGGGGGCGTCAAAACGTTTGGCGGAATGCTATTGTCAGGCGCTTGAGACGCTGCCAGCGGATCAGCGCGGCCCGACACGTTTTGTGACGGTTCGGTTTGGCAATGTGCTGGGCTCAACCGGATCCGTCGTACCCCTGTTCCGCCGCCAGCTGGAGGCCGGTGGTCCGTTGACGGTGACGCACGAAGGCATCACGCGGTACTTCATGACGATTGCCGAAGCGGTGGAACTTGTTTTGCAGGCTGCCGAACTTGGCAAGCATGGTGTCACCGATGGCGGCAAGATATTCGTTCTTGATATGGGGCGACCGGTCAAGATCATCGATCTGGCGCGTCAGATGATCCTGCTGTCGGGCCTGCGTCCGGGCAAGGATATCGATATCAAGGTAACGGGATTACGTCCCGGCGAGAAGCTTTACGAAGAATTGTTCCACGATGGTGAGCCACCAGAACCGACTGAAACCGACGGCGTTATGTTGGCGGCCCCGCGTGTTGTTGATTATGCGTTGATCAAGCAGGTGTTTGACGAGCTTGGTGAAAGTGCAGCAAGGCGTGATACGCACAAGACGCTGGAACTGATGGGGCGTCTTGTCCCCGAATTTCAGCCGCCCGAGATTGGGGTTAAATCCTTCTTTGCAGATAGCGATCCGGGAAAACTCGATCAGGCGGTTAGTGGTCAATAACCTGATATCTGTTTAAAGACGGCACGTCTGCGCAGTCTGGTCTGCGGCCATGCAACATTTCGGGGTCCACATTTTATCGTCTGCGTGATAAAGCTCCGCGCGAAACATGGTTCGGACTCATTGATCATGTGTCGGCCAGAATGAAAACCATCGGTTTTCATTCATCAGAAGGCCAGTCTTGCCCACGCGCAGCCATACGGAACGGTTTCTTTTGTGGGCCGATATATCATCAATGGGTCCGGTGCCTTCATCACTGACGATCTTTTGAAAGCGAACCCGATGACTGCTCGTATTGCGCGCGCGCTGATCTCTGTTTCCGACAAGACCGGTCTGGTCGAATTTGCCAAATCCCTTCATGAACAGGGTGTTGAAATCCTGTCTACCGGTGGTTCTGCCAAGGCCATCGAAGCGGCCGGTATCCCTGTGAAGGAAGTTGCCGATCATACTGGTTTTCCCGAAATCATGGACGGTCGCGTCAAGACTCTTCATCCGAAGATTCACGGCGGCCTTTTGGGCCGCCGTTCTCTTTCCAGCCACATGAAGGCGATGGAAGATAACGATATTTCGCCGATCGATCTGGTGTGTGTGAACCTTTATCCGTTCGAAGAAACCGTTGCCAAGGGTGCCGATTTCGATACCTGCATCGAAAATATCGATATCGGCGGACCGAGCATGATCCGTTCGGCGGCAAAGAACCACGAATCGGTTACGGTTGTTGTCGATCCGTCTGATTACGACCGCGTTGTTGCCGAAATGAAAGACAATGCAGGTGCCACGACGGCTGAGACCCGACGCGTTCTGGCCGCCAAGGCATTTGCCCGTACGGGCGCTTATGACTCGGCTATTTCAAGCTGGTTTGCCGGTGAGCTTGGTGAAACCTTCCCGCAGCGCCTGAATGTTTCTGCCGAACTGAAACAGACCCTGCGTTACGGTGAAAACCCCCATCAGCAGGCAGCGTTCTATACCAATGGCAAGAACCGTCCGGGCGTTGCCACCGCAACCCAGCTTCAGGGTAAGGAACTGTCATTCAATAACCTGAATGATACGGATGCAGCGTTCGAACTGGTGTCCGAGTTTGATGAAAAACCGGCTGTTGCCATCATCAAGCACGCCAATCCGTGTGGCGTTGCCGAGGGGGCAACTCTGATTGAAGCCTATCACAAGGCACTTTCTTGTGACCCGGTTTCGGCCTTTGGTGGCATCATCGCGGTTAACCGTACCCTTGATAAGGCCACTGCCGAAGAAATTGCCAAGCTGTTTGCCGAAGTCGTGATCTGCCCGGATGCCGATGACGCGGCGAAGGAAGTTCTGGCAGCGAAGAAGAACCTGCGTCTTCTGGTGACCGGTGGCATGGCGGATCCGGAAGGTGAAGACATGACGCTTCGGTCGTTGGCTGGTGGATATCTTCTTCAGAACCGCGATGCCGGTCGCGTCAAGCGTGACGCGCTTAAAGTCGTCACCAAGCGCAAGCCGACCGAAGCCGAACTTGATGATCTGCTGTTTGCCTTCCGTGTTGGCAAACATGTCAAATCAAACGCGATTGTTTATGTCAAAGACGGTAAAACGGTTGGTGTGGGTGCCGGCCAGATGAGCCGTGTTGACAGTTCACGGATTGCCGCATGGAAAGCCGAAGAAGCCGGTAAAAATGCGGGTGAAGGCGAATTGCGCACCAAGGGATCGGTCGTGTCGTCTGATGCCTTCTTCCCGTTTGCAGACGGATTGCTGGCCGCAGTCAATGCCGGTGCCACAGCGGTTATTCAGCCGGGCGGTTCAATGCGTGACGAAGAAGTCATTGCGGCTGCCGATGAACATGGTATTGCCATGGTGTTTACCGGTATGCGTCACTTCCGTCATTAATCTTTGGTTTGAACCTTAAGCAAACAGGCCGCAGACATTTTATGTCCGCGGCCTGTTTTTTGTGTTCAGTGGATGGATATCAGGGTCAAACAGCCGTTGCTGGATGTTCCCCTTTTGCGCTGCTGTTCACAGTTTTATCAATCGGATCGGAGTTTTCGATCATTGCCCCATCCCGCTTTATGGCGGCGGGCTGTTTTGGCGTTGCCGGATCGGATGCGGGCTGATCATTATGAACGCGCATCGGTGCGCGCCAGTCAATGCTGCCAAAGGAATGACAGGACGGGCAGGTTACCGCCCATTTATCTGTTTCCGTACCACATGCGCCGCACCGCCAGCCGGGGTCGGGATTGGCGTGACTTGCCTTTACCAGCAGCTCACGTGCTTTTGCGGCATCTTTCTTTTCACGGAATTCCAGATCAGCCAGAAGACGGTAGTGACGTGACTGCGCCTTTTGGGCGATGGCCTTTTCCAGGTTGCTGCGTGCCATGCCCCACAAATCGGCAGAAAGTGCGGCTTCGGCAAGCAAAAGCTGGCTTTCTACATGTTCCGGATTGGCGGCAATCAGCTTTTCGACAGCTTTGACTTTTGCCAAGGCGTCTTCGGAAAGACTGTCCAGATAGATTTGACCCAAGGCCGCGGATGGTGATGTCTGCCAGCTTTGCTGGGCAACGTCGCGCGCTTTCGCAGGCTGATCAATGTCGGCATAAAGCCTAGCCAGAAGAACGGCCGCGCCGGTAAAGTCCGGGCGCGCGTTCAAAGCTTTGCGCAAAAGTTTGATGGCTTCGGCATTTTCACCATCCGTTATTGCGTCTTCGGCTTTGGCTGTAATCAGAAGTGCACGGCGACGTGTCAGTTCATCTTCGTTAAAGATATCTGCCTTTTGGGCATCCACCAGCAGGGTCAGGGCCCGGTCCCAGCGTTTTGCACCCAGTAACAAATCAAATAACGTTACAAGCACGGACGGATTGCGCGGACGCAGGCGGTGGGCCCGTTCCGCATAATCGAGTGCCTCCGACCGGTTATCGGACTTCAGCGATAACTGCAGTAAACCGCGCAACCCGAAAAATGCTGAATCAGGCTTTTCAAGCATTGCTTCAAATTGACGTTTGGCAGCCTCGTTGTTTCCGTCAAGTTCGGCGGCTTGGGCTGTTAACAGGCGGGTCAGGGTATCGTCTTCAAGATACCGGTCGACCGCACGGGTATGCTTCAATGCTTGTCGAACATCACCAGATGCAAGTTCCAGCAATCCCATGGTAAGGGCCTGCTGACCTTTTTTGCGACGGCGACTGCCCAGAATACGGCCAAGCCAATTGGGAGAATTGGCAATGGCGGACCAACAGCGCCAAAGGATGACCAGAACCCCGGTCAGAACAAGAAGGCCAAGGGCGACCATGCCAATAGAGCCATCAAACCTGTAGCCGAGCCAGACGATGGTCATTGTACCGGGATTATTGGCAAACCAGACCGTGCAGGTGACCAGAATTGCAGTTATCAGAATGAACAGGCCAAGACGGATCATTGGCTGTCCCCCGTATTTGCAGACCCATCACCGGTCAGAAGATTGATCGCATGTGCACTGAGCGTTGCGATGGCACCGTTCAACACCTGACGGCTTTTGGCGTCTTCAAGCCACTCGTTGACGGCGGCCCTGGCATTGTCACCTTCGATACCATCAAGGGCGGCAATGGCACCATCAAGATCATCACTTTCAAGCGCTGTTTCTGCGGTCACCAAACGTCCATCGAGCGATTCTTCGCCGACAACATCAATACGCCGAACCGGGATCAGTTTTTTGATATTGGCCCAGGTCGCGTCAAGAACACTACCGGAATGGTCGTCACTTGATGCCTGTACGGCTTTCTGTGCCATTGCCGGAAATGACTGGCGCAGCTTTTCGATGGTGGGCGCGCCACGATCCGCAAGCGGTTTCAGGGCTGATATCTGTTCTGCAATGACGGGATCGTCCGAGCCGCTGCGTTCCAGCTGATTAAGCGCGATCATAAACGATCCGCCGCGCTGCACGGCATCGCGCAGGATCGTAACGGCCATGGCAATGGCCTGGCCACGGCTTTCAACCCGAAGACCGGCAGTTGCCCGCACTTCTTCTTCCATGGTTGACAGACGTGCTGACAGATCGCGCATTTCTGCTGCAACACCAGAAAGTTCGGCTTCGACCCGTGCCAGTTCTTCAATCGGTGCGGTGCGGGTTTCAATTTCTGCCATCCGGCGTGCAACTGTGGAGTTCAGCGAATCGCCGCGTTCACTGTCAAGGCGTTCACGCAAGGCGTTGATCGTACCTTCGAGACGTGACAGGCGTTCGGTCAATGCCGTATCGACGACGACTGTTTCATCACCTTCTGATGGTGCTTTTTCATTGCGGGCAAAAGCATTGTCTGTCGGCTCAGACAGGTTGTCTTCATTGCCGATCATTGCATCGTCACGTTCCGGCGCACCAGGCGTTATGCTTGATGAAGTTCCGGGTGCATCATTGGCAGATGTGGATGGTGTGGCACTATCGGTTGTCGGCTCGCTACCAGTTCCTGACGATTGGTTATCCGCCACTTCTGCCGGTGTGATCTCCGCCAGGATTTCAGCAGGCACATACTGGCTCAGGACGGGTTCCGCGTCACGCCACCAAAGGGTACGTGTCAGCCATCCGGTGACCAAAGCACCGGCAATAATGATCACAAACAACAGGATTGCGCGACCACCACGCTTTTTTTGCACGGTTTTGTCTGTCTTGTCTGTGGCTTGCTTGTCGGAAGCAGTCTTTTGGCTCATACCCGGTTTGATTTCAGGTTTTGCATCTGCCGTTTTGGAGCCGGACTTCTGGCTGTCTGACTTTGAGGTAGCGTTTGACGTGGATGAAGGTTTCGCACCTTCTGACCCACCCGACGTCGTTCCCGGCTTTTGATCAGCAGGTTCTTTGGCAACATTTGCATTGCCCTTGCTATCAATGGAAATGGTTTCGGACGAGCCGGATTTTGTCTCGGCTGGGTCTGTGGAAGCGTGGGTTTTTGGCGTTTCTGGTTTTTTCACGGTCGGACCATTGCAGTTTGCGGTTGTTCCGAGACACCACTTGGCGCGGAAAAGTCAGGCGAATGCGTTCTCTAGTGCCGAAAGAAGGTATTCCTGTGTCGGGTGTTTTGCCACTTCTGTCTTTAGCCATGTAAGGACGCTTAGGCGATCTTGCACTGCCGAACTCAGACAAATTGCACGTGTACCGACCAGATCTTTTTGCAGCTTGTGTCTTTCAATCAGCTTAACAAAGCTTTCCGCCGTACGGGGAGAGAAAAATAAAACTGCATCAATATGATGGGCAGAAATCGCGCTGACGACCTCATTTGGAAGACAATCGGACGGAACGGCATCATACATGGTTTGCCTTCGGATATCGAAGTTTCCGTCTCGCAAAAGTGATCCCAGATCTCCGGCGACCTTGCGGGCCGCAGGATGGAATAACGCCCCGTTTGTCGGATCAATCTGATCTTTGATCAGGCGTGCCAAATCGTGAATGTCACCGTTAGCACTTCGTATATCGGTGAAACCGGCCTGTTGTGCGGTGCGCGCAGTGGCATCACCTACGCACAAAGCCGGATAACGCCGGTCATCACATTGCCGGGTAAAGGCACGCACACCATTGGCAGAGGTAAATATCAATGCCTGCACATCAGCAAGATCAAGCTGATCCGGGTTTTGGGGAAACTCGATCCGCAACATCGGCGCCGAAAGCAGGCGATAACCACGTTGCAGAAGCGTGGTTTCGAGTTCCTGCGAATCGGCTTCCGGTCGGGTATTGAGGATCAATGGTCCCATATTCTCCCCGCTGATATTCCAGATCGCGCCATTAACCCGACTAGGCCGAGATAAAGTCTGACCCGCCACGCTCTTTGAGCTCGTTACCGGCATCGGTTCCGGCGGCTGCGGCATTTGCCAGGTCCGGATCATAAATCATTCGTTCAGTATCCAGTCGTTCGCTGCCATCCGGGCGCACAATGCTGACCCGTAAACGCATTCTGCCATCCGGGAGATATTCGGCAAGAGCAGCAATAGGGGTGCGACATGAACCGTCGAGCGCACGTAACGCCGCGCGTTCAGCCGCGACGCGGATGGCCGATGCCGGGCAGTTCAAAGCAGAAAGCCAGTTGTGCGTCTGGTTGTCAGTTTCGCGAATAGTAATACCGATTGCCCCTTGGGCAACAGCGGGGAGCATGTCGTCCTCGGAAATTGCAGCAGTTGCAACTTCTGGACGGTTTAGCCGGTTCAAACCTGCCATTGCCAGAAGCGTGGCATCCACCTGACCCTCTTCAAGCTTGCGAAGGCGGGTTTGGACATTGCCACGGAATGTCACAACCTTGAGATCGGGATATTTATTAAGGATCATTGCTTGGCGGCGTAACGATGCCGAGCCGATCACCGATCCCGCAGGCATTTCGGCAAAGCTTTTGTATTTCAGAGAAATAAACGCATCGCGCACGTCTTCGCGCGGCAAGATCGTTGGCAAAATCATGCCATCTGGCAGCACCGTCGGCACATCTTTCATACTGTGAACAGCAAGATCAATCTCGCCACCCATCAGGGCATCATCAATTTCCTTGGTGAATAACCCCTTGCCACCGATTTCCGACAATGCGCGATCAAGAATCTTGTCGCCCGTCGTTGTAATAACGGTAATGGCAATCGCGCCTTCGGCGGCGAGTTCGGGATGCGCTTTCGCAAGCTTGTCGCGGACTTCATGCGCCTGAGCCATCGCCAGGGGAGAGCCACGTGTGCCGATGCGGAGTTTTACGGTATCAGATGTGTTTGTCATGAGCCCGAGTTGTAGTCATAAAACCGATTGAAAACAAGGGCGGTAGCGTATGCCACCTTACCCAAACCGGATCGGATTATAATGATGAATGTCCCTGTTTCATTGACTTATGTGGTAGTGTTTTTTCTCTGACGCTTTTCCTGCATAGGGCAAATGCATTGCCTTGGGGTGGAAAACGGGTGCTGTTTAGGCTACATCACTGCCAGAATTTTCCCACACAGGATGCGTCAATCTGACGCGACTTATTGCCGGATTTGCAAGAAATGATCGTATTGGGTATCGAAACCAGTTGTGATGAAACGGCGGCAGCTGTCGTGAATGACAAGCGCGAGGTTATGTCCAACAGGGTGCTTTCGCAGCTTGACGATCATCGTCCTTATGGTGGTGTTGTTCCGGAAATTGCGGCACGCGCGCATCTTGAACATCTTGACCGTCTTGTCGCCGAAGCGATGGATGATGCGGGTGTTGATTTTGCCGATCTTGATGCCGTGGCCTGCACAGGTGGCCCCGGTCTGATTGGTGGCGTTATGGTGGGGGCCATGACCGCGAAGGCGATTGCCTTTGCAGCTCAGAAGCCGTTTCTGGCGGTCAATCACCTTGAAGGTCATGCGCTTACGGTGCGCCTTACGGATGATGTTGCATTTCCTTACCTGCTGTTGCTGGTTTCCGGCGGTCATTGCCAGGTCCTGATCGTTGAAGGTGTTGGCCAATACAAGCGGATCGGGACGACCATCGATGACGCGGTGGGTGAAGCATTCGACAAAACCGCGAAAATGATGGGGCTTGGTTACCCGGGGGGGCCTGCGCTTGAAAAAACGGCGGAGGCCGGGAACCCGGACAGGTTTGGTCTGCCCCGACCGTTACGCGGGCGTCCCGGGTGTGATTTTTCGTTTTCGGGTTTGAAGACTGCGGTCCGCATCTATCTCGACGGGTTTCCTGTCGAACAGCAAACTGCCGAAGTCAAAGCTGATCTGGCGGCTTCGTTCCAGCGGGCAGTGGGTGATACGCTCATTGATCGCACACGAAATGCAATTTTCGAATTCATGCGCGATTATCCGACGGGCAAGACTTTGGTGCTTGCCGGTGGGGTTGCGGCAAACAAATATTTGCGGACCCGTTTGACGGAACTGACCGATCAGGCTGGCATGACGCTTGTTGCGCCACCGTTGGAGCTTTGTACTGATAATGCCGCCATGATTGCCTGGGCAGGGTTGGAACGTTTTCGCCTCGGTCAGCATGACGAACTGGATTTCAAGCCGCGACCGCGCTGGCCGCTTGACCCAGAGGCACCAAAGCGTCCGGGTGCGGGAGTGAAGGCCTGAGTTTCTCCAAACGCCAAACTGTTCGAATATTTATCATCGGGGTCGAGAAGAACTATGTCGGATAAGCGCATAACGGTAGTCGGCGGCGGCGCATGGGGTACTGCGCTGGCTATTCAGGCTGTACGGGCTGGTGCTGATGTTGAGCTTGTACTGCGTGATAGTGCGCTGGCGGAACGCATCGACAATTCTGGTGAAAATGACCTTTATCTACCTGGGGTGAAGCTTCCGAAAGCATTAAGAGCGACAATTGCGATTGATGGATTGAGAGAGTCAGACGCGGTTCTTCTGGTTACACCGGCACAGCATCTTCGAAGCACTTTGATCAAGCTTGCCCCGCATTGGCCCGAAACGCTTCCTGCCGTTATTTGCGCCAAAGGGATCGAAAAAGGGACCGGTGCGCTTATGGCGCAGGTCGTGAACGAAACGCTTGGTGATGTTCCGGTTGCGGTTCTGTCTGGCCCGACATTTGCCCAGGAAGTTGCCAAAGGGCTGCCCGCGGCGATTACACTTGCCTGTTCAGACAGGAATTTGGGCAAGGATCTGGTGGAACTGATCGGGACGTCGGCATTTCGGCCCTATTTCAGTACCGATGTCGTGGGTGTTGAAGTTGCGGGGGCTATCAAAAACGTTCTGGCAATCGCAAGCGGCGTTGTCGCGGGGCTTGAGCTTGGCGATAATGCGCGCGCAGCCCTGATTACCCGTGGACTTGCCGAAATGTCGCGATTGGCGGTGGCGATGGGGGGGCGGATTGAAACCATGATGGGGCTGGCGGGACTTGGCGATCTGACGCTGACATGTACCGGCACGTTGTCGCGCAATTACACCTTCGGGTTTGCCCTTGGGCAGGGGCAGAAGGCTGATGCCATTTTGGCCGCACGACGTTCGGTGACCGAAGGTGTTCATACAGCCGCGTCAATTACAGCTGTTGCGTCGAAATACGGTATTGAAATGCCAATCTGCAGTGCTGTGGATCAGGTCGCCAACCATGATGCGGACCTGCGCAGCACGATCAATGCATTGTTGCAGCGCCCGTTTCGCGATGAGCTTGAAACCGGAAAATAATCTGGTCACATCCACGCTATCAGCTTTTGTTCGGCTTGAGCCTTTGAGCAGGTTCTGTCAATTTACCGGTATCAAAACCAATTTTGACAGGAAACGCTGCCATGCATTTTTACATTCGCTGTGTCGACAAACCGGGGCATCTTGCTGTGCGCAAAGCCAATCGTAATGCGCATCTTGCCTATATCAAGGACGGTTTTGCCGACAGGATCGTTGCAGCAGGCCCCACACTTGATCCCGATCTTGAGGGCATGAATGGCTCGGTCTTCATTATCGAATTTGACACCCAGGCCGAAGCCGAAGAATTTGCCGCCAACGATCCATACGGCAAGGCAGGTCTGTTTGAATCCGTGATTATCCGTCCCTTCAAAAAGGTATTCTGATCCATGGCATACTGGCTGATCAAAACCGAGCCGGGAAGCTGGTCGTGGGACGATCAGGTCAGGAAAGGTGTCGAGGGATGGGATGGGGTTCGCAACCATCAGGCGGCAAAAAACCTCAAGATCATGCAGATCGGTGATCTGGCTTTCTTTTATCATTCGGTGAATGAAAAACGGATTGTCGGCATTGTCGAGGTGGTCCGCGAAGCCTATCCCGATCCAACTGACGCCACCGGCAAATTTGTTCAGGTTGATTTCAAAACCGTCAAACCGGTGCCAAATCCGGTGACACTGGCCGATATCAAAGCTGATCCGCGATTTGCCGAATTGCCGTTGCTCAGACAATCCCGTTTGTCGGTCATGCCGATAGATGATGCATCCTGGACAGCGATTTGCGAGATGGGTGGTGTTTCGGCATGACAGTTGATCTGCCGCCCTCCGGAACAGTGTTATGTGCGCTTTCTGATCTGGATGCGACCGGGGCCAAAGGCATATCGCTTGACGGAAATTCTGGCCGGGCCGGGATTTTCATCGTGCGGGACGACGCAGGGGTTTTCGGTTACGTCAACAGTTGCCCCCATATTGGTGTGCCGCTTGAACTTGAGTCCGATGAATTCATCAGTGATATTCACAACGAAATCATCTGCTCGACGCATGGCGCACGTTTCAGGATCGAAGATGGCCTATGCGTATCGGGTCCTTGTGACGGCGATATGCTGGAACCCGTTGCCGTAAAGATTGAGAACGAGAAAGTCGTTCTGGCCTGAAATTCTGCGTCATGGTGACGGTCTTAGGCGACCGTCACCTTTTCGATAAGCTCATCAAGATGTTTGGTGATGACATCAAGCTGATCCGGTTCGGACAGGCGATGATCACCGGTTTTGATCAGATCTATGCGGACATCCTTGGAAACCAGTGCTTCCGTCAGACGAATGGCGGTCTGCCACGGGACATCCGGATCCTGCATGCCTTGGATAAGGCGAACCGGGCATTCAAGTTTGATCGGATTTCGCAAAAGTAGCTGATTTCTGCCATCCTCTATCAGAGCCTGCGTAATCGTATAGGGATCGTCGCCATACTCGGTCGGCTCGATCAGGGCTCCGTTCTTGGTGATTTCAGATTTCTGGGCATCACTGAATTGCGCCCACATAAGGTCTTCGGTGAAGTCGGGGGCCGCCGCAATGCCAACAAGTCCGGCGATGCGTTCTTTCCGGGCCAGTGCCGCCAACAGCATGATCCAGCCCCCCATTGATGATCCGACCAGAATAAGCGGACCTGAGGTGATTTCGTCAATAATGGCAATGGCATCGCGGGCCCACTGTCCAATCGTCCCGTCTTTGAATGCGCCTGCCGATTGTCCGTGACCCGAATAGTCAAAGCGGGTATAAGCCAGCCCCTGCTGTACGCAATGGGCCTCGAGATGGGTGGCCTTGGTGCCGGTCATATCGGACATGAAGCCCCCCAGAAACAGAACACCAGGCTTTTGTCGGCCTTGTACTTCTGTCAGCTTGCCGGGAGTCGCATGGTATGCGATTTTTAATCCGTCAGGCCGCTCGAGATACTGAGGCGTCGGCATGTCATTTGTCATCCGGGAAGGGTATCCTTGGGTGTTAGTGGTTGGAATTGCATGAGCGCGTCAGAGATCAAGACCCAGTCAGTTTATCGTCCGGAACAGCAGGTGCAAGGTTCGGCTTATCGTCCGGCCGTAATTCTGCAAGTTCTGCCGGAACTTGATACCGGTGGTGTGGAGCGCGGTACGGTTGATATTGCGCGTGCCATTGTTGATGGTGGTGGTGTTGCGCTGGTCGCTTCTCAGGGCGGTCGGCTTGAGCGGGAGCTGGACCGGTTTGGTGCCCGTCATATTACCCTGCCACTGAAGTCAAAAAATCTGTTTACCATGCGCCGCAATGTTGATGCGCTGGTTGATCTTATCCGTGCAGAGGGCGTTGATATTATTCATGCGCGTTCGCGCGCGCCGGCCTGGAGTGCCTATTTTGCTGCGCGCAAGGCGGGGATTCCGTTTGTTACGACATTCCATGGCACTTATTCCGGTCATAACAACCTGTTCAAAAAGCGTTATAACGCGATCATGACAATGGGTGATCAGGTCATCGCCATTTCCAATCATATCGCGGACCATATTCGCAAATTTTATAAAATGGATCCTGCGCGCCTGAATATCGTGCCGCGCGGTACCAATACCGATTTGTTCAATCCGGAAAATGTCAGTCAGGAACGCCTGATTGCATTGTCAAACCAGTGGCGTTTGACCGGTGAAGAATATGTCATCATGTTTCCGGGACGGATCACGCGCTGGAAAGGGCATTGTTTCCTGATCAAGGCTTTACCGGCAGTGTTTGAAGCACTTGGCCATCGGAACGTGCGTTGTCTGATGGTCGGTTCCGATCAGGGACGCACGGCTTATCGCGATGAAGTGCTGGCTTTGACCAGGAAGCTTGGCCTCGAAGATATTGTGCATATCGTTGATCATTGTGCCGATATGCCAGCGGCCTACATGCTGGCGGATGTGGTTGCGTGTCCGTCAATCGAGCCCGAAGCCTTCGGCCGAATTCCATCCGAAGCGCAGGCAATGGGGCGCCCGGTTGTTTCGACGGCCCATGGCGGTGCCATGGAGACGGTCTTGCCCGGTGAAACCGGATGGCTTGTTACGCCGAATGAAGTTGAGCAATTGTCTGTGGCATTGACACAAGTGTTGCGGTTGACCCCGGAAAAGCGTGCCGCTTTGGCGCAAAAGGGGCGAAAGCACGTTATCGAAAACTATTCCCTGACCCAAATGGCGGAAAAAACTCTGGCGGTTTATGAAAAGGCGCTGAAAGGCGCGATCAGGAACGCTGCATGACAGAAACGATGACTTCGGACATGTCGCAAGATGCTGAAATTGTCGCGGGTGTGATGCCGGATGCCAGGCAGGAACGCATTCTTGTCATCAAGCTGTCTGCCTTGGGGGACATTATTCTTGCCATGGGGGCATTTGCCGCGATTCGATCCGCGCATCCGCGTGCTCATATCACGGTTCTGACAACACGGCTTTATGTCGACCTGATAAAATCAACGGGTTATTTTGACGCCATTGCAATAGACCGGCGGCCAAAGCTTTATCAGGTGCGTGAGGTTCTTGCGCTGCGCCGCTTCCTGCGAAATGGCAACTTTGATCGGGTCTATGATCTGCAAACTTCGGATCGCAGCGGGTTTTACTATCGGCTGTTTTGGCCGGGGAAAGCACCGGAGTGGTCCGGAATTGCCAAGGGCTGCTCGCATCCGCATGACAACCCGGATCGTGACAGTCTGCATACCATTGACCGTTTGGCGGATCAGCTGCATCGCTCCGGGATCGAAAATGTGCCACCGCCGTTTATTGCCGGATCGGATATTGATCTGGAACGTTTTGGGGTTCGAAGTCCTTTTGTTCTTATTTGTCCTGGCGGTGCCCCGCATCGTCCTGACAAGCGGTGGCCTGCCGAGCGGTTCGGTTTGCTGGCAAAAAAGATTGCCGACTATCGTCTGACGCCGGTGCTGATCGGAACTGATAAGGAAGCCGAGGTTCTTGGCAAAATCGATAGTATGTGCCCCAAGGCGCGAAACCTGATGGGACGTACAGGGTTTCTTGATATTGCGGGACTTGCGGCACGCTCTGTTTTGGCGATTGGCAATGATACGGGGCCAATGCACATTGCAGCAGCGGCCGGGGCGCCGTCTATTGTGCTGTTTTCGCGGGACTCCGACCCCAAAAAAAGTGCGCCGCGCGGGACAACGGACAACGCCGTCAGCATCGTGCGAGAGAATGACCTGAGGGAATTGACGGTTAACCGGGTGATGGATGAGGTTCGTCATCGCCTTGATCTTGTCGATTAATATCGCCGTTTCTGCCATGTCGGTCGTGCGTCATTGAATGCGAAGGACTTCAAGGCTTTGAATACCGTTGCCCAAGGCTAAAATCATTGCTTTCTGATGACGGCCCGATATGCTAGGCAAAGGTCCGTTTTGCAGTACGCATGACCGGATGTGCTTTCCGGCGACTTATTGCATCACCAGCGACTTGTTTCTGTGCTTTTTTGTTTGATTACCAAAGGAGATTATCCATAGCACGACCACGTAAACCGATGCAGCCGACCAAGGAAGGTCCGCGCGTCAATGAGGATATCAAAGCCCGTGCCATCTGTGTCGTTGACGCTGAAGGCAATATGTCTGATCCAATGACGGTTCGTGAAGGCATTGAAATGGCGATGGAAGCTGGACTCGACCTTGTCGAAGTCGCTCCGAATGCCGAGCCTCCCGTCTGTAAGCTGATCGACTACGGCAAGTTCAAATACGAACAAAGCAAGAAACAGAACGAAGCCAAAAAGAAACAGAAGGTTATTGAAGTCAAGGAAATCAAGCTCCGTCCGAACATTGATATCCATGACTACAATGTGAAGCTACGTGCAGCGCAGAAGTTTCTTGGCGGTGGAGATAAGGTGAAAGTCACTTTGCGTTTCCGTGGACGTGAAATGGCTCACCAGGACCTTGGTCTTGGCATGCTGCAGCGTTTTTCGGGGGATCTTGAAGATCTTGCCAAAACTGAACAGATGCCGAAGATGGAAGGCCGCATAATGATTATGGTGCTGGCGCCGCGTTAACCCGCGGCGTTTTGCCTTTCCAAGCAAGAGGGAATGCCATGGCAGCCGGGAATGATCTTCTGATCGTCGGGGTCGATGACGACCCTAAAAGTCTCGTGCTTCTGAAACGAATCGTCGAAAGTGGCGGATACAGTTTTGTTGGCGTTTCCTCTGGCAAGGAACTTCTGGAAGTCCTGAAGACAAAAAAGCCGCGCATCATTCTGATGGATATCATGATGCCCGGCATGAATGGCTTTGAAACTTCGCTTCGGGTTCGCACGGGTTTCCCTGATCGTGCCTGTGCAATCATCTATGTCACGGCCCGTCAGGGCGAAGAAGATTTGCGTGGCGGTGTTGCCGCGGGTGGAAATGACTTCGTCTTAAAGCCGATCAATCGCGAAAAACTGCTGAGCCGAATCGAGAAGTGGATCGGTCGGGTTCACACAATTAAAACAGCAGTTTAACATATTTCTGCCGGGCTGACATCGATCTGTCGCCAGGTATGAGTGCATCCTGATCGTCCGACTTTTTCCCTGACTTTCACAATACGATTTCGGATCACGCAGATATGCGAGGATCTCTGCCAACGGTGTGTTGTTGTGACCGTTTCAGTCTGATCTTTTACGCGATGTGGTGAAGCGGGGAAAATCGCGGGTAACAGGGGCGAAAAGGTCCTTGAAAAAGGAAGGGGTGGAGTCTATAACCACCCGTCCCCAAAACAGGTGGTGAGGCTGGAAAGATCATTGATCTTTCAGGGCATGCCCAGCCGCCGTGGGGAATTTCGTGTTTCATTGCTTATGCAAGGATAGAAAAATGCCCAAGATGAAGACCAAAGCGAGCGCTAAAAAACGCTTTAGCCTGACCGCAAAGGGTAAAGTTCGTCGCAATGTCGCTAACAAGCGTCACCTGTTGACTGCGAAACCCACCAAGATGAAGCGCCAGGCACGTGGCACGGAGATTCTCTGTGACGCAGATGCCCGCATCGTCAAAAAATTCCTGCCGTACGGTTAAGGCTAAGGAGAGTTAAATGGCTCGTGTAAAAGGGGGCGTGTCTTCTCACGCCCGTCACCGCAAGGTTATCAAGGCTGCCAAAGGTTATCGTGGTCGCCGCAAGAATGCTTACCGCACTGCTGTGCAGGCCGTTGAAAAAGGTCTGCAATATGCATATCGCGACCGTCGCGTTAAGAAACGCCAGTTCCGCAGCTTGTGGATTCAGCGTATCAACGCCGGTGCTCGTGAAAACGGTCTGAGCTACTCGCAGTTCATGAACGGCCTCAAGAAGGCTGGCGTTGAACTGGACCGCAAAGTGCTTGCCGACATCGCCGTGCGCGAACCCGATGCTTTCAAAGCTCTGGTTACCCAGGCGCAGGCTGCACTCGGCTAATAAACCTTTTGCAAAAAGGTTTAATCGGCACTTGCCTGATTTGATCGGGGGCGGCCATATTGGCCGTCCCCTTTCTTTTGTTTATCCCAATTCACTTTAAGCAAAGCATCGGAAGTTATGGAAAACATCGAAGCATTGCGCGAAGAGGTTCTGGCCGAAATCGAAAAAGCAGCCGACTTGCAGGCTCTTGAAGATGTTCGTATCAGTGCTCTTGGCAAAAAGGGCCGCATTACCGGCCTGATGAAAAACCTTGGCCAGATGGATCCGGATCAGCGCCGTGAATTCGGTCAAACGCTGAACACGGTCAAGGATCAGGTTGCCGAGGCGATCGAGACCCGCAAATCCGGCCTGGAAGACGCGGCCTTGAATGCACGCCTGGTTGGCGAACGGATCGATGTAACCCTGCCTTCGCGCATGGACGAGACTGCAGGCCGGATTCATCCGATCAGCCAGACGATGGACGAAATCATCTCGATCTTTGGCGAGATGGGCTTTGCGCTTGCCGAAGGTCCGGATGTCGAAGACGATTTCCATAACTTTACCGCCCTGAACATCCCGCCGGAACACCCGGCGCGCGAGATGCAGGACACCTTCTATCTGCCCGAGCAGGAAGACGGGTCGCGCCTTGTGCTGCGCACCCATACCTCGCCGGTGCAGATCAGAACCATGCAGAGCAAAACCCCGCCAATCCGGATCATCGCGCCGGGGCGGACATATCGTTCCGATAGCGATATGACCCATACGCCGATGTTCCATCAGGTCGAAGGACTGGTGATCGACAAGAAAACCCATATGGGCCATCTGAAAGGGTGCCTGCTGGAGTTTGTTAAAACCTATTTTGAGCTGGACGAAGTTCCGGTTCGCTACCGTCCGAGCTTCTTCCCCTTTACCGAGCCGAGTGCCGAAATGGACATTGGCTGTTCGCGCAAGGGCGGGGAGCTCAAGATTGGTGAAGGCGACGACTGGCTGGAGATTCTGGGCTGCGGCATGGTTCATCCGCGCGTTCTGGCGGCTTGTGGGCTTGATCCGAATGAATATCAGGGCTTTGCCTTTGGCATGGGGATCGAACGTATCGCGATGCTGAAATACGGCATTCCCGATCTTCGCACCTTCTTCGATACCGATCTGCGCTGGCTGAAACATTACGGTTTCGTGCCGCTGGATGTACCGAACATGGTGAGAGGCTAAGATCATGAAATTCACACTCGATTGGCTGAAGCAGCACCTCGATACCGATGCGTCGATTGATGTTATCGCCGAAAAACTGACCGATGTCGGGCTTGAAATCGAAAGCGTCACCGACCGAGCCGCAGCGCTTCGGGATATCCGTGTCGCCTATATCGAAGAAGCGGGTCAGCACCCGGATGCCGACCGCCTGAAACTGTGCCGGGTGAATACCGGTGATAAAATCATTCAGGTCGTTTGCGGTGCACCGAACGCCCGAACCGGGATCAAGGTTGCACTGGCACAGCCGGGCGCGATCATCCCGATTGACGGTTCGAAACTGAAACCGGGTAAAATCCGGGGCGTCGAAAGCCAGGGCATGATGTGTTCGACCCGCGAACTTTGCCTGGGTGAAGATCACGACGGCATCATCGAACTGCCGGAAGATGCCGAAATCGGCGCACAGGTTGCAACGGTTCTTGGTGCGGACGATCCGATCATTGAAATCGGCCTGACCCCGAACCGTCCCGATTGTACCGGTGTGCGCGGGATCGCACGTGATCTTGCCGCTGCCGGTCTTGGGGCGCTAAAGGCAGATCCACGTCAGGAAGCGGTTGCCGGATCGTTCGATAGCCCGGTGGGTGTCACGATTTCA
Organism: Thalassospira sp. MIT1004; assembly: GCF_001858545.1. NCBI lineage: Bacteria > Pseudomonadati > Pseudomonadota > Alphaproteobacteria > Rhodospirillales > Thalassospiraceae > Thalassospira > Thalassospira sp. MIT1004. The sequence continues at coordinate 85,063 of NZ_MCAO01000033.1, read as the reverse complement.
GCAGATATTGCAAAAAATGCCGCAGCCCCGGCATTTTATGGTCGCTACATTCGCGGTGTTAAAAACGGCGAAAGCCCGGCATGGCTGAAAGCCCGTCTTGAAGCCATCGGTTTGCGTCCGATTTCGGCTCTTGTCGATATCACAAACCTTGTGACCCATGACCTTGCCCGTCCATTGCATGTATTTGATGCCGATAAACTGTCGGGTGACATCAATGTGCGCTATGCGATCAATGGCGAAAAGCTTGCGGCACTTGATAACAGGGAATACGAGCTGTCCGAGAGCATGGTCGTGATTGCCGATCAGGCAAAGGCACTTGGCATCGGTGGTATTATCGGCGGTGAAGAAACCGGTTGTGTCGAAGACACGGTCAATGTGTTTGTCGAATGTGCCCTGTTCGATCCGATCAGTGTTGCAAAAACCGGTCGCAAACTGCAGATCAATTCCGATGCCCGTTACCGGTTCGAGCGCGGCGTTGATCCGCAATCAATTGTCTGGGGCATGGAAGTTGCCACCCGTCTGATCACGGAACTTTGTGGTGGCGAAGTTTCGCACGTGGTCAAGGCCGGTGACGTTCCTGCGCCCAGGAACAGCTTTGATCTTCGCATTGATCGCATCCGGGAACTGGGGGGTGTCGACGTTGACGCCGATCAGGCGATTGCAATTCTGAAGTCGCTTGGCTTCGAAGTTACCGGAAATGCGCCCGTTATTACGGCTGTTGCACCAACATGGCGTCCGGATATCGTTGGCGAAGCCGATCTGGTCGAGGAAGTGCTGCGCATTGTCGGATACGATAAAATACCGACGGTGCCGCTGGAACGTGAAACCAGCCTGCCGGTTCCGGCCCTTAGCCCGTTCCAGAAGCGGGTCGGTCTGACCCGTCGGACACTGGCTTCGCGCGGCATGTTTGAAACCGTCACGTGGTCGTTCACGGACTCGCGTTGGGCAAAACTGTTTGCGGATTTGAAACCGGGGCTGTTCCTTGCCAATCCGATCAGTTCCGATCTTGATGTGATGCGGCCCAATGTGCTGATCAACCTGATTGCCGCAGTCGGTCGCAATCAGTCGCGCGGCTTTGCTGATCTGGCACTGTTTGAAGCTGGTCCGGAATTCTTTGGCGATCAGCCGGGGGATCAGCGTCTGGTTGCGGCCGGTTTGCGGTCGGGATCGACTACTCCGCGCAGCTGGACAGGGTCCCGTCGCGATATTGACCTGTTTGATGTCAAGGCGGATGCCGAGGCATTGCTGGAAGCCCTTGGTACTGCCGCAGCCAACGTGCAGGTGAATGCTGATGGTGCCCCGTCGTGGTATCACCCGGGCCGATCAGCCGCCTTGCAGCTGGGGCCGAAAAACATCCTTGGCTATTTCGGTGAACTGCACCCGAAAGTATTGAAAGCTTTGGGTGTCAAAGGGCGCGTCGTTGCGTTCGAGCTGTTCGTTGAAAACGTTCCGATGCCAAAGAAAAAAGGCCCCGGCCGCCCGTTACTGAATGCATCAAGCTTCCAGTCGGTCGAACGTGATTTTGCCTTCCTTCTGGATGCGGATGTTCAGTCCGAAGCCATTGTCAAGGCAGCACGGAATGTGGACCGTAACCTGATTTCGGATGTCACGATCTTCGATCTTTATGCCGGCAAAGGTATCGAGGATGGCAAGAAATCAATTGCTTTCTCGATCACCTTGCAGCCGACCAAGGCAACCCTGACCGAAGAAGAAATCGACGGGGTTTGTAAAAAGGTTGTCGCTGCTGTCGAAAAGGCAACAGGCGGTTCTTTGCGCGCCTAGGGTTTTCCCCGACAAGCATAATAAAAACGGGTCGCCTGTCTGGCGGCCCGTTTTTTGTTGTCCGAATGTGGGAATGTGCGCGAAGGCGCAAGGAAGCTATCCACCTGGTCGTTTACGCAAGACGGCAAATTCTTCTTCATCAAGGTCGACGGCCACGATGTCCGGACCATTGGTGTAAATCCGCCATTCCATATCGGTGTCATCGCATTCGATGTTAAGTTGATCGATCATGCTGTTCCATGTGCAGCTTTCCCAGTCGTCATCCGCTTCAAGCCGACCGGTTCCGTTATCGGACAGATGCATGACCAGCAGTTCTTCATCCTCGTCAACTGAGTAAACAGCGTAAGTTTCGTTTGCGAAACGGTAGTTGATTTCCTTACCATTCAATTGCCGCCATCCACGCGGCATAGGGGCATGAACATCGCGCTCGGCAAACAGGCTGGCCAGCGATTGCATGTGGCTGTTTGGCATGGTTCGCATGTCCGAGCCACATGCCGCCAGAAGCAACAAACCAGTCAATGAAAGTGCCGTATATAAACGGGTGCTAGTCATACCATGCTCCGTCGTGGCCGATGGTCATCAAGCGGGCAGGTTTTACCGACCCGCTTTGTGCTGTCTGTTTCAAAGCAAGATGCTTGCCACCCTTGGACTTGGGGGCTTTTATGGCTTCCCGCGCAGAGTGAAGACAAATGTTGCCCCGGGATCGGTCAGGGGGCGGGTCGTATCAAGCCATATCCGACCGCCATGCTGTTCTGCAATTTTCCGACATAGTGAAAGCCCAAGCCCGGTTCCGCTGAACTCATCTTTGTGCAAACGCTGGAACAGGCGGAAAATACGATGTGCATGTTCCGGATGAATGCCAATTCCATTATCGCGAACCGAAATACGCCAGAATCCGGGCATGTCGGGATCTCGCATGGCATGAATATCGATGTGAGGTGGGACGCCTGGGCGACGATATTTGATCGCATTCGACAACAGGTTCTGGAACAGACGAGACAAACTGATCCGATCACCGTTGATCACGGGCAGATCATTATGGGTAATGGTTGCCTGTTCCTGAACAATAATGGCCTTGAGGTCGGCTTGCGCTTCGTTAAGTACCTGATTGCAGTCGAGTTCCGCCATTTCATCATCGTTGCTGCCGGTTTTGGCATATTCCAGCAAATGGCTGATCAGTTTATGCATGCGCTTTGCGCCATCGACCGCATAGTCGATATATTCGTCCGCTTCCTGATCAAGTGATCCGCCATAACGGCGTTTCAAAAGCTGGGTATAGCTTGCGACCATGCGTAATGGCTGTTGCAGGTCGTGGGACGCGACATAGGCAAATTGTTCAAGGTCTTCATTGGTCCGCTTAAGCTGATCAAGGGTATCGCGAAGCTTGTTTGCATTTTCGACAAACTGGGTCACGTCGCGTGCGCTGCTGAATGTCATGCCCTCGAACGGACCAATGGCGTGCCACGCCAGCCATCGGGTTTCGCCGCGCTGATCGGAAATACGTAAAACCAGTTCTCTTTCCTGTGTATCGCCACTTTGCCGGTTTATGAAACTTGTGCGGATAGTTTCCCGGTCTTCTGGCAGGAAAAGAAATTCGACCGGCTTTCCGATCAGGTCATAGACCGCCTTGCCAACAAGTTCGGCCAATGCGGGGCTGAGGCCTTGCAGAATGCCTTCCATGTCGACTGCGATTGCAGGTTCTGGCGTATGATGCAGATAGGTTTCGAACGGGTGACAAAGTTCCTGCTGCGGGGCGATTTCCAGCAAAAGGACGGTAATGGTTTCACTGTCTTCTTCCTGGCGGCGTTGAGCCATCAGATAAAAGCGCTGGGTTTGACCGGCTGATGTCAGTATATCGACCATTGTGCCGATACGATTATCTTGCCACTCGTTGTCAATCAGCGGACTTCGTAGCTGTGCCCGCGATGCCGCGCCAAGACGTGACAGAAATGCATCGGCGGTTGGTTTGACATCGCCAAATTCAAGGCCGAGTATTTCCGGCCAGTTCAGACGAGATGTAAGAATTCCGGACGGGTTCTTTGACGACCAGCTTAAAATCGCACAGCCGCAATCAGACAGCGTGTTTTCTGAATCGTTGAAATGCTCGGCCAGGTCGGCGGCGCGCAAATGCTGTCGTTTCAGGCGCTGCCACAGCCAAACAGAAAGTCCCGCCATAATAACCAGCACGATCAGAAACAACGAGGCGTGAAGCATGATGGCTTCGCGCCAGTTGCCCAATAAAATGTGCCGCGGAATATAGGTCACAACGATACGGTCAAGCTGCGGCAAAATACTGTAGGCCATCAGCATCACGGTATTGCCATGCATGCACAGCAAACTGCCGCGATAGGCTTTTTGTTTGTCTATTTCGTCAAAAAGATCATCAACCAAATGGGGCGGGATGGTGCCGTTGATCTGATTGCGATCAGTATCCAGAACGCCAACGGAAAGATCGGGATTTTCATCAATGACGCGTTGCAGGTCGATTGTGCTGTTTTGCATCAGCACGGCACTCAGATGATAGGTGATGGCCATCATTTGCGCCCGCGCCTGATCAATCGCGCTGTCGTATAGTGTTTTCTGGATAAAGAAGAAGGAAAAAAGCAGGATCACCATGCCGGTCATCGTGAGCGCAGCCAGACGCTTTCGCAGTTTGCTTAACCCGCGTCGGGACAATGACGGCTCGATGGATGTCAGAAACATTTTCTTTGTTGCACCCTTGCCTGATCCTGCCTAACTGCCCCGGGATCAAAGCCTATGTTTTTTTGGTCGGGTTGAAAAGCTTTCAACCGGCAATAATGCGGATGATCTCATATAAAAAATCGCGCGGTGACAGCAACTTGCTCTTGTTCGGGGCATGTTGTTGCCATCAGGAAGGGACGATCATGCAAATCCGGGGCAGGGTGAAGGCGAATTCGCAGAACCGAATTCAAACACAGTGCTTCTAATTGAAGTTAAAAACCCCTATAAACCCGCTGTTGGCGATTGGTTTTTATCGCCAGGACGGCCAAGACGATCCGAAATTGCCGGTATCGCCCGCTTGCTCCGCGGCAGCACAACTTTTACTGCCGTGCCTTTCCAGATGTCGCTGCCTTGTGCAGGGCTGGCTGACCGGGATGGTGCAAACGGCGTGACACCGGCTTTGTGATAAATGATCGATGTGAAATGCGATCAAGTTTTGGCAAAAACCGAACCGAATTTTTGACATAACCATCGCCCAGTGCCAGAAGCAGCCATATGACCGATCTTAAGAACATTCGAAACTTTTCGATTATCGCGCATATCGACCACGGTAAATCGACCCTGGCCGATCGTTTGATCCAGCTTACCGGTGGTCTTACCGATCGCGAGATGTCCGAGCAGGTCCTCGACTCGATGGATATCGAACGCGAACGCGGGATCACCATCAAATCTCAGGCCGTGCGTTTGAAATACACGGCCAAGGATGGTCAGGAATATACCCTGAACCTGATGGATACGCCGGGTCACGTCGATTTTGCCTATGAAGTATCGCGTTCGCTTGCCGCGTGCGAAGGATCGCTTCTGGTGGTTGATGCCGCCCAGGGTGTCGAAGCGCAGACCCTGGCCAACGTTTATCAGGCGATTGATAACAACCACGAAATCGTGCCTGTCCTGAACAAGGTTGATCTGCCCGCCGCAGAACCGGACCGCGTCAAGGAACAGATCGAAGAAGTGATTGGCATTGACGCCAGTGACGCGCTGATGATTTCGGCCAAAACCGGTCTTGGTGTTCCTGATGTGCTTGAAGCATTGGTGCATCGTTTACCTGCTCCGACGGGCGATCCGGCGGCACCGCTTGAAGTCCTGCTGGTTGATAGCTGGTACGATTCATATCTTGGCGTGATGATTCTGGTGCGTGTCAAAGAAGGCACCCTGAAAAAAGGCCAGAAAATCCGCTTCATGAACGCCAAGGTTACCCACACGGTTGACCGTGTTGGCGTGTTCACGCCCAAGCCGCTTGCGCTTGATGAAATGGGGCCGGGTGAAGTCGGCTTTATCAATTGCGGTATGAAAACCGTTGCCGAATGCGAAGTCGGCGACACGATTACCGAAGAAAAACGTCCCTGCGCAAAACCGCTTGCCGGTTTCAAACCGTCCATTCCGGTAGTGTTCTGTGGCATTTTCCCGGTTGATACCAGCGAATATGATGTGCTGCGCGATGCGCTTGAAAAGCTGCACCTTAACGATGCATCCTTCCAGTTCGAGCCGGAAAACTCGACCGCACTGGGGCTTGGTTTCCGCTGTGGCTTCCTGGGGCTTTTGCATCTTGAAATCATTCAGGAGCGTCTTGAACGCGAGTTCGAACTTGATCTGATCACCACGGCACCGTCGGTTTCCTATAAAATCTCGATGACCAAGGGCGAAGATATTCTGCTGCATAACCCGGCGGATTTCCCCGATGTCACCAAGATCAAGGCGATTGAAGAACCCTGGATCAAGGCATCCATCATGGTGCCGGACGAATATCTTGGCGGCATTCTGACGCTTTGCACCGAACGTCGCGGCATTCAGCAGGACCTGACCTATGTCGGGAACCGGGCGATGGCGGTTTACAAACTGCCGCTGAACGAGGTGGTGTTTGATTTCTATGACCGCCTGAAATCGATTTCGCGTGGCTATGCCAGCTTTGATTATGAACTGGCGGGCTACGATGAAAGCGATCTGGTCAAGGTATCCATTCTGGTCAACGAAGAGCCGGTTGATGCGCTTGCATTGATGGTTCACCGGTCTGCTGCCGAACATCGGGGCCGCGAGATTTGCAAACGTCTAAAGGACCTTATCCCGCGCCAGATGTTCAAGGTCGCCATTCAGGCCGCCATCGGCGGCAAGGTGATCGCACGTGAAACGGTTTCTGCGATGCGTAAAGACGTGACAGCCAAGTGTTATGGCGGTGACGTGTCGCGTAAACGCAAACTTCTGGACAAACAGAAGGCCGGTAAGAAAAAGATGCGCCAGTTCGGCAAGGTCGAAATTCCACAGTCGGCCTTTATCAACGCCCTTAAAATGAGCGACGATAAATAAACCGATATTACGGCATCGAAACAAAGGCTGCATCCCATTGGGGATGCAGCCTTTTTCTTTGAGGGCTTTCGGCAATTCGTGCCATGCGTTATGGATAGGTCGTCATACCGTTTTGCTGCAGGAGCCCGCTATGGATCTTGAAATTCTTCAACGTCAGGAAGCCATCCTTGTCTTTGATCGCTTTGACGAGGAAACGGCGTGGGAAATCGGATCGGCCCTCGTGGCAGTGGCACGGGCACAGAGAGCCCCGGTTGTCGTTGACATCCGTACATCTGATCGCACCCTGTTCCACGCGGCCCTTTTGGGGGCAAAACCCGCCAATGATTCCTGGGCATATCGCAAAAGCAATCTGACGCTTCGCGAACATCAATCATCGATGCAGTTCGGATTGGCGTTGAAGGCCAAGGGCAAAACGCTTGCCGATCACGGGATTGATTTCGCCGATTATGCCGACCACGGCGGCAGTTTCCCGGTTCGCGTCAAAGGCGTTGGCGTGATCGCGGCAATCACCGTTTCCGGCCTTGCCTCGCACGAGGATCACGGGATGATTGTTGGTGTTCTTGAAGATTTTCTTGGGGTTTCGGCCTGACTCGGTTCGATTTCGGGTATCGGGTTATCGGCCAATGATCGTCAGCCAACTTTGAGTTCGGCAGGACGGGCTTCTGCCCATTTAAGCAGGGCATCCAATGCGGGGCACAATGATTGGCCCCATTCGCTCATGCGATATTCGACCTTGGGCGGCACCACCGGGTAAACTTTGCGTTCGATGATGCCGTCGGCTTCAAGCTGTCGAAGCTGCTGGGCGAGCATCTTTTGCGAAATGCCCGGGATCAGCTTTTCCAGATCTGAATAACGTTGCACCTTGCCGCCAAACAGATGGAAAAGAATGATCAGCTTCCATCGACCTTCAAGCATTTTAAAGATCGTTTCGACGTCTGATGCCGCAGTGACCGGCGTGTAGGTTTTCGCCATGCTTCAAGCCTGTTAGTTACTTACTTTAAAGTACGTACTTCCCAAAATGGGAGTTTGTTTGAAAAATGCCTGTCTGACAAGCAAACAGACAGGAACAAACAAGATGATCAAACTCCCTGAACCGATCACCGCATATTTTGATCCATCCAATAGCGTTGCCCAGAAGGTTGCGGCTTTCAATGAAACTGCAATTGTCGAAGACGAAAAGCAACGCCATCACGGCCAACCCGAAATCGGCAAATGGATGGAAGACGTCAAAGCAAAATACAACTTTGTCGCCGAGCCGATTGAAGTTGCCCATATAGCTGAACAATTTGCGGTGAAAGCCAAGGTCAGCGGTGACTTCCCCAACAGTCCGATTGAACTTGATTATCGGTTCGAACTTGCGAATGGCAAGATCGAAAAGCTTTTGATCGGCTAATCGACCGCGATTTTTGACGCAACTTTCCCAACAAAACAAGCGACCCGAAAATGTTTCAGCTTCCAGATCCTGCGCAGGAATTTGCGCAAAAACGCATAATTGTAACCGGCGGTACCAAAGGTACAGGAAAGGCCGTTTTTGAACGCATGATGGCGGGTGGCGGAACCCTGCTTACGGCGGCGCGGGGCGAGAAACCCGATGATATCGACAGCGATTGCTATGTGCAGGCGGACCTTTCAACCACGGCCGGCGTCGAAAAACTCGCCGCAGCTGCACAAGAACGCATGGGAGGAGTTGATATCCTGATCCACGTTCTGGGCGGGTCGTCAAACCCGTCCGGTGGCTTTGCCGTGATCGACGATGCCGGTTGGGAAAAGGAATTGAACCTTAACCTGATGGCGGCTGTGCGGTTGGACCGCTGTCTGGTGCCGGAAATGATCAGGCGTGGCAGCGGTGTTGTTGTGCATACCTCCTCAATTCAGCGGCGTTTGCCGTTATTTGACGCAACAACCGCCTACGCCGCAGCAAAGGCCGCGCTTACGACTTACAGCAAGGTTCTGTCAAAGGAAGTCGGCCCCAAAGGTGTTCGGGTCAATGCCGTTGCGCCGGGATGGATTTATACCGATGCCTCAAAGGCGATGGTCGAACGGATTGCAGAAGGCGGCGGTATCAGCGAGGAAGCCGCACGCCAAAGCATCCTTGATGCCTTGGGCGGCATCCCCTTGGGACGTCCGGCACAGCCGGAAGAAGTCGCAGAATTGATTGCCTTTCTGGCATCAAGCCGGGCGTCGTCGATTCATGGTGCGGAATATACCATCGATGGCGGCACGGTCCCGACCGTCTAGGAAAAGGACATTCGTGGTCGATCAGCTCGATTGATCGATATGTTCGATATCGGGGTCAATTCCCGCAAAGCTGGGCAGGGCCGTACTCATCCATAGATGCTTTTTTGCCTTGAAGGGCGTCGGGTCGTCGAAGCTGCCAAGCCTGAAATCAAGGAATTCGGGATAGTCGCCGTGCCGCCAGGTAAGGCTTGATCCGCATTTCGGGCAAAAGCCGCGAAACCGGTTGGGCGAACTTTCAAACTCGGCCGGTTTGCCTTCCCATTTTAGGGTCGCGGTCGGAAAGGTGACGAAGGTTGAGACGCCTGAACCGCTGTCTTTGCGGCACATGCCGCAATGGCAATGATTGCCGCCCGTCGGATCGCCAGAAACGGAAAAGCGCACCGCGCCACACAGACAACCGCCGGAATGAAGGGTGGTTTTATCGGCTGCGGGCATGGTGTGCTTTTCCTTTTTGATCAGGGCTTATTCCGCCAATGTTGCCAAGAGAAGGGGCCCAATCAACACCCTAATCGGCCGAGCTTGTTGTTGAAGGTTTTTAGTCTTCTAGAATAGGTTTGATTGCTTTTGATACGCATTTTGAAACGACCGTCCCACCAGCAATCAGCAGACCGATTGCCAATGTCATTCCAATCGTTAACATGATGCTCCCGCCAGAGCGGCCACGCATTGCCATTTCGAAAACGCTATTAAGTGTGAACATGAATATTATTGTTCCACACAGCAAGGTTCCGGCTCCGAACAATGCAAGTTTATGCATGTCGGTTAAAGGTGTGCGTTTTGCGGTGGACGGATTCTCAGGATTTTCCATTGCATTTTCCGGTTGCTGAAAATTTACTGCAATGACTTTAGGTGGTATTCCACCTGGATGGAAACGAAATTTGAAGCGTGACTGAGAAGAAAAAGCAAAAATCAGGCACAGAATCCTTGCCTGTTTGTTCGGAAAGCGCCCTAGCATAAAGGGCGCTTTCCTGAATGGTCTACAAGGCTCGTTACTCGTTCGGAACACCCGTCGTGGTGGAATATTCGAAATGGAATTCCTTGTCCGGGAACAGGTAGCTGCGCGCGGCATGGATGGCGCTGGCCCCTTCGGCAAAGCCTGACAGGATCAGTTTCAGTTTGTGCTCATAGGTCGCGATATCGCCAATCGCGAAGATGCCCGGAACCGACGTTGCCATCGTGGCCTGCGTCACACCGATATGGTTGCGATCAAGGTTAAGCCCCCAATCGGCAATCGGACCCAGTTCCATGGCAAGGCCAAAGAACGGCAACAGGTGATCTGCTTCCAGTGCAAGTTCCTCGCCCTTAAGCGTCGCAACGACGACATGGGAAAGCTTGCCATTGTCACCCTTGAGGCTCTTGAGCTGATAGGGAATGACCATCTCGATCTTTCCGGCTTCGGCAAGGGCCTGCAATTTTGCGCTGCTGTCCGGTGCGGCGCGGAATTTCGGGCGACGATGAACAACCATGACCTTTTCGGCGATGTCATGAAGGGAAAGCGCCCAATCAACAGCCGAATCCCCGCCACCGGCAATGACAACCTTTTTGCCGGCGAAATCGGCGCGGCGTTTGACGTAATACTGAACGCCGCCGCTGCCTTCGTAATCTTCAAGGCCGTCCATCGGCGGTTTGTTCGGGCCAAAGGCACCGCAACCGGCCGCAATCACAACCGCACCCGCATCAATGATGGTGCCGACCGAGGTTTCCAGCGTGAAACGGCCATCGTCACGCTTTTCAAGTTTGATCACCTGCTGACCGAGATGATAGGTCGGCTCGAACGGGGCGGCCTGTTTGGCCAGCTGATCAATCAGGTCCTGACCGGCAATTTGCGGATGGGCCGGGATATCGAAAATCGGCTTTTCGGGATAAAGCGCGCTGCATTGCCCGCCAACCATATCAAGCGCATCAATGACATGTGTTTTAAGCCCCAGCATTCCGGCTTCGAAAACGGCGAAAAGCCCGATAGGGCCAGCGCCAATTATGGCGATATCGGTGCTGTACGATGCGTCTGACATGTTCATTCCATCCAAATAACATCAGGTCGATAAAAGCGACGGTAATTCATAGCCTGAATCATATATGTGCGAGATAACATTTGGGACCGGTTATCGCAATGTAAACCGGCCTTTCCCGCCGTTTTTAACCTTGTGCGCGGGTTGCCTTTATCCTTGCACGTAAAATCATTGCGAAGGATGGTCCCGTCACCCTACAAATAGGGTCAGCTTGCAATCAATTGACGGATATCATGATCAGGACAGTTACTGTCAGCGACCAGAACGGGACAGAAGCCCTTGCCGGGAAACTTGCCGCATTGGCAAAGCCGGGTGACGTGATCCTGATGCATGGGACACTGGGCATGGGGAAAAGTGCCTTTTGCCGGGCCTATATCCGTGCGTTGGCCAACAATCCGCATGAAGAAGTTCCCAGTCCGACCTTCACCCTGGTGCAGATTTACGAACTTGCTCCCATCCCTGTCTGGCATTTCGATTTGTATCGGTTGTCCGATCCCGAAGAAATCCACGAGCTTGATATCGAAGATGCCTTTGCCGATGGCGTCAGTCTGATTGAATGGCCTGACCGGCTGGAATATCTGACGCCCGAAAATCGTCTTGATATTCATATCGAACCCGGATCAACAATTGATGCGCGGGTGTTTCAGCTTCTTCCGCACGGTGCCGATTGGCAGAAGCGCATTGAAAATCTCGATGAGGTTGCATCATGAATGCGGCGGCACGACAGGATGTGATTGATCTTTTCCTTGGGAAAAACGGCTGGCGTGATGTGGTGCCGGTGCCGTTGGTCGATGACGCCTCTGCACGGAAATACTATCGTCTGGATGACGGTCGCCGCACCGCTTTGTTGATGGATTTTCCCATTGATGCCATCAGCGTTGATCCGCACGGCATCCATGAGAATCCCGAACGCCCGGCATCTGTGGCGCCCGTGATGACAACGACAGACCTGTTCATGCAGGCAGGCTGGCGCGTACCGGCAATCTATGCCAGCGATGTGTCGCAGGGTCTTGTCCTGATCGAGGATTTTGGCGATCTGACCTTTACACGGGCGCTCGACCAGAATGGGGCGTCCAAACCGGCCCTTTATCTTCGGGCGGTGGATCAGTTGATTAACCTGCATCGCTATTGCGATACAAAAACGGCGCGGGCCCGGATGCAGGCAGAGGCCGATCTGGTGGTTTACGGGCCGGATAATTTCAGGCGTATGCTGAAAAGCTTCAAGGATGACTATCTGCCGTTGATCATTGCCGATCCGGTCCGACGCAATCAGGCCATGATTGATTTTGACGTGATGCTTGATGGCGTTTTGCCGTCATGCTGGAAAACCGGCACGGTCATCATTCACCGCGACTATCACGTCGATAACCTGATGCTGGTTGAAAATGACGAGGGCGGCGAGGATTGCGGGATCATTGATTTTCAGGACGCCGCAATCGCCCCACGGCCCTATGATCTGGTGTCGTTATTGCGTGATGTCCGGCATGATATCGGTTCGGAACTCGAAGCCAGTCTGAAGGATCGTTATTGTGCAGCCTTCGAAAATCTGGATCATTCCGATTTCGAAACATCATATATGGCCTGCAATATGGTAAGGAATTTCAGGATACTGGGCCGGTTTGGCTGGTTGGCGATCAAGGCGGGCAAACGACGCTATTTCGATTTCATCCCGCGCTGCTGGGAATTGATCCTGCGCGATGCAGACCGCAATTTACCTGAATTGGCGGCATGGATTGCAAATTATATCCCGGTTGAGGCACGAATGGCCCCGTCACTTTCCGGCGCACGCCAATCGTCCGAACAGGGGGCATCCTGATGAGGGATAACACCGCAAAGGCGCAAGCAATGGTCCTGGCCGCGGGGTTTGGCAAACGCATGCGTCCGATCACCGATCACATGCCAAAACCACTGGTTCCGGTTGCGGGGAAGCCGATGCTTGATCATGTGCTTGATAAACTGGCGGATGCCGGGTTTGATCAGGCGGTGGTGAATTGTCACTATCTTGGCCAGATGATTGTCGACCACGTCGCCACCCGGACCCTGCCACGGGTTCTGTGCTCGCCCGAGGAAGACTTGCTTGAAACAGGCGGTGGGGTGAAAAAGGCCCTGCCAATGCTTGATGATCAGGCTGTGCTGGTTGCCAATGCGGATGTTTTCTGGACCGAGGGGGCGGAGCCGCTTTTTGACCGCCTGACAGAGGCCTTCGATCCGGACCATATGGACGCGTTGCTTGCGATCTATCCGGTCGAAGGGGCGTTTGGTTATGACGGTGCGGGTGATTTCTTCTGGCAGGTCGATGGTCGGTTGAAGCGTCGCGGCGATGCCGTGTCTGCCCCGTATTTCTTTACCGGTGTTCAAATCCTGTCGCCGCGATTGTTTGAAAATACCCCTGATGGCGCGTTTTCATCAAATCTGGTTTACGACAAGGCTTTGGCATCGGGGCGCTGCTTTGGTTTGGTTCATGACGGGGATTATTTCCATATCGGCACGCCAGAAGCATTGGCCGATGCCGAAATCGTCATCGCAGACGCTTTGGCGCATGAAAGTGCCGCCAGAATGGCAAAAGCAGCCAAAGCCGGGGGCGGTTGATGGCGGATCTGTTCGATTATATGGACGCCGCCGATCACTTTGCCGCACCGGCGGCACAGCCTGAAAACCTGTTTTATATTCCGCCGGGCGCTGCATTTGCCGATCTGATCGCAAAACAGTTGATGGCGGAAACCGCAGCAGAGCCGGTCGCCTTACCTGATTATGTCCTGATGGTACCCAATCGCCGGTCGGCAAAGGTAATGCGCGATGCGTTCCTTCGTCAGTCGAATGGGGCGGTGACCATGCTGCCGACCATCCGCGCATTGGGCGAGGCTGACGAGGACGAACTGGCGATTTATGGTGCAGGCGGCGAACAGGCGGCCCTTGATCTGCCGCCATCCATTCCGGATTTGCAACGAAAACTGCTGCTAACCCGTCTGATCATGAACCGGCCCGATCATAAGGGTGATAAACCAACCGCGGATCAGGCCGCCCGTCTGGCCGGGGAACTGGCGCGGTTTCTTGATCAGGTACAGACCGAAAATTGCAAATTTGATGATCTTAAGGGGCTGGTGCCTGCCGAATTTGCCGAACATTGGCAATTGACGCTGGAATTTCTGCAAATCCTTACCTTGCACTGGCCGGCCATTCTGGAAACCCATCAGGTCAGTGACCGGGCCATGCGCCGCAATGCCCTGATTGCCGCCCAGATTGATCTTTGGCGCGATAACCCGCCGGCCGCACCGGTGATCATTGCCGGGTCAACCGGCCCGTTTCCGGCATTGCGTGATTTGATGAAGGCTGTGCTGGCAATGCCCCGGGGGCGCGTGGTCCTGCCCGGCCTGATGACGGGGTTGGGGCGTGATGACTGGCAGGCGATTAACGAGGATGCCACCCACCCGCAACATCTTTTGGGGACAACGTTGCGCCATATCGGGCGTGATCCGGGGACGGTCCTGATCTGGCCATCGGTACCGCAATCGTACCCGCAGGATGAAGAACGCCGACGATTGACGCGCGAGGCCCTGCGCCCGGCGCAAACAACCGACCAATGGCGCCATATCGCCAATTTCGCGCCAGAAATTCTGGATGGCGTTCTGCGGGTTGACTGCTCCGGCGCGCGCGAAGAGGCCGCGACGATTGCGCTTATGATGCGCGACGCCTTGGAACATCCCGGTAAAACCTGTGCTCTGGTAACCCCGGATCGCGGCCTGGCGCGCCGTGTTGCCACGGAACTGCGTCGCTGGGAAATCGAAATTGATGATTCCGCAGGCATTCCGTTGCATGACACAGCGCCCGCAATCTATTTGCGCCTTGTCGTGCGCGCCGTGCAGGAGCAATTTGCCCCGGTGCCCTTGCTGGAGCTTCTGAAACATCCGCTGAGTGCGGCGGGGCTTCCGCCGGAACAGTTCCGTGTCCTGGCCCGGCAAATGGAACAGTATGTTTTGCGTGGCGCGCGTCCCGGTCCGGGGCTGGACGGCTTGCAGGTGGCGCTGGATGGCTGGCGCGATGAGACGATTGATCGCATCACCGCGTCCGGGGCGGATAACGCGGCCCCGCGGATCGAACGTATTCGCGATGATCATGCGCGACTTTCCGATCTGATTTCCCGGTTTGAAGACAGTCTTGCGCCTTTGCTCGATCTGATGGATGAAAAATCGATCTCGCCGGTGGGGGCCCTGCGCAGTCACATCATGGCCGCCGAAGCCCTTGCCGCAAGCGACGTGCAGGATGGTGCCGAACGGCTTTGGCGTGGCGAAGCGGGCGAAGCCCTGGCTGATTTCGTCCACGAATTATTGCAGGCCCTGACAGATTTCGTTCCGATGCCGGGTATCCGGTATGCAGCCTTTCTGGATGCCTTGATGGCTGATCGTGCGGTGCGTCCGCGTTATGGCAAACATCCGCGCCTGTTTATCTGGGGCACGGTCGAAGCCCAGATGCAGCAGGCCGATCTGACCATTCTGGGCGGTTTGAACGAGGGTGTCTGGCCGCCCGAGGCCGGGGCCGATCCTTGGATGAGCCGCCCGATGCGGCGTAATTTCGGCCTTCCGGCACCTGAACATCGGGTCGGGCAATCCGCCCATGATTTTCAACAGCTTTTCTGTGCGCCTGATGTGGTCATGACCCGTGCGCTGCGCGTTGAAGGCACGCCAACTGTGCCGTCCCGCTGGTTGTTACGGATTGAAAACATTCTTCGGAAGTCGGGCGTTTCAATGGAAAAGCCGGATGCCCATGCATGGCGTGCCTTGGCCGATCTGCTGGATGAACCGCGCGATGACATGCGCCGCAAAATTGGCCGTCCGGCACCAACGCCGCCGGTTTCCGCCCGTCCAAAACGGTTGTCGGTTACCCAGATTGAAACATGGATGCGTGATCCGTATGCGATCTATGCCCGGCATATCCTTGGTTTGCGCAAACTTGACGGGGTGGACGAAGATCCCGGTGCGGCGGATTACGGCAACCTGATCCATGATGCTCTTGATCAGTTTATTTCGAGATACCCGGATCATTTGCCACCGGATGGCGAACAGGAATTGATCATGATCGGGCGGGCGGTGTTCAAACCGCTTGCGGCCCGGCCCGGCCTTTGGGCGTTCTGGTGGCCACGGTTCGAGAGGATTGCCCGCTGGTTCATCCAGACGGAGGCAGCACGCCGGGATCATGTGCGCAGATCCTATACCGAACAATCCGGTACGCTTGAAACCGCGACCGGGTTCGAAGTTTATGCCCGTGCGGACCGGATTGACATGCTGCGCGATGGCGGGATCGCGATCATTGATTATAAAACCGGCATGCCGCCCAGTCAGACGGACGTTGCCAATGGCTTTGCTCCGCAATTGCCGCTTGAGGCCGCGATTGCGCAGAACGGCGGATTTAAGGATGTCCCGGCCGGTCCACCGGCTTCCATGGCGTTCTGGAAGCTTTCCGGTGGCGACCCCGCAGGTGAAATCCGCGAGATTGATACCAAACGCATGAAAACCACCCCGGCGGAGCTTGCGCGTGATGCGGTGGCCGGGGTCAATGCACTTGCCACCGCATTTGACGACGAAAATACACCTTACCTGAGTGTGCCGCACCCGGATCATGCGCCAAAATATTCCGATTATGTTCATCTCGCACGCCTGCGCGAATGGATGGGCAGCGAGGATACGGAGCAAGAGGACAGCAAAGATAATGGGGGGCGCGACGCATGACCGAAATTCGCGGAACCGATCCCAATATCCTGCAACGCAATGCATCCGATCCGATGGCCTCGGTCTGGGTGTCGGCATCGGCTGGTGCCGGCAAGACCAAGGTTCTGTCGGATCGGGTACTGCGCCTGATGCTGTCGGGGACCGAGCCCCATCGCATCCTGTGCCTGACCTTTACCAAGGCCGCCGCGGCGGAAATGGCCAACCGCGTCAATGAACGGCTGGGTCATTGGGCAACGATGGAAGATCGTGAACTTCAGGACGATCTTTTCAAACTGGCCGGAACGGCACCAAGCGTTGATGAAACCCGCCGTGCGCGCCGCCTGTTTGCATCGGTTCTTGATGCGCCGGGCGGGATGAAAATCCAGACGATCCACGCCTTCTGTCAGTCATTGCTGCGCCGTTTCCCGCTCGAAGCCGGGCTGGCACCGCATTTTGAAATCATGGATGACCGTACTGCGGCCGAAACCATGGCCGACGTTCAGGAAGAAGTACTGGCCTTTGCCCGAAATGGCCGGGATGACGATCTGGCTGATGCCCTGTCGGTCGTGACCGGACAGGTCCGCGAAGGTGCCTTTGGCGAGGTCATGGGCGAATTGGCGCGTGAACGCGGCCGGTTGAAACGCATGCTGATACGCCATGGCGGTGCGGCACGCATGCGCGATGCGGTTTATGCGGCACTTGGCGTTCCCAACGGCCAAAGCGAGGATGATATCCTGCGCAAGGCCCTATCCGATGATGCCTTTGATCGGGATGGGCTGATGCGTGGATTAGCCGCACTTGAGGCGGGCACCAAAACCGATCAGGATCGTGTGCCCGCATTGGCCCAATTCCTTGAAAAAACCGGTATCGAGGATCGGTTGGCGGTGTTTTCAGATTATCGCGGTGTCTTCTTTACCGCCGCAGGAGAACCGCGTGCCAAACTGATCACGAAAAAAGCCGCCGAAAACCATCCGATGGGGGCCGATGCGCTGGAGGCCGAATGTGCCCGTCTGATCGAAATTGACCGTTTGCGCAAAGCCGCCGCATTGGCCGGTGCCACATCGGCCCTGATCCGTATCGGCAATGCGATGCTGGATCGTTATGCCGCGAAAAAGGCGCTGCATGCCCGCCTTGATTATGACGATCTGATCCTGACCAGTCTGCAGTTATTGCAACAGCAGGCCGGGATTGCCGGGTGGGTTTTGTTCAAACTCGACGAAGGTCTTGATCATATCCTGATTGACGAGGCACAGGACACCAACCCCGAACAATGGGAAGTGGTGCGTATTCTGGCAGAGGAATTCTTTGCCGGTGCCGGGCAGCATGATGAAAAGCCACGGACAATCTTTGCCGTTGGGGATGCGAAACAATCGATTTACAGCTTCCAGCGCGCCGATCCCGAAAAATTCACCCAGATGCGGGCCTATTTCCGCGAACGGGCGCGCGAAATCGAAGCCGAATGGCGCGAAGTCCCGATGAATATATCGTTTCGTTCAACCGATGCCGTGCTGGGCACGGTGGACCGGGTTTTTGCCGGGATGATCGCGAAACAGGGGGTGGGCGATGATGGTGCCGATGTCAGTCACAGTCCGTTCCGTGTCGGGCAGGCCGGTCGGATCGAATTGTGGCCGGCGGTCGAACCGCAGGAAAGAGCCGCCGAGGACCCGTGGACCCCACCAACCCGTATCGTGCGCCTTGAGGACCCGGAAATCCGCCTTGCGCGGGTAATCGCCGGGCGTATCCGCCATGCAATCGACACCCGAGAGGAACTGACATCGCGCGGACGTCCGGTGCGGGCAGGTGATTTCATGATCCTGGTGCGACGTCGGACGGCCTTTGTCGACGAGGTCGTCAAGGCGTTAAAGGAACGCAACGTTCCGGTTGCCGGTGTGGACCGTATGCAGATCACCGATCAGCTTGCCGTGATGGACCTGATCGCCTTTGGCCGGTTTCTTCTGATGCCCGAAGACGACCTGACATTGGCCGAGGTCCTCAAAAGCCCGCTGATCGGGTTTGACGATGATCAGTTGTTTGCGATTGCCCATAACCGTCCGCGCACCCTTTGGCTTGCCTTGCGCGAAAAGGCAGGCAGTGATGATGCCGATCCGGCCTTCCTTTCGGCCTATGAATTCCTGTTCAAATGGCTGGGACGTGTGGATTACGAACGTCCGTTCGAACTGTTTGCCGAACTTCTGGGTGGGCGCGGTGATGATGCGCGCGGGGTGCGCGCACGTCTGGTCGGGCGGCTCGGGATCGAAGCAAACGACCCGATTGACGAATTCCTTAACCTTGCCATGGGCTACGAAGCCGATCATGCGCCGACCTTGCAGGGGTTTCTGCACTGGCTGATGGCAGGCGACGCCGAAATCAAGCGTGACCTTGAACAAAGCGGCCGTGACGAGGTCCGGATCATGACGGTGCATGGGGCCAAGGGCCTGCAGGCGCCCATCGTATTCCTGCCCGATACCATGCAGGTACCAACACAGGCGCCCAACCTGTTCTGGCAGGAAGATCGCGACCTGATGTATTGGCTGCCACGTGTGGCATTGGAAACCGATGTGGTTTCGCGTCTGCGTGATGGCATCGCGGTGAAGCGCGATCAGGAATATAACCGCCTGCTGTATGTGGCGCTGACGCGCGCCGAAGACCGGCTTTATATCTGCGGCTGGCAGGGCAAGCGCAAGGCACCCGATCATTGCTGGTACAATCTGTGTCAGCAGGCGATGGAGGGCTATGCGAGTTCCGAAACATTCGATTTTACGGAATTTTCGGGGTCCGGCTGGTCGGGCGACGGTTGGGTATGGGAAACCGATCAGCGCGAAGCGCCTCGGGCAGACAAGGTCACTGCCGCGACCGGCACCGCCGATTTGTCCACGCGCGTTCTGATTCGCGACATCGCGCCGACCGAAGCCTTCCCGCCAAAACCGCTGGCACCCAGCCGCCCGCTTGAAGAAGAGCCCTCTGTGCAATCTCCGTTGGGCGGGGATCAGGGGCAAAGTTTCAAACGCGGGCTTCTGATTCACAAGCTGCTTGAACTGTTGCCCGACCTGCCCGAAGCCAAAAGGCGGGATGCCGCCGAACGGTTCCTTGCCCAGCCGGTGCATGCGCTTGATGCAGACCAGCAGCGTGAAATCACCAGTGAAACAATCGCGATCTTTGAAAATCCCGAATTTGCGCCGGTGTTTGATACGGGATCAAGGGCCGAGGTACCATTGGTTGGCATTGTCGGCGGAGACGTCGTTTCCGCCCAGATTGACCGTCTGGTGGTGCGTGAAAACGACGTCATGATCGTTGATTTTAAAACAAATCGGCCGCCCCCACGCGATGTCGAGGGCACACCACGTGCCTATCGTCGGCAGATGTCGATTTACAAGGCGGCACTGGGCCAGATGTACCCGGATAAAAACATTCGGTGTTACATCCTTTGGACCAACGGACCATGGATGGTCGAGCTGCCCGAACACATCATGAGACTGTAACGCGCTTGACCTTTGCGTCGGTGCTGCCTACCTTTGCCTCCATACAGCGGATCGAGGTTGGAGGGGAAACCCGACTTGGCCTCGTAACAACCAGGAACTGATAGTATGACCACGATTAAAGTATCCGATACTTCGTTCGATTCCGACGTTCTGGGTTCCAATGACCCGGTCCTCGTCGATTTCTGGGCGGAATGGTGCGGCCCGTGCAAACAGATCGCGCCGTATCTGGACGAAATTGCTGGCGAACTGGGCGGCAAGCTCAAGATTGCCAAGGTAAACATCGATGAAAACCCGAACACCCCGGCAAAATACGGTGTACGTGGTATCCCGACCCTGATGATCTTCAAGGGTGGCGAAGTTGCCGCGATGAAAGTTGGCGCGCTGCCGAAAAGCGCTCTTGTCGACTGGATCAATCAGTCGATCTGATCATCTGATCGGTGACGATCTTAAAACATCAAAAGGCGGGCTGTGTCATGCAGCCCGCCTTTTTCTTTGAACTTTGTATCGAAGACTTGTGCCGTTTGATCAGGCGGCCCGGATGTTGGCCAGGAAATCGTTGATTTGGGACATCAGGACGTGTGATTTGTCGCTAAGGCTTTCCGCAGCATCCATGACTTCACCAGAAGCGCCTCGTTCGTCTTCGGCAGAGTGCCGGAGGCCGTTGACATTGCGTGACACTTCCTTGGTTCCCTCGGCGGCTTCGGACACATTACGGGCGATTTCACCCGTGGCGGCATCCTGTTCGCTGACGGCTGCGGCAATTCCACCTGCAACTTCGTTCAATTCGTTCATCCGACCCGAAAGGTGCTGGATTGCGCCCAGCGCATTTTGTGTCGATGACTGGATATCGTTGATCTGGGTTGCGATGTCTTCGGTTGCGCGGGTGGTTTGATTGGCAAGGTTCTTGACCTCGGCGGCCACCACGGCAAACCCTTTACCAGCTTCTCCCGCCCTTGCTGCTTCGATGGTCGCATTCAGTGCAAGAAGGTTTGTTTGTTCTGCAATCGACTGGATCAATTCAACAACTTCGCCAATCTTGTCGGATGCATTTCCGAGCGCAGCAAAGATAGAGCTGGCTTCCTCGGCTTCTTCGGCACCCGACTGGGCAATCTGCGAACTACGATTGACCTGAAGTGTGATTTCATCAATCGCGGCGGCAAGCTGTTCGGCGGCGGAGGCAACAGTGTCCACATTTGCCGACGCTTCTTCGGTCGCCGCCGCAACAGCGGTGGCTTGGTTGGTTGTCGACACCGATTGATCCATCATGTGGCTGGCTGTGCTGCGAAGCTGCGTTACCGCTGCATTAACAACTGTCAGGTTCCCGGCAACCTCTGTTTCAAAGTTGCGGATCATTGCATCGATCTTTTTGGCACGCTGAAGCTGTGCTTCCTGGTTTTCCTGCTGTTCACGTTCAAGTTTGTCAGCTTGGATCCGGTTCTCGCGGAAAATCAGCAAGGCCCGTTGCAGGTCGCCAATTTCATCTTTGCGATCTGAATTTGTGATGGCGATTTCGGTATTGCCGTTTGCCAGATTGTTGATCGCGGTGGTGATCGATTTAAGCGGACGAGATGTCGACCGGTCGATCATGACGCCGAGGACAGCGATGATGAAAAGCATGGCAAATGCGACCACAATATTGGTAATCGCGCGCTGCCAGAATAATGCATCAACATCATCAATATAAATGCCGGTGGCAACGATCCAGCCAAACGGTGCGGCTTTGGCATAGGAAAGTTTGGGGAATGTGCCTTCCTTCCCCGGCTTGTTCCAGGTGTAAGGGACAAAAACACCGTCGCGCTGTCCGGCAGCCTTTGCCAATTCTACAAACAGTGCAATTCCGTTCGGGTCCTTGATGTCGCGGCCTTGCTTGCCATTCAACTGTGGCTGGACAGGGTGCAAAACAATTCGGGTATCCGGCTTGAATACAAAAACGTAATTGTCATCGCCAAAACGTTGCGCATTCAAGGCTGCAAGCGCCTGCTCTCGGGCATCTTCATCCGACAATTGTCCGTCTTTGGACAGTTGCTGATAATGCTCCAGAGTTGTGTTGGCCATTTCAACAACATTGCGAACAGTGTTTTTGCGATCATCAACCATGGTCGCGCGAAGGTTGATCAAATCAATTGCTGAAAGAGTGGTCAACGCAAGCGCAACGAGCACCAGAACCAGTCGTAGTTTTGTCGATATGGAAAGATTGGATAGGGTCATGAGCGTTTCCAGATAAGCCGTTGGTGGCATTCACGCCTCATCTCCAAAACGTGTGGGGACGGTGTTTCTGCCGGTTTTGTTATTCTTTTCCGGTTTTAGGCTTTTTCTAGACTGGAAATCTTGCGATAGATCAAAATCAACTGAAAGTTGCTTTTTGTCTTTTCCGAATGTGCCGTCCCAAAATACTTTGACGGTTTTCAGGACGGCACAGCTGAAAGTTCAGTATCAGATTGGCTTATGCCGCCCTGATATCGTTCAGGAACTGTTTGATTTGCTCCATCAGGTTTTGCGATTTGCTGTTCAGGCTGCCGGATGCCGCCAGAACCTGACCGGATGCTTCGCGTTCTTCTTCGGCGGCCTTGCGCAAGCCGACGACGTTTTGCGCGACATCCTTGGTGCCGGTTGCGGCTTCGGCAACGTTGCGGGCAATTTCGCCGGTTGCTGCATCCTGTTCACGTACGGCGGCGGCAATGCTTGCCGAAACCTCGTTCAGTTCCTTCATTCGACCCGAAAGGTGCTGGATCGCGCCCAGTGCATTCTGGGTCGATTCCTGAATACCGCCGATTTGACCGGCAATGTCTTCGGTCGCGCGCGTGGTCTGGTTGGCAAGGTTTTTGACCTCGGCCGCAACCACGGCAAAGCCTTTTCCGGCATCACCGGCACGGGCGGCCTCGATTGTGGCGTTGAGTGCCAGAAGATTGGTTTGCTCGGCAATCGACTGGATCAGTTCAACCACTTGCCCGATTTTGTCGGAAGCCGTTCCAAGTTCTGCAAAAATCGTACTTGCGTCATCGGCTTCGTTTGCACCCGACTGTGCGATATCAGAGCTTCGCGAAACCTGCGACGTGATTTCATCGATGGATGCAGCAAGCTGTTCTGCCGCGGCCGCAACGGTATCGACATTGGCTGCTGCCTGTTCGGTTGCCACGGCAACGTTGGCCGCACGGCCGGT
Source organism: Thalassospira sp. MIT1004 (assembly GCF_001858545.1). Lineage (NCBI taxonomy): Bacteria > Pseudomonadati > Pseudomonadota > Alphaproteobacteria > Rhodospirillales > Thalassospiraceae > Thalassospira > Thalassospira sp. MIT1004. Next base: position 61,650 of record NZ_MCAO01000033.1, on the reverse strand, counting down.
GGTTTCGTCAGACTGGCTGGCCATGCCTGTTGCCGTGGTGCGTAATTGCTCCAACGCGCTGTGAACCGTCGACAGATTGCCTTCGACTTCGATCTCGAAACTTTTAATCAGCTTTTCGATCTTTTCTGCGCGGGCAATCTGGATCTTGTGTGTATCTTTCTGCTCCTGTTCAAGCTTTTCGGCCTGTTCGCGGTTTGACCTGAAAACATCAAGCGAGCGGGCCAGCGCACCGATTTCATCACGCCGATCTGTTTCGTTTGTGGTGACGCTGGTATCACCTTGGGCCAGTTTGTTAAGCGCCTCGGTGATCATTCGCAGGGGTCGGGTTGTTGATCTGTCAATCGCAAGTCCGGCCATTCCGATGACGATCAGCATGGAAATCGCAACAGCGATGTCATTGATGGCGGTTTGCCAGAAAATGTCATCAACATCATCGATATAAACGCCGGTTGTTATCACCCAGCCCCACGGCTTGAATGTTTCGGCAAAGGCCAGTTTGGGAAATACCCCGTCATGCCCCGGTTTGTTCCACTCATAGGTCAGGAAACCGCCTTCGGGATGACGTGCTGCCTTGACCATTTCATCAAGGACCGGGACACCGTTGACATCAATCACCTGTTTACCGTTCTGGCCGTTCAGTTTTGGCTGGATCGGGTGCAGTATGACCTTGGTATCAAGACCCAGTACAAACACATAATTATTGTCAGCGTAACGCGCATTCTGAATAAACTCTGTTGCACGGGTCTGCGCTTCGTCGAGGGTGATCTCACCGGATTTGGCGAGCTGATCATAATGGCTAAAGATCGAACGGGTCATATCGACGACTTGCCGGACATTGGCTTTCTTTTCTTCGACCAGTGCAGATCGCAGGGTCACAAGATCAAAGACCGCCAGACCGCCCAGCGCAAAAGCCGTCATTACCAGTACCATCCGCAATTTGGCGGAAAGCGAGAAATTGGAGAGTTTCATCGGGTTCTCCGTATTTGGATGTAAACGGCGGAAACTGCATGCAGCAAAAGCTGTCAGGTCAGCATAACTGCAACATAGGGTTGTGCAGATGTGCGGTTTTATAAAAAGAGCTTTGCCAATTGTTCCTGATCGAAATCAGAAAACCCGTGATAAAATGAAGAATCCTCATTGAAATCAGTGAGTGAAATCAGTATCGCGGCGAGATCCGTAAACGAAAGAGGGATGCACATGGCATCCCTCTTTCGTTTGTTGTTGATATTTTTGGTTGCACGACGATCAGTATTCGTAAGGCGATCCGTCCATGTTTTCCATCAGGACTTCGCGTTTGCCGACATGGTTAGCCGACGAAACAATGCCGTTTTCTTCCATCTGTTCGATGATGCGGGCTGCGCGGTTATAGCCGATAGACAATTTGCGCTGAATGAAGCTGGTGGATGCCTTTTTCTCGCGCAGGACAATGCCGACAGCCTGATTATACAGATCATCATCCGATCCATTCCCACCGCCGTCTGAACCGCCGCCACCGGCCATATAAGCCGCGACCGGATCTTCTTCGGGTTCTTCGGTAACGGTTTCGAGATAGGCCGGGTCGCCCTGATCGCGCAGATGGGCGACGATGCTTTCGACTTCCTCGTCCGATACGAACGGGCCGTGGACACGCTGCAATCGGCCGCCTTGCCCCATATAGAGCATATCCCCCTGACCCAGAAGCTGTTCGGCACCCATTTCGCCAAGGATGGTCCGGGAATCGATTTTCGATGTCACGGAATAGGAAATGCGCGTCGGGAAGTTGGCCTTGATCGTACCGGTAATCACGTCGACCGACGGGCGCTGGGTCGCCATGATCAGATGCAGGCCAGCGGCACGGGCCATCTGTGCCAATCGCTGGATCGATGCTTCAACATCCTTGCCTGCCACCAGCATCAGATCGGCCATTTCGTCGACGATAACCACAATAAACGGCAGCGGCTCCATCGGCAGTTCCTGATCTTCAAAGATCGGTTTGCCGGTTTCGGGATCAAAGCCGGTCTGAACGCGCCGCGTTAGCTGTTCGCCCTTGGCCGCTGCTTCCTTAATGCGTTTGTTATAGCCCGCGATGTTACGCACACCGACCTGGCTCATGGCGCGATACCGGTCTTCCATTTCGCGCACCGCCCATTTAAGGGCGACAACCGCCTTATGCGGGTCGGTCACAACCGGCGTCAGAAGATGCGGGATACCGTCATAAATCGACAGTTCCAGCATCTTCGGGTCGATCATGATGAAACGGCATTCTTCGGGCTTCAGGCGATAAAGCAGCGACAGGATCATCGCGTTCACACCAACCGATTTACCCGAGCCTGTGGTACCGGCAATCAGCAGGTGCGGCATCTTCGACAGGTCGGCAATAACCGGCGTCCCGCCGATATCCTTACCAAGGCTCATATTCAGTTTGCCGGTATTCTTTTCGAAATCGCTCGATGCCAGAATTTCGTGCAAATGTACGGTTTCGCGGCGCGCGTTTGGCAATTCGATACCGATGACATTGCGCCCCGGTACCACCGCGACACGGGCGGCAATCGCGCTCATGGAACGCGCGATATCATCGGCCAGGCCGATCACGCGTGATGACTTGACGCCTGCTGCCGGTTCAAGTTCATAAAGGGTAACAACCGGCCCGGGGCGAACCTGAACGATTTCGCCCTTGACGCCGAAGTCCTGAAGAACGGTTTCCAGAAGGCGGGCATTTTGCGCCAATGCTTCCTGATCAATCTGGGTTGCGTCTGCCGGGTCGGGTTCATGCAAAAGGCTAAGCGGCGGGAATCGGTAATCGTCTGATCCAAGATCAAACGACGCCTGACGCTGGGCCGATGCTTTTTCGCCGGGCTGCAATTTTGCCGCCGGGGCTGCGACAATATGAACCGGCGGCGCATGATCGGCGTCGTTGTAATCGTCTTCTTCGATATCATCGTCCTTGTTATGTGACGATGTTGCCGCTTGCAGACGGGTACTGATCGCAGCACCAAGGCCGGTTTTGCCTTTTTCCAGCGACGGTTCCTGACGCATGCGGGGATTGCGGGCTGCTGTCCGTTCGCCCGGGCGGTCATCTGTTGAATTGCCAGGAATGGCGCGGCCGATTGCGGAAATAATACCGCCTGCGATACGCGACAGGATCGAGCCGACTTTCTGCCATTCAGACATGTGATAGGCCATGCAGAACATGGTCAGGAACAGACCAAGTATCATTGCAATCAGCGCAATCAGCGGACGTGCACCTGGCACGCCAATCATTTCGAACCCGTATTGAAGCTTGGAAAGCAGCAGATCACCGGCAAAACCACCAAACCCGACCGTGAGCGGCCAGTGCATACCCGGTCGGACCGCGGCAGCCGCGGTGGCGACCATCAGCAGCGCAAGCGGCAAAACCAGAAAACGTGCCCACATCCAGTTGAACGGCCGAACCGCAATCAGCCGCAGACCCCAGCCGAGGATCAAGACAGTAAGCAGCGCCGATGCCAGACCAAGCGTGCGCAACAACAGATCGGCGGTATAAGCCCCGAATGTTCCAAGCGGGTTGAAGATCACATCGCGATCAGCCGCATGGTTGAAAGACGGATCACCGGGATGAAAACCGATCAGCATCATGAAAAGGGCGATTGCTGCGCCAACCAGCGCAAGCCCGCATAGCTGCAATCCGCTTCGTTTCAGCAGATTGACAAGACTGCCCGGCATAAAGGCGGTGCTGCGTGCGAGAAGGTTGGACTGACTGCTCATCGGGGTATCCGTTGTCGTTTCGTCGCTGTTGATCGGGCAGACTTGGTTCAGCTCAGGGCATCGGCAATACGTCGAAGCCCTTCGCGGGTGGTTTCAAGGTCATGAACAAGGGCAATGCGGATAAAGCGTTTTCCGGGATTGTTGCCATCTGCATCCGTGATCGACAGATAACTGCCCGGAATGACTTTTACCCCGGCTTCCACCCATATTTTTTTGGTTGCGGCTTCATCATCACCGACATCAAGCCACAGGAAAAAGCCCCCCGGCGGGCGATAGAAACCAAACCGGTTGCCAAAAATTTCCTGCGCGACATCAATCTTGGCGCGATAAAGATCACGGTTTTCCGATGCGTGGGCATCATCGGCCCACAATTCGGCGGATGCGGCCATGATCGGCATCGGAATCGTCGCCGAGCAATAGCTGCGCAATGCGTTGAAGCGTTTGATAATCACGGGATCACCGGCAACGAACCCTGAACGAAGGCCCGGCGCGCTGGATCGTTTTGACAGGCTATGGAAAACAACCACATTATCCATCCTGCCGCCCTGCGCTGCACAGATTTCAAGCGCACCAACCGGGGCCTCACGGTCATAGATATCGGCGTAGCATTCATCCATCGCCAGAACGAAATCATGTTCCTGCGCCATCGCAATAATGCGTTCAAGATAGTCGCGCGATGCAACGGCCCCTTGCGGGTTCGCCGGGGAACACAGGAAAAACAGGCGGCACGCCTTAAGTGTTTCGATATCGATCTGATCAAGATCCGGCATGAAACCGGTTTCCGGTCCCGCCGCCAGCGGCACCATTTCCGCATCGTTAAGGACTGCCGCACCGCAATAGACCTGATAGAACGGATTGGGCAAAAGAACCTTGGGTTTCGGGCCGGGTTGATCCTGCGGGATAACGCATGTTGCAATCAGATAAAGCGCCTCGCGTGTTCCGGCGACCGGCAGAATATGAGCATCCCGATCAATCATGCCCGAAGGCAGATTGTAACGGCGGTCAAGCCATCCCTTGATCGCGCTGCGCAGTTCCGGCGTGCCGTTTCCGGGCGGGTATTTATGCCAGAGGCTGGCGTATTTCACCATGGCCTCGGTGATCATTGCAGGTGGTTCGTGCTGCGGCTCGCCAATCGACATCACCAATGGCGTCTTGCCGGGTTCAAGCCCCTCTAACAGGGCAGCAAGCCGTGGAAACGGATAGGCGGGCAATTGATCAAGGCGCTGGTTAAACATCGCGTTCGGCATTCCGGTCATGAATGGATCTCGCAGATCGACAGGCGTCAAAATGCAGGTATCCGCAAAATGTGGGCAATCTCCCCTGACTTTACCCCTATGCCAAAAATACAAAGAAAGATTTAAGGGCGATGGTCTCCGTTGCGAAAAAGCCCGGAAAGTTGCGCTCTCCGGGCTTTTGGCAGAAGATTCGGGCAAAGAATTGGCAGATCAGCTGGCACGCGGATCATCCTCGGGATAAGGACCGGATGGAACCGTTTGCATGTCTTGTGCTTATCACTGTGCTTAAAAAGGTGGCATGGGCAAAATACAAAAGACCCGCCACTGGGAAATCCCAAGGCGGGTCAATCGGTCTGACAGGCTGGGTGCCATGCGAACATGGCACCCGTCAGGAAATCTGATCGCTTAGAAGCGCTGCGAACCTTTACCGAATTCCGGATAAGCTTCGAGGCCAAGCTCGACAGCATCGCTGCCCAGTGCTTCTTCTTCTTCGCTAAGGCGAATGCCAACCGTGAATTTCAGGATCAGCCACACGATTGCCGATGCAACAATGGTGAAGGCACCCATCGCAACAACACCGGTCAGCTGAACACCAAACGATGCACCGTCATTGGTGAACGGAACAGCCATGGTGCCCCAGATACCGCAGACAAGGTGAACCGAAACCGCACCGACAACGTCATCGATTTTCAGTTTGTCGAGCAGCGGAACCGCAACAACAACCAGAATACCGCCGATGGCGCCGATGATGATGGCGGAACCGATGGTCGGGGTGTCCGGGCCAGCAGTAATCGAGACCAGACCAGCCAGCGCACCGTTAAGTGCCATGGTAAGGTCGACCTTTTTGTAGAGGATCTGGGTCAGGATTGCTGCGGCAACAACGCCACCGGCAGCAGCCATCGAGGTGTTGCCATAGATGTTGGCAATCGCGATAACGTCAGCAGCCGAACCCATTGCAAGCTGCGAACCACCGTTGAAGCCGAACCAGCCGAGCCACAGAACGAAGGTACCAAGTGTTGCCAGCGGCAGGTTCGAGCCGGGCATCGGATGAACCGAACCGTCCGCACCATATTTGCCTTTACGTGCACCAAGGATGATTGCGCCGGTCAAAGCCGCCCAGCCGCCGACCGAGTGAACAATGGTCGAGCCTGCGAAATCGGCAAAGCCCATTTCTGACAGCCAGCCACCGCCCCAGGTCCATGCACCGGTAATCGGATACATAATACCGGTCAGGACGACGACGAAAATCATGAACGGCCACAGTTTGATACGTTCGGCAACGGTACCGGAAACGATCGAAGCTGCGGTTGCAACGAACACCATCTGGAAGAACCAGTCGGAGGTCGCCGAATACCCGCCAGAGAAATCGCCACCAAGTGCTGCAGCGTCATCAGCGCTCCAGAGGCTGAGCGAACCGATCCAGCCGGAAACGTCCATATACATAAGGTTATAACCGATCAGGTAATACATGATACCTGCAACGGCGAAGAGGGCGATGTTTTTGAAAAGAATGGTCGATACGTTTTTGGTCCGCACCAGGCCGGATTCCAGCATGGCAAAGCCGGCGGCCATCCACATCACCAGCGCACCGCTAAACAGGAAGCTGAAGGTGTTGAGGATGTATTGGGTCTCGGCCGGAACGCCCGCGTCCTGAGCAAAGGCCGGTGACGTGATTGCCAGCGCAGCGGCCCCGGCAAGAGCGGCAAAGCCGGTTTTCTTCATCGGAATGTTCATAATGTCTCCCCTTGTCTCTGGACTTACAGGGCGTCGTCGCCGGTTTCGCCCGTGCGGATACGTACCGCCTGGCTCACATCAAGAACGAAAATCTTTCCGTCCCCGATTTTCCCGGTCTGAGCAGTTTTGGTGATGGCTTCGACAACCTGATCAACCAGATTATCCGTGATCGCGACTTCCAGCTTCACTTTCGGCAGGAAGCTGACCATATATTCAGCGCCACGATAAATTTCGGTCTGGCCTTTCTGGCGGCCAAAACCTTTGACTTCAGTCACCGTCAGGCCCTGAACGCCAAGCGCACTAAGCGCTTCACGGACTTCATCGAGCTTGAATGGCTTAATGACAGCAGTAACGAGTTTCATAATATTGCGACCTCCCGGCATATCCGTTGAGTACCGACGTGGTAATCACGATTTCGCAGTCGCAACCTACAAACCAAGAATCGTGCCAGATTCGAAATCAATCTTCTAATACGTTGAATCTTATATATATTCCTCAACAAAAAGGTCATCTGATCGGGTGATGCAAAACGCGGGCAGGATACTAATTGTGCATAGATTTTGGCGCTGATTAAAATTTATGCACAAATTTTAATCAACTATAGCGATCTAAAAATCTGTTTTCCGTCAAGGCGATGTCGTGGCGGCATTGCTGTCATCAGGATCGAGAATGTCCGGATTGATGCAATGTGCGGTATTTTCCTGGTCCGGCTTGTGGCCGTGGTCGTGACGCGTTAAATCAGATGCATCTTTCGACGGCTGTTTTACGTAAAAACTGTCGAAACATGGATTTTCCAGTCAGGTGTCATACGACTTTGCCCGGCTGGCGCAGAAAGCAAAGGTGTGCACGATGGTTGCTCAGCAGGAAACGATTAAGGCCGATGTCATCATTCTTGGCGGGGGGCTGAATGGTGCGGCGATGGGGCTTGCGCTTGCGCATGGTGGCCTGCGTTCCGTTGTGATTGATTACGCTGACCCCAAAGCCATCCTCACTGCCAATTATGATGGACGTACTTGCGCCATAGCTGCGGCTTCCCGGTCCGTGCTTGATGTGATCGGTGCATGGAAATATATGGCGGACGAAGCCGAACCGATCCTTGATATCAGGATTGCAGACGGCGTAAGTCCGCTGTTCCTTCATTATGATCATAAAGATGTCGGAAACCAGCCTCTGGGCTACATCGTCGAGAATCTGATCACACGTGGCGCGCTTTATCGGGCTATTGCCGAAACCGATCTGGTCGAAATGATCGCACCGGCACGTGTTGAAACCATTGTACGTGATCAGGGCGGCATGACGGTTACATTGGCAGATGGCCGGTCTATCCGCGGCGCGTTGGCCATTGGCGCCGAAGGGCGCAATTCGATGCTGCGGAATTGGGCGGGCATCAAGACCTACCAATGGAGCTACAGGCAAAGTGCGGTGGTCTGTACGGTCAAGCACAAGGTGCCCCATAACGGTCTTGCCGTGGAGCATTTCCTGCCCGCCGGACCATTTGCCATTTTGCCGATGACCGATGATCGTTGTTCGATCGTCTGGACGGAAACAACCGATCTCGCCAATTATCTTGTCAATCTGGACGAGGAGACGTTTGTCGACGAATTGCATCGGCGGTTTGACGGCTACCTTGGTGATCTTGAAGTCATCGGCCCGCGTTTTTGTTATCCGCTCGGTTTGCAGCATGCCTATCGCTACACCGATCCGCGCATCGCCCTGATCGGGGATGCGGCACATGGCATGCACCCGATTGCCGGGCAGGGGCTTAATATGGGGATACGCGATGTCGCGGCCCTTGCCGAGATTCTTGTCGAAGCCCGCCGCCTTGGTCGCGATATCGGTGGTTCTGATGTTTTGGCCGAATACGAGCAATGGCGCCGGTTTGATAATACCGTGATGCTGGCGGTGACCGATGTGACCAATCGGCTGTTTTCCAATGATGTTGCGCCGGTGCGTTGGGCGCGCGATATCGGGCTTGCCGTTGTGCAGAAAATCCCGCCGCTCAAAAAGACTTTCATGTCCCATGCCATGGGATATGCCGGGACTCTGCCGCGCCTGATGCAGGGTAAACCGCTTTAATCTTCCCCCATCCAGATGGGGATTGATGCAAAAGGCGATCTTTGATTTCTAAAGATCGCCTTTTGGTTTGGTTATCTGCGCACAGTTGAAAACAATTCAAAATTGTGTCGCTTTTTGTCGTGCCGTGTTGATTTGAGTCAAGCATTTCGCATTTGCGAAGATGCAATGTCCCCATGACGTATTTTTGAATGCAGGGGATAAACATGACACTTACCCGGAAATTGATGACCACAGTGGCCAGCTGCGCTGTTGTTGGCACGATGATGATTGCGGCAACTGGCGCACAGGCGCAGGAAGCGGCATTTAAAACCAAACAGGCGGGCGATATTCTGATTCGCGGCCGTGTTATTGGTGTGGTGCCGGACGAAGATACCTCGACCAGTGACATTACTACCGGGGAAGGCAAGGTCAGCAATGATTACGTCCCCGAGGTGGATTTTTCTTACTTCATTACCGACAACATTGCCCTCGAGTTGATCGCAGCAACGACCAAGCATGATGTTAAATGGCAGAATCCTGATGTTGATCTCGGCTCGGTTAATCTGCTTCCGCCAACTTTGACGGTACAATATCACTTCCTCTCGGATCAGCGTTTCAGCCCGTATGTTGGCGCAGGTTTGAACTACACCATGTTCTATAACGAGAAATCTGGTGGCGCGAACTCCGTCAACTATGACAATGGCTTTGGTTACGCGTTCCAAGCCGGTTTTGACTACGCAATTTCCGGTCCGTGGTCTCTGAACTTTGACGTGAAGAAGCTTTTCCTGAACACAACGGTGACTGCTGACCTCGGCGGAGCATCGCCGGCCAAGGTTGATGTGGACCTTGATCCATGGATTTTTGGTATCGGTGTTGGTTACCGTTTCTGATCACTACCGACGGCAAACTTTCCGGTTTGTTGTCTGATCCCAAGAACGGTCCTGTCACTTGGCAGGGCCGTTTTTTGTTTATGGGGCCGGATCAGAGGGTGGCCTGTTGCCTTAACGCCGTACGGGATCGCGTGACAGGCCACGCATCTCGAGTGCACGAAGGTAATCAGTCCAGAGCTGATCCTGATTGGCATGCAGGTCACGCAGATATTGCCAGCTGAACAATCCGCTATCATGCAGATCATCAAATGTAAGGCGCACCGCATAGTTCCCGACCGGGACGATGTCGATAATGCCGACATGACGGCGGCCGGGGATGATTTTTTTCTCGGACGGATGATGTCCCTGAACCTCGGCAGACGGGCTTTCGACCCGCAGAAGTTCGGCACTGAATTTTGACGTCAGCCCATCATCCCAGATGATTTCCAGAATGTGCTCATCACGCAGATAGTTGATTTCAACCGGACTGAAACGCGGGGTAAAGCTGTCTTCCGACATGAAAGCCGTCACAATCAGTCTGCGATGACGCGGGCTTCGTCAGGCAGCATGATCGGAATGCCATCGCGGATCGGATAGGCAAGGCCCGCCTTGACGCTGATCAGCTCATTCTGTTCGCGATTATATTCCAGCGTTTCCTTCGTGACCGGGCAAACGAGGATTTCAAGCAATTTCGGGTCTACCGGGCTATGTGTGGCGGTCATTGTCTGGCCTTCATATCACTTTAATTGGTGGCTGTTTGCGGGGCCCGTGGATGGGCCGCCATTTCCAGCAAGGTTGTCAGCATATCGCCGCGATCATACAGGCTTGCGCATTCGAGCAAAGCCTGTTTTTCAAGCGGGCTGAGGCGGCAGCCCATTGCAATGGCCGTCACCAGCATTTCATCATCCGTATCGCTCAGCGTGTCCCAGCAGGATCGCAATGAATGCTGGGCAAAATAGCCTTCCAATGCTTGCCGGAGCCGGTCGCGATTGACGGGCTGCAAATCCGGCGATGGCAACAGCAGGTCATCCTTCCATGGGGCGAAATCACCAAGCACTGCACGATATCCGCCACTTTGCATCGGCAGTTCTTCGATGATGTTGAATCGGCAGACACCCGTTAGCGTGATCAGGAAACGGCCATCATCCGTTTCACTGAACGCCGTGATGCGACCCGCACAGCCGGTCTGGAACACCGGCGGATTGTCGGGGTCCATGTGATAGGTGTTTCGCCCGTCCGGGCGTGGCTGAACCATGCCGATCATGCGGTCCTGTCCCAGGGCATCCGCGATCATGTTCAGATAGCGGGGCTCGAAGATATTGAGCGGCAGATGGCCACGCGGCAGCAAAAGCGCACCACTTAGCGGAAAAACCGGCATCGTATCTGGAAGATCCGAAAAACTGGGATCAAAAGGACCGCATATGCTCATGAAAACAAAACCGTCGAAAGTGCGCGGCGCCCCGCAACGCTGGCCGGGTCCATTGGGCCCCAGGCCTCGAAAAATTTAATCAGTTGGGTGCGACCGGCATCGTCGTTCCAGCTGCGATCCTTGCGAATGATCGCAATCATGGCGTTGACGGCTTCTTCGCGCTTGTTGGTGGCAAAGCAGGCCATGCCCAAATCAAACTGTGCCTGCAGGTCTTCCGGATTGGCGGCCACTTTGGCACGCGCAACATCAAGGTCTTCCTTGCTGTAGCCCGTTTCCGCCAGTTCAAGCGCACTGATCGCGGATGCAATCGGCGCTTTCAGGCGGTCTGCTTCGGCCATGTTATCCACAAAATGGCGGGTTTCTTCAATTTCACCCATGGCGACCATGCAGCGGATCATGCCGCCGATTGCTGTTTCGTTTTGCGGTTCACGTTCAAGGACGCCAACATAAAGGCCATGGGCTGTTTCATGGTCGTCATCTGCAAGTGCGCCTGCCGCCTGATCCAGAATTGCGGCAATCGGGCTTTCAATCGGGCCGCCTGCAAGGCGCTCGTAAAACGCGCGGACTTCGCTTTCTGGCTGTGCGCCCTGAAAACCATCTACCGGTCGGCCACCCTTAAAGGCATAGACCGTTGGAACGGACTGGATGCGCAATTGCATCGCCAGTTCCTGATTCTCGTCGATATTGACCTTGACCAGCTTTACGCGCCCACCAGCTTCGCGTGTGACCTTTTCGATGGTCGGGGTCAGGCTTTTGCATGGACCGCACCAAGGGGCCCAGAAATCGACGACAACAGGCACTTCCATCGAGGGTTCGATGACGTCCTGGACAAATGTTTCTACGCTGCTGTCCTTGATCAGGTCTTTGTCCTGTCCGGCGGTCGGGGTGGCGTTCGCAGCGGTGGCGTCAAGAATGATGGACATTATTGCTTTACTCTCTAATTCTGGATTCTAGATGATGCCGCAACCGCTGTTCGACAAGGGGTCCAACCATAACATTAGGTAAGTCTTATAGCTTAATGTTTCGCGGTAAAAGGCTTTGTGAGCATTTGTTCGGAATCAGAACGAACCAATTTCCTCGTCAAAATCGACAATTCTGATTGCGTAGCCAAGACTGGTGATAAATCGAAGCAGATCATCCGATTGAATTGTCGTGGTTCTATCATTCCGCAAGGGGTGGAAGTTAAGAATGTCGCCTTTGGCCAGCTTTGAATCGAGGGCGAAGTTGACCTTGCGCGCATGATCGTTGATCAGGGCAAACGGTGTGACGGATCCGGGAATGACGCCCAGCGTTTCAAGCAGCAGCTCCGGTTTGCCAAAAGAAAGGCGCGCGCAGCCCAGTGTCTTGTGCAGATGGTTCATGCGGATTTCGGTATTTTCCTCGGCCACGACAAGCCACAGGGCATCTTTCTTGTCTTTGACAAAAAGGTTCTTGGAATGAAGGCCTGGCAAATCCCCGCGCAGCTTTTGCGAATCCTCGACCGTGAATAACGGCACATGCGTGTGAGTGCTGGTTTTGATCCCAAGATTTTCGAGATAATCGAAAAGTGCGGTTGATGGATCACTCATCCTGTTTTCCTTCTGGCTGGGTCGCGCGAAGATCGTCAGATTGCAATTAGGACGCAAATTGCAGCATGTTGGCGTGATTTCCCTGTTTTAAGGGTAAAAAGTCAAGGAAAACCGCCATTCTGGATGTGGCGGCGATTTGATGGAAAAAAGGGTTGCAATCGCGTTTTGTTGGGCTATTATCCGCGCCGCTCCACAGGGGCAGGAAATACTGATGAATGCGGGCGTAGCTCAGGGGTAGAGCATAACCTTGCCAAGGTTAGGGTCGAGAGTTCGAATCTCTTCGCCCGCTCCATCAGGTGGTTTCCTTGATCATGCTTTCATGATGATGCGGGCGTAGCTCAGGGGTAGAGCATAACCTTGCCAAGGTTAGGGTCGAGAGTTCGAATCTCTTCGCCCGCTCCATGATGAAAGTTTAAAAAGGCTGTCCTTCGGGGCGGCCTTTTTTGTTTTGGTCTTGCGGTTCCCAATAAGATGTCGTTTTTTGGAAAAATGCACGACAATCAGGACAACGATTACCCCCAAAACATTATCTGGACCGTCGGTTATGCCGGGCATGACCGCGACAGTTTGCTTGCCCTTCTGAAGGGGCAGGATATTACGGCGGTGGCCGACATCCGGACTTTTCGCGGATCGAATTACTGGAAGGCGTTTGACGCCGATACCTTTGGCCCCTTCCTGCGCGAGAACGGCATTGCTTACGTTTTCATGGGCGATGTTCTGGGTGGAAAACCACAGGACCCGACATTGTATCCCGATGGTCGGCTAAGCTACGACCTGATGGCAGCACGCCCGGAATTCAGGGCCGGGATTGATCGTTTGATATCGGGTGCGGGCAAATACCGAATCTGTCTGATGTGTGCGGAAAAGGATCCGCTGGATTGCCATCGCACATTGCTGATCGCGCCGGCACTCAAGGCCGCCGGATTTGATTTGCGGCATCTGGTTTCCGACGGGCGTGTTGAAACCCAGGCCGAAACGGAAAAGCGCATGATTGCGATCAATGGCGGTGATACAGCAGATCTGTTCGCTGCCAGCGCACCGGATCCCGATGCCGATCTGGTTCTGGCCCTTAAGAAGCAAATTGTCAAAGCGGCTCCGCTTGCAGATGACGCAATAAAATTCAGAAAACGGCAAAATAATTTCTAATATTTCATGTCCTAAAACGCGTTATCGCCATTTTTTGAAAATGGTCATTTTGTATAATTCAAGTTTATATTTCATTCTATTTTACGAATGTTGATGTGTGCAGGAATATATATTTAAATCTGCAGTTGATGTTGTCAGTTGTAGGAGGGCGTTATGGCACTCGTTACCGGAACAGAAGGCAATGATAGCCTTGTCGGATCAAGTGATAATGACACGATTTATGGGCTCGCGGGCGATGACCAGCTTTATGGCGCTGGCAGGGATGACGAACTGACAGGCGGACCGGGCGCAGATTTGCTTGACGGTGGCCCCGGAGGACGTGATAGCGCCAACTACGATACCGATACCGCAACACAAGGCGTGATTGTTGATCTGCAAGCCGGAACCGGTCACGGGGGCGAGGCACAAGGCGACCGGCTTGTTGGCATCGAAGTGGTCGAAGGAAGTCCGTTTGACGATACCGTAATCGGCGATGACGCAAGCAATGTGCTTTGGGGGCGCGGTGGCAGCGATTTGCTGCTGGGCGGTGACGGCGACGATTTTCTGTACGGCGATTATCTTGGCAATGATCCGGGCAACGACACCCTGCTGGGCGGAAGCGGGAACGATACCCTCACAGGGCGCGACGGCGAGGATACCCTTCTGGGTGGCGACGGGGATGATATGTTAAGCCCCGGTGCCGATGCGGACTATGTCGATGGCGGCGCTGGAAACGACACACTGCGCTACAATGGTGATGCCGGTGTTTCGATCAACCTTGAAACCGGTGTTTTTCAGGGCGGCGAAGCCGAAGGCGACGTGATCCATGATATCGAAAATCTATACGGCACAATCCATGATGACCTGTTGATCGGCGATGCTGGTCGGAATGTTCTGCAGGGGCATTTCGGCGATGATGTTCTGCGCGGTGGCGACGGGCATGATGTGCTGCATGGTGGCAATGGGCATGACATCATCGAGGGTGGCGACGGCAACGATTTCCTGCGCGGCAACAGTGACAGATATCCAGAGGATGATGGACCGGACACGTTTTTGTGGCGGGTGTTTGAAGGCGGTGCCGAACGCGACCGTATTGCCGATTTTGAAACAGGTTCCAACGGTGACAGGCTTCAGCTCGGAACCGAGTTTCAGGAAAAAAGCGGCATCCATGACTTCGCTGATTTTCTAGAGCATGCAGAGGAAACGGACGCCGGGTTGTATGTCGATTTTAGTGATGGTCGGCATTACGATTATGGTGTCCTGATTGAAAATACCGATCTTGCCGATTTCACCGAGGACAATATCGTGTTCGAGGACAACATGATCGGTTAAAGGCAAATTGCTTTAGCCCATGATGTTATAACCGCCATCGATATGGATGACATCGCCCGTGATCCCGCGTGACCGGTCGCTGGCAAGGAAAGCGGCCAGTTCCCCGATCTCGTCGATGGTAACCAGCCTGCGTCCCGGTGCCCGGCTTTGGGCGTTGGTCATAAGGTGATCAAACTCGGCAATGCCCGATGCCGCCCGTGTCAGAAGGGGGCCAGGTGAAATCGCATGGACCTGAATGTTTTTCGGGCCAAGTTCCGCCGCCATGTATCGGGTTGCACTTTCAAGCGCGGCCTTGACCGGACCCATGACCCCATAATGGTCAATAACCCGCTCCGACCCCATATAGGTGACGGTCAAAAGTGCGCCACCGTCGATCATCAACGGCTCTGCACGCTTTGCCAGTCGCTGGAATGAATGGCACGAAATATCCATCGCGGTCAGAAAGCCGTCGCGTGAACAGTCGATCACCCGCCCATGCAGGTCATCGCCAGGCGCAAATGCGATGGAATGCAGGACAAAATCCAGTTTTCCCCATTGATCGGAAATTGCCGCGAACAATCGATCCATCTGGTCTTCGTTCTGAACATCAAGCGGGGTGATGATCGCGGCGTTTAGTCCCTCTGCCAAGGGGCGGACATGCTTTTCGGCCTTGTCGTTCAGATAGGTGATCGCAAGCTCTGCACCCTCCCGGTTGAAAATTCGGGCACAGCCATAGGCAATCGATTTGTCGTTGGCAATTCCGACGATAAGGCCCTTCTTTCCTGCCAGCACTTGGCATCTCCTGCTTTGAGTTGTTTTGCGGATGCGAAGCGGACTCCTGATTCGCAAGCGATACAAAGCTTAGATGATTTTGCGATGCAACAAAGTGTAAAATTCTGTGACAATCCCCAATTGGAATACAGGGCTCCGTTGATCGGAACCTATTGAGTGAACGATTTTTTTTTGTGCAGAAGCATAGTTTTTAGGCAGATGATCCGCTATGTGTAGCCATGGAAGGAAGCTGCAGTTTTCCGTCATTTCCGGGTGTGGGGAACTTCAGGTTGTCTTCCCAAATACATGTGACATCCGAGGTGTGTAGTGCCGCCCGCAAAGGTCGGCACTTCGGTTCTGGCAAACAGAGCCGATAAAAAGGGAAATTGGACATGAAAGCCCGAAGCGACGACCCGAAACGGGAAGTCATCGACAAGGTTGTCGAACAGATCCAGCAACGCTTGACCGGTAAGATGGCGAAGGATGCAGAAGCATTCGTTCGCCTTTTTTACAAGGATGTACCGCCCGACGACATGGCAGGTCGATCCGTCGACTCGCTTTATGGCGCGGCACTGACATTATATAAATTCGCGCAAAAGCGCCCATCGGCCAATGCCGCCAAGATCCGGGTCTATAACCCCGATCTTGAAGAGCACGGCTGGAAATCCGATCACACCGTGATCGAGATGATCAATACGGATATGCCGTTCCTGGTGGATTCCGTAACGTCTGCGCTTAACGAATTCGATCTGACCGTCCATCTGGTCATCCATCCGATCATGCGTATCGCGCGTGATGATCGTGGTGAATTGCAGTCGGTCGAAGCGGTCGAGAATTCGGATGCGTCGCGTGAATCCGTGATGCATCTTGAAATTGACGAGCAGACCGACGAAGCCGTTCTGCGAAAAATCCGTGATCGTCTGGAAGACGTTCTTACCGATGTCAGTCTTTCGGTCGAGGATTGGCAGGCGATGCTGTCAAAAGTCGCTGAAGTTCTTGATGGCATCAGAACCGCGCCAACCGGTATTTCCGCAGAAGACCAGAAGGAAGCCCAGGATTTCCTCGGCTGGGTCCATAACGATCACTTCACCTTCCTTGGCTATCGTGAATATAAATTCAGCGGTACGGGCAAGAAGGCCAAAGTGGACGTTAATCCGCAAAGCCAGCTTGGGATTCTGCGCCGTGAAGGGACGCATATCTTTGATGAGCTGCGCCAGATCGGCAATCTGTCGACCGAGGTGCAGGCATTTGTCGCCCAGCCAAGTCTTCTGATGGTGACCAAGGCCAACAAGCAGTCAACCGTGCATCGTTCGGTGCATCTCGACACGATTGTCGTCAAGCAGTTCGATGATGAAGGCAAGGTTGTCGGCCAGCATCTCTTTGTCGGTCTGTTCACCTCGGTTGCCTATAACCTCAGCCCGCGCCTCATTCCGCTTCTGCGCATGAAGCTTGCCGAAACCATCAAGCGTGCCGGCTTCCCGCCTGCCAGCCACGATGCCAAGGCATTGGTCAATATCCTTGAAACCTTCCCGCGCGACGAGCTTTTCCAGATCGAACTTGATGATCTGTATCATATCTGCATGGGCATCCTGCATTTGCAGGAACGCCAGCGGATTGCCCTGTTCGTGCGCCGTGATGCCTTTGAACGTTTTGTTTCCTGTCAGGTTTTCTGTCCGCGTGACCGTTTCTCGACGAAACTTCGCATGAAGTTCCAGTCGGTGATCGAAGCCGCCTTTGATGGCAAGGTGACGGCACATTACACATTGATCGGCGATAGCCCCCTTGCGCGGTTGCACCTTCTGGTCAAAACCACGCCGGGTGAGTTGCCGGAATACAATGTTACCGATATCGAACGTCAGCTTGTTGAAACCGCACGCGACTGGGCTGATACGCTCCGTCAGGTGCTGGTCCGTGAAATGGGCGAAGAACGCGGCTTGACCCTTTATCGTCGTTACGGCGAAAGCTTCACCGGCGATTATCGTGATCGGTTCGGTGTTGATACCGCGGCTCTTGATATCGACCGTATCGAGGACGTGATCAAATCATCGGACTTGCGGGTCAATCTGTATCGCCCGATCGAAGCCGCCGAGAACGAGCTGCGCTTCAAGATTTATAACCCCGGTGCACCGGTTCCGCTTTCCGACGTCTTGCCGATGCTTGAAAATATGGGTCTTAAGGTCATTACCGAAAACCCGTTCAAGGTCGAACCACGCGATACCGATGTGAATGTCCGCATCCACGATTTCGGGGTGCTGGTTGACGGCGAATTCCACCTGCATGATGTGCGTGACAAGTTCCAGGAACTTTTCATTCGCATGTGGCATGGCGAAGTTGAAAACGACGCCTTTAACCGTCTTGTTCTGCTGGGCGGCTTGCATTGGCGCGAAGTCGTTATTCTGCGGACCTATGCCCGTTATATGCGTCAGATGGGATCGGCCTTCTCGCAGGATTACATGGCCAAAACACTGGCCAATAATGCTGGCTTGGCGGCAACGATTGTTGATCTGTTCGTTGCACGCTTTGACCCGGATCGTGATCCGGGGCTGGCCGCCGAAGCCGAGGCCATCGAAGGCGACATTATCACCCGCCTTGAAGATGTGATGAACCCGGACGAGGACCGCATTCTGCGCGCCTTCCTCAACCTCGTTCAATCAACGCTTCGCACCAACTATTTCCAGTATGGCAAGGACGGCAATCCGAAACCCTATCTGTCGGTAAAATTCAATTCCGGCATGGTCGAAGATCTGCCGCTTCCGCGTCCTTGGCGCGAAATATTCGTCTATTCGCCGCGTGTCGAGGCCGTCCATCTGCGTGGTGGTCCGGTCGCGCGTGGCGGTATCCGCTGGTCGGACCGTCAGGAAGATTTCCGCACCGAAATTCTCGGTCTGGTCAAGGCACAGATGGTCAAGAACGCGGTGATCGTGCCGGTTGGCTCCAAGGGCGGCTTTGTCGTCAAACGGCCTCCGGTTGATGGCGGTCGCGAAGCCTTCCTTGAAGAAGGCATTGCCTGTTATAAAACGCTGATGTCAGGCATGCTTGATATCACCGACAACATCGTCGGTGGCGACATCATCCCGCCGGAACGTGTACGCCGTCTTGATGACGATGATCCCTATCTGGTCGTTGCGGCCGACAAGGGGACTGCGACCTTCTCCGATATCGCCAATGGCGTTGCCCGTGATTATGGCTTCTGGCTTGACGATGCCTTCGCATCGGGCGGCTCGCAGGGCTATGATCACAAGAAAATGGGCATCACCGCGCGCGGTGCGTGGGAATCGGTCAAACGTCATTTCCGCGAAATTGGCAAAGACATCCAGAAAGAACCCTTCACTGTTGCCGGTGTTGGCGATATGTCGGGTGACGTTTTTGGCAATGGCATGCTGTTGTCCGAACAGATCAAGCTGGTTGCGGCCTTCAACCACATGCATATTTTTGTCGATCCCGACCCGGATCTGGCGAAAAGCTTTGCCGAACGCAAGCGCCTGTTTGATATGCCGCGCTCAAGCTGGGCCGATTACGATACCAAGGTCCTCTCGAAGGGCGGTGCAATCTTTGACCGCAAGGCCAAGACGCTTGATCCCTCGGCCGAGGTTCGCAAGCTGCTTGATCTTGGCACCGGCAAGGTAACGCCGGCCGACATGATGAAGGCCATCCTGAAAGCCGATGTCGAACTTCTGTGGTTCGGCGGGATCGGGACCTATATCAAATCATCCGCGGAATCGAATGCCGATGCCGGGGACCGCGCCAACGATTCCATCCGCATCAATGGCAAGGATATCCGCGCAAAGGTCATCGGCGAGGGCGCCAACCTTGGCTGCACGCAGCGTGGCCGTATCGAGTATGCCCACGCTGGTGGGCGTTTGAATACGGACGCCATCGACAATGCCGCGGGTGTCAACTGCTCGGACCACGAGGTCAATATCAAGATCCTGGTGGGCGAGGTGGTTGCCGCCGGTGACATGACCGAAAAGCAGCGTAACAAACTGCTGGTCGAAATGACCGACGAGGTCGGTGATCTGGTGCTGCGTGACAACTATCTGCAAAGCCAGGCGATCTCGAACGCCTTTGCCGGGGGCGGGGATGCGCTGGATGCGCAGGTTCGCCTGATCCGGATGCTGGAACGCGAAGGTCGTCTGAACCGGGAAATCGAATATCTTCCCGATGACGAGGAACTGGCACGTCGCACGGCCGCCCATCAGGGCCTTACCCGTCCGGAAATCTCGGTTCTGATGCCTTATGCCAAGCTGTGGCTGTATGACGAGGTGCTTAAATCCGATCTGCCCGATGACCCGATCCTCGTCGAAGAACTGGTGCGGTATTTCCCGACGGCTGTCCGTAAAAAATACAGCGCGGCGATTTCCAGCCATCGTCTGAAACGTGAAATCATCGCGACCGTCGGCACCAACAGTCTGGTCAACCGCGTTGGCGGCACCTTTGTCCATGACATGATGGAGGCAACCGGGCTTTCGGCGGTGGACGTTTCGCGCGGTTATCTGATTACCCGTGCGGTGTTTGGCCTGCGCAAACTGTGGGCGGGTATCGAAGCCCTTGATAACAAGGTTGATGCCAAGGTCCAGATCGCGATGTTCTCCCACATCAACCGCATGGTCGAAGATGTGACCCTGTGGTTCCTGCGCAATTGCGAGGAATTGAATGTCGGGGCGAAGATCGAGCTGTTCCGTCCGGCGGTCGCCAAGGTGATCGAGGCCTTTGACGATATCGTCCCGGCCGATGCGGCTTTCCGCACGACCCTGGATCAGAAATCGCAATCCCTGATTGATCGGGGCGTGCCCGAAGATCTGGCGCGCCGTATCGCGGCAATGCAGCAGATGGTCGCGGTTTGCGATATCGTCCGCATTGCCGAGGCAACCGGGCGTGATGTCATCGATGTCGGGGCAACCTATTTTGCCATCGGGGCACGCTTCCAGCTTGGCCTGCTGCGTGCAGCAGCCGAGTCCATCGAAGCCGAAACCCATTGGCAGAAACTGGCGCGCGCCGCCGCGATTGATGATCTGTTCGGTCATCAGCGCGAACTGACGCGTGTGGTGCTGTCTTCTGGCACGAACGGCACGGTTGGTGGTGATCTGGTCAGGAAATGGGTCGATGATCATCAGCGCGGTTGTGCACGGTGTGATCAGCTGATCGATGAATTGCGTGCCGCAGGGCAGATCGACCTGTCGATGATCACGGTTGCCAACCGTCAGATCAGGGCCATGGTCGGCGGCTGATCCGCACAGGCAAGGCATTTTCGCAAAAGAGGGCGCTTCGGGTGCCCTCTTTTTTTGCCTTCGCCCGGGGTCTGAAATATCCTCCGGAATGTCAGGAGCAACCGGATGCTGTCGGGTTGGTAAATTTTTTGAACCGGATAACGAATGCGAAGTAATTGAATCGATTTAATTTACTGCCATTCTCCTGCCGTTTTTATATGATGAAAACCAAATGAAGTCAGGGGATGCCTTGAAAAATACCAACCGGTACGTATATTGAATACAGAAAAAGAGAAAAATGGTGTGAAAATGAGGAACGCTGCCGAGACCCGGACAAAATTGCTGGAGACCGCCATACAATTGCTATGGACCAGCAGCTATCACGATATTGGTGTCAGTGATGTCTGCAAGCATGCAGGGGTTACCAAAGGGGCGTTTTATCATCACTTTGACAGCAAGGCCGCCCTGTTTGCAGCTTCGGCGCGCCATCACTGGGATAAGGGAAAGGACGAACTCAGAGCGATCTTTTCCCCAGAAATTGCGCCACTTGATCAGTTGAACAGCTATATCGATCTGATCATGAACAAACAGAAAAAGCAGTCTATTCCGGGGGATGCCGAGGTTTGTGTTTGCCCGATCTTTACCGCCGGTGGCCAGGTTGGTCCCGAGGATATCGAAATTCAGGACTGTTCACGCGAACTTGCCGAGGAGCAGATCAAGTATCTTGCCTCCATGATTCGCGGCCTTAAGGGCGAGGGCATGCTTTCCGGGGATGCCGATGTGACGCTGCTGGCGCGTCTTGTTTTCCAGTTTGTGCATGGCTTGCTGACATACGGCAAAGTTTTTAACAGTTTGGATACTGTTCGGTCTGATTTGCGTGTCGGCATCTGCCGGATGCTGGATTTACGCTGTGAATTCAGGGATGTAAAGGCCGAGGAAGCCTCGTTGTCAGCCGCCGGATAATTCATAAAATTTAGAACGCATGTAAATTTTTTTCATTTTCCCCTTGCTAACAAACCGATCGGTACGCATCTTCCCGTTAATCTGTCCGCGAATGCGCGGGTCACGCTATTGGGAAATGGAAAGATGCAATCACGATCCAAACTGAGAATGCTGCTGTCCGCCACAGCTGCAATCGCTGCGATTGCTGCCGGTGGTTACGGGCTAAGCACCATAGGCACCGCCGATGCCGACGAAGCCGTTGCACAGGCTGCACCGCAAATCACCCCCGTCACTGTCCAGGACGTGCACAGCCAGTCCGTCAGGCTTTGGAACAATTTCTCCGGCCGGCTGAGTGCGGTCGAGGAAGTCCAGCTTCGCCCGCAGGTCAGTGGTGCCATTGTCGATATCCGCTTCGAAGATGGTCAGATCGTCAAGCAGGGCGATATTCTCGCCGTGATCGATCCCCGCACATACAAGGCCGCCGTTGACGAAGCCAAGGCGGAACTGGCGGCTGCCCGCCAAACCCTGTCGCTTGCCGCCAAGGAAAAGGCACGCGCTGAAAAACTGGTGGCCAATGGCACCGTTTCCAAACGTGTCTTTGATGAACGCGTCAGCGCCGAACAGGTTGCGCAAAGTCAGGTTAACCGCGCGCTTGCACAGCTTGAACTTGCCGAAATCGAGTTCGATCATGCCTTCGTCAAGGCACCGATTGATGGCCGTGTCAGCCGGGTCGAACTGACCGTCGGCAATCAGGTCAATGCCGGGCCGAATG
This sequence comes from Thalassospira sp. MIT1004, assembly GCF_001858545.1. Classification (NCBI taxonomy): domain Bacteria; kingdom Pseudomonadati; phylum Pseudomonadota; class Alphaproteobacteria; order Rhodospirillales; family Thalassospiraceae; genus Thalassospira; species Thalassospira sp. MIT1004. Next base: position 38,909 of record NZ_MCAO01000033.1, on the reverse strand, counting down.
CCCCGGTTCTGACCACCATAGTCTCGACCGGTAAAATCTATGCCGATTTCGATCTGGATGAACAAACCTATTTCGCCAGCATCTATGACGCCAATAAAGTCAGCGGCGCGGATCAGAAAATCCCGGTCCGCATGACCATCGCCGGTGGCAAGACAATTGACGGATTTATCCACAGTTTCGATAACCGCATCGATACCCGTACGGGCACCATCCGGACCCGCGCCCTGTTTGACAACAGCAACGGCGCACTTCTGCCCGGCAGTTTCGCCAGCCTGCAACTCGGCACCTCGGCCGAACAGGATGTCATCCTGATTGCACCCGACGCCATCAGCACCGATCAGGACCGCAAATTCGTTTACGTGGTCCAGTCGGACAATACGGTTGCCTACCGTCAGGTAACGCTGGGGGCCGAAGTTGACGGGCGTCGCATCGTGACCTCCGGGCTTGAACCCGGTGACATGGTGATTGTGAACGGGATCATGAAAGTTCGACCCGGTATGCCTGTTGCTCCTGAAATTCTGCAGGCCTCGGCATCCTGACGGATGCTTGACTGCGCGCAAAGACTAGGCTGACCGTTATGCAGAATATATCCAGATTCTTTGTGGATCGCCCGATTTTCGCTGGCGTTCTATCCGTCCTGATATTGTTATCAGGTTTGATTGCCATGCTGAATTTGCCGATTTCCGAATATCCGGAAGTCGTGCCACCGACCGTTGTGGTCGAAGCGCAATTCCCCGGTGCAAACCCGGCTGAAATTGCGCAAACCGTCGCTTCCCCGCTTGAAGAACAGATCAACGGGGTCGAGGGGATGCTGTATGTCAACTCGCTGGCAACGACCGATGGCCGTCTCAGCCTGACCGTGACCTTTGAAATCGGGACCGATCCCGATCTGGCACAGCAAAAAGTCCAGAACAGGGTATCGCAGGCCGAACCGCGTTTGCCTGATATCGTCCGTCAGCTTGGCGTGACGGTGTCAAAGCAATCCCCGGATCTGACGATGGTGGTGCATCTGCTCTCGCCAAATGACCGCTATGACATGCTGTATCTGCGCAACTACGCGACCCTGAATGTCAAGGATCAGCTGGCCCGCATCAAGGGCGTCGGGCAGGTCGGTTTGTTCGGGTCGGGTGACTACGCCATGCGCATCTGGCTTAACCCGGACAAGGTCGCCGAACGCGGCCTGACCGCAGGCGATGTTGTTTCGGCCATTCAAAGCCAGAACGTGCAGGTCGCGGCGGGTACGATTGGCGGCGCGCCGTATGATACCGGTGTGCAGTTCCAGTTGCCGATCAATGTCCACGGGCGCCTTGAAACGCCCGAGGAATTTGCCGAAATCATCATCAATCGTGACGAAGACGGCACTGTAACCCGTCTTGGCGATGTCGCCCGGGTCGAGCTGGAGGCACAGCAATATGCCCTGCGTTCCCTGCTTGATAACAAATCGGCTGTTGCCCTTCCGATCTTTGCATCGCCCGGTTCCAACGCGCTTGAAATTTCAAGCAACGTTCGCGCAACCATGGCGGAGCTCAAGGAAAACTTCCCCGAAGGTCTTGAATACAGCATCGTTTACGATCCGACCGTTTTCGTTCGAAGCTCGATCAAGTCGGTGATCAAAACCCTGCTCGAAGCCGTCGCGCTCGTTGTTGTGGTGGTGACAATCTTCCTGCAGACGTGGCGTGCCTCGATCATTCCTCTGCTGGCCGTGCCGGTGTCGATTATCGGGACATTTGCCCTGATGCTGTTGCTGGGATTCTCGATCAACGTGCTGTCGTTGTTCGGTCTGATCCTCGCCATCGGGATCGTGGTCGATGATGCCATCGTGGTGGTCGAAAACGTCGAACGTAATATCGAACGTGGTCTGTCACCGCGTGATGCAACCGTGGCCGCGATGCGCGAAGTGACCGGGCCGATCATTGCGACCTCGCTCGTGATCACCGGTGTGTTCGTTCCGATTGCCTTCATCAGTGGCCTGACCGGTCAGTTCTATCAGCAGTTCGCCCTGACAATCGCCATCGCAACGATCATTTCAACCATCAACTCCCTGACGCTCAGCCCGGCTCTGTCGGCACTTCTGCTGAAAGGGCATGACGCACCGAAAGACTGGCTGACCCGCGCCATGGACTTTGTCTTTGGCTGGTTCTTCCGCTGGTTCAACCGGTTCTTCAATCGCAGCACGGAACTGTATGGCGGTGGTGTCAAACGGTTGCTGGGGATGAAAACCATCATGATGGCGGTTTACGCCGGATTGCTGGTTCTGACCTGGCAGGGTTTCCAGATTTTGCCATCCGGCTTCATCCCGTTGCAGGACAAGCAGTATCTGGTCAGCTTTGCACAATTGCCGCAGGGCGCGACACTGGACCGTACCGAAGAAGTCATTCGCGAAATGTCTGAAATCGCATTGGCGGAACCCGGTGTCGAAAGTGCCGTGTCCTTCCCCGGCCTGTCGATCAACGGGTTCGTTAACAGCTCAAGTGCCGGCATCGTCTTTGTGACCTTGACCGACTTTGCCGAACGCAAATCCGATGATCTGTCGGGGCTGGCGATTGCCGGAAAGCTGCAACAGAAATATGCTGCCCTTGACGAGGCCTTTGTCGCAATCTTCCCGCCACCCCCGGTTCAGGGTCTTGGCACGGTGGGCGGTTTCAAACTGCAGGTGCAGGATCGAAGCGACCAGGGATATCGTGCGCTTGATGACGCCATGAAACAGGTATTGGCCAAGGCATGGGCCGCACCTGAACTGACTGGTGTGTTCTCAAGCTACAATATCAATGTCCCGCAATTGCAGGCCAATCTTGACCGTACAAAGGTCCAGCAGCTCGGCATTCCGGTCGATGAAATCTTCCGGACCATGCAGATCTATCTGGGCTCCATGTATGTCAACGACTTCAACCAGTTCGGTCGCACCTATCAGGTGATCGCACAGGCCGACAAACCCTATCGCTCAAGCCCCGAAGACATCCTGCGTCTGCAAACGCGCAACGCGGATGGCGATATGGTGCCGCTTGGCAGTGTTCTTTCCGTATCCGAAACATTCGGGCCGGATACCGCCATGCGTTACAACGCCTTCCGTTCTGCTGATCTGAATGGCAACGCCGCACCGGGCTATTCCAGTGGCGAGGCGGAGGCCGCGATTATCAAGATCCTTGATGAAACCCTGCCGCCGGGCATGTCCTATGAATGGACCGACCTGACCTATCAGCAGATCCTCGCGGGTAACACGGCAATCTTCATCTTCCCGATCTGTATTCTGCTGGTCTTCCTTGTTCTGGCCGCCCAGTACGAAAGCCTGACCTTGCCGCTGGCGGTCATCCTGATCGTCCCGATGAGTACGCTTTCGGCGGCCTTTGGTGTCTATCTGTTCGGTGGGGATAACAACATCTTCACACAGATCAGTCTGTTCGTTCTGGCCGGACTGGCATCAAAGAACGCCATCCTGATTGTCGAGTTTGCCCGTGAACTTGAACATCAGGGCCGGACAACCGTTCAGGCAGCCATCGAAGCCAGCCGCCTGCGCCTGCGTCCGATCCTGATGACGTCGCTTGCCTTCATCATGGGCGTTGTGCCGCTGGTGATTTCAAGTGGTGCGGGTTCGGAAATGCGCCATGCCATCGGCATCGCCGTGTTTTCGGGCATGCTGGGTGTGACCATCTTCGGTCTGATCCTGACACCGGTGTTCTACGTGCTGGTGCGCAAGATCGGCCGTGGCAACGAGGTTCGTTCACTTGATGGGGCTGACGCGCAGCAGCCCGCGGAGTAACGAAAACCGTTGCACAACAGCCGGACCATAAAGTTCCCCCGACCCCGTGGTCCGGCTGTTTTCTCTTTTATTGATTTCCAAAAACCAGACGCCGAATGCCAAGGAAGGTATCTGTGTCGATACGAAGCGGTCCTTGCCAGGTGCCAGCCTGTGCCGGTGATGGCGCATTCCAGTCAATTTCTCGCGGCGGCGGCATGTTTTCTTCTGATGGCCAGCGATCCCCGCCAAACAGTTCCTCGCGGTAATCTGCCAGCGTGCCAAGTGTTCCTGCCGTACCTTCTTTAACCGTTAGTCGGTTGCCATATTCGGAACGCAACGCGACCTCGACGCGATTTTCGACATATCGGGTTAACTGATCCCCGGAATAGCCAAGATTCTCGCCGTCACTCTGCGCTTTGCTATATTCTATGGCGTAATTCATGCCATTGGAAACATTGACGTTATCCTCGCCAAAGACTGCGACAAGCTGATCATCAAGATAATAGGCGCGTGTTACTTGTGCCCCGCTGTTATCATCTAACCAGCCATTCAACTGGCCTTCGGCATTGGCTTGATAGGTTTCGAATTCTTCCTTCCGCTTGGTCTGAAGGGCTTTCCATTCTTCAAGCGAGAATCTGGTGCTGTATTCACCGGTTTGTGGATCAATCGGTCTGGGCATGGTTAGGTACCGTGCACCGACAATAGACATTTTCCCTTGAAACTCGACCATATGACACCTCCTTCAATGATCTTTAAATTGTACATGCAATTAAAAGACCACTCATGGGTGTATTAGTGGGACTCCGTTGATATCTGCGGCATTTGCTCTGTGATGTTGGTCACGCAGGAAAAAATTCCATAATCATTTTGCTTGTTCAAAGGGTTGGCGGGAATAATCTTCCCACACCAACGAATAAGTTTTCTATGCGGTGGCAAAGAAGCAGAACAAGTTTGCCGGGTGCTTGCCTTGGCGCAACTTCTCCCTATCTTCTGCGCGGAGTATTCGTCAAAGGAAGTGTCGACCATGAATTATGTGCGTACAGGTTTGTTGCTGGCTGGCTTGACCGCGCTGTTTGGCGCAGTCGGCATGATGATTGGCGGGCAACAGGGCATGATCATCGCATTGCTGTTTGCTGCGGTGATGAATGTGTTTGCCTATTGGAATGCAGATTCCATGCTTTTGCGCATGCGCGGTGCAAAGCAGGTGGATGACCGCACTGCACCCGAACTGGTATCGATGGTGCGCGAACTGGCGCAAAATGCCGGGCTGCCGATGCCCAAGGTCTATGTGATCGATAATCCCCAGCCCAATGCCTTTGCCACCGGACGTAATCCCGAAAATGCTGCCGTCGCCGCAACCAGCGGCCTGATGCAGTTGCTTGATCGCAACGAGATTGCCGGTGTGATGGCCCATGAACTGGCCCATATCAAAAACCGCGATACCCTGACCATGACGATCACCGCCACCATCGCCGGGGCGATTTCCGCCTTGGCCAACTTTGCCATGTTTGCCGGCATGTTTGGCGGGGGTCGCAATGACAACAACAATCCGCTCGGCGGGGTGGGCATGATCCTTGTTGCCATTCTGGCACCGCTTGGCGCGATGCTGGTGCAAATGGCAATCTCGCGTACCCGCGAATACGAAGCTGACAAGATCGGGGCTGAAATCTGCCGCCATCCGATGTGGCTGGCCTCCGCCCTTAACAAACTGGACAAAGGCGTTCATGCCATTCCGAACATGGATGCCGAACGCAACCCGGCGACGGCGCATATGTATATTGCCAACCCGCTTTCGGGCAAAGGTGTGGACAATCTGTTCTCAACCCATCCGAGCATGTCAAACCGGATTGCCAAGCTGCGTGAAATGGCGGGCGCGCCACAATCGGGAGCTGCCGCACCGGCAAAATCCGGTCCGTGGTCCGGGGCGGCAAAGGATCGCCGGGTGCGTCGTCGCCCCTGGAATTAATCTAAGTTACTAAAATTTGGGGGGATTTCCCGACCCCGACCTATACAAACCTTGCCGGTTTTATCCTTCGGTATGGTGCGAAATGCGATGGCGTATGATTGACGCCGCCGCCGCTGCACGAGATTATATCATAATCGTCTAAGTCAACCTCCGGCCACGGAAGGATGGCGACGGATGTTTGAGAAGGGGATAAATGGCGGGCTTCTGGTCGATGGTCGGGCTTGTTTTCAAGTCCATCTTTACAGCCGGGGAAACGGTTGAAAACGGTTCTGCGTCGGTCGATGGACCGGACGAACGTGTTGAGCCATGTCTGTATGCCGTTGCCCACTTTGTCCCCGAAGATCCATCCGGAACGCCATTGCCCGATCAGGTTGGTGACTGGGTGAAACGCACCCTATCGGATATCCCCGATACTGCGCCACTGTCGTTGGGACGGTATTTCACAATCAGCACCGATATTGCCGATGCCTTTCAGGCCGTGCGCGAAGCCCATGCTGGTGTGTTAAACCTTGCCCGGCGTCAGGATGCTACGGCGGTATTCTGGGGGCAGACCAATCCGGTGAACGGATTGCTGGAAGTTCATTTCAGCAACGACATGCTGGTTTCACCGCTTTATGAATTGCTGCTGCCATTGGTTCACACCTTTCGTCAGCCACAGCATAAAGATACCGCAGCGGCCCTTCATATCCTTCTGACATGTGAATTGCTGGCGCGTGCACGTGGCCGTGATCTGCGCGCGTTGCAGGTGGCACGCCTTGCGTCTCACCTTGATGACCTTCAGGAACGGATCAATAACGGCGAAAACTTTGCCGACGTCGGACAGGGCGTGACAACCGCCTATGCTTTTGGTGCGGTTATGCTGGCTGAAACGGGTGAACGCAGCTATTGCCTCAGTGCCATCCGGGCAATTGAGCTGATTGTCCGTCAATTCCTGACCCTGGCCACGGAAACGCCAAAAGACAGCAAAACGATCAAAAAGCCGACCGGTCTTCTGAATGAACGGGTCGTTCAGCAGGAAACCGTTGAAACCATAAAAAAAATCGAAGACATGTTGCGCGGGGTTGCGGATCTGTCACTGATTGATCCGGAACGGTCGGCGATCATGGCGTTGTATGGCACGCTTTTGAACTGGTCGATGGTAAGCAATATGAACGCGCGTTCAGGCGCAACAGCCATCGGTGTGTGGAAGCTTCTGGAACGCCGTTTTGAATTGATGGCGGGCACGCCGGTTTCGCGCGCGATTGCCATTGGCAAACTTGGCGAAGCCACGATGATCCATGCCAAGGAAATTGACGATATCGAAATGGCCGAAATGGCCAGTGGCCATTATCGTCGGGCGCTGGGACTTGTGAATACCAAGGCCCACACCGTTTTATATGCCCAGATTGCCTATGGTCTGGCGGAGTCTGTTGTCGCCCAGTCCACGATTGGCAGCATCGGTGTCGTTGCCGAACAGGTTATTCCGGTCTTTCAGGCGGCTCTTAAAGTCTGTTCAAGACGCGATCACCCCTATCTTTGGGGACGGGCGATGTTCGCGCTTGGCAGTGTGCAGTTTTCCCTTGGTGCCGCCGAAAAAGACCTTAAGACAATTTCGCATGCACGGATGAATTTCTCTCAGGCTTACGAAGCCTTCGACGAGGCTGCTGCACGCGGGGCGGCGCGCGCTGCCTCGGGCAGTTTCACCCGTGCCGAAAACATGATGCATCAGCTTTCGCAACGCCAGGCAGTAATCGATGCGACCGGCGGCGCAGGAGAAGCCAAGGCTTCGTAAGGGATTTCCGGCAAAATGGTGCAGATTAAACACAAAACGCTTTAAATCAGACAAAAGAAAACCCCGCAGCCTTTCGGATGCGGGGTTTTCCGACTGCGAATGCCGGGGATCAGTTCTATTCGCGATTACCGAAGAACTGAAGCAGCATTACGAACAGGTTCACGAAGTCCAGATACAGCTGCAGGGCGCCAAAGATGGCTTTCTTGCCTGCGGTCGCCTGATCATCGTGGGCGTGGTAGCTTTCCTTGATCCGCTGGGTGTCATAGGCGGTCAGACCGGTAAAGATCAGAACGCCCGCACCCGAGATCACGAACTGAAGCATCGTGCTGCCCAGGAAGATGTTCACGACACTGGCCAGGATGATCCCGATCAGACCCATGAACAGGAAGCTTCCCCAGCTCGAAAGGTCTTTCTTCGTCGTATAGCCGTAAAGGCTCATCGCGGCGAAGGTGCCTGCGGTGATGAAGAAGGTCCGCGCGATGCTTTCACCCGTGTAAACGAGGAAGATCGACGACAGCGACAGACCCATCAGAGCCGCATAAATCCAGAATGTGGTTTGTGCGGCACCAAAGCTCATCTTGTGGATGCGGAAGCTCAGGAACAGGACGAGGCCGATCGGGGCCAGCATCACGATCCAGTGCAAACCGGTTCCGAAAATCGCCTGCATCAGGGTAGGGCTGGTCGACACAGCCATCGCGACGATACCGGTCAGGGCAAGTGCAGATGCCATATAGTTGTAGACACGCAGCATATAGGCGCGGAGACCTTCATCAATCTCGGCCGCCGACCGGCCAACCGAGACGTCATAGCCGCGTTGACGCGTTTCAAAAGCCATTGAAATCCCTCTTTGATCCATAACGGGCAGAATGTTCATAGAACTCTGCAATGCTGAAAATATGGCAGCATTTCCGTGAAAAGCAACGGTTTGGCTAATTGTGGTATCCCCGGAACTGACAATATTGTGATCTTGTTCACTTTGTCTCGAAACGCGATTTTCTGACCATTTCGGCCTATAATTTCGTATCCTTTCAAAGGATCGGTACTGTTACGCGCGGTTTCGCCCCGGTTCAGGTGGCGGTTTGGGTCGTCGATGGGAAAAAAAGTTTTCGATAACAACGGCATATTGGAAACCTGTGGATCGAACATGTTCTTGTTCATCTCGCGGGTCGGGCGTGCGTCGTTGCTCGGTTTTGTCCTGTCGCTTTTCGCCGTTTCCGTCGCATCGGCACAGAATCCGAATTTCGTTGCCTCCAAAAAGGCAAACGAGGTGCCGGTATTTGATGCGGTTTATCCCGAAGATGAATTTTGTGCGACGGCGGGTGTCGGTGGCCTCTGTGCTGCCGAACCGGTTGATGTGCCCGAATTTGACGCCAATTTCATTTATCGCTTCGTTGCCTACGAAGCACAGCGGCCGTTTGACCGGTTTTCATGGCAGGCAATGGTTTCGCTGGTCTGGCCTTACGATGGTGACGGGAATCCGATTGATGCCGGTTACCGGCACCCCGATGCCGGGTATGCATGGTGGGAAACCTATCGTGACAAATATTCATTGTTTGCCGGGGCGTCGGCACCCGATGATCAATGTCGCAACGATCTGCCCGACGGGGCTTTGTTGCTATCGGCCTTCGTGCAGGCCTCGGGCGACGTGCTGATTGATCAGGCGGGAAACTTCGTTCTGTACGAAACGCGGGTGAATGATATTGCCGCCGATTATATCCGTTGGAATGGCCTTGATAGTGCCGCCGGTCGCATGGCCTTTGCCCAAAGTGGCCAGTCTGTCGGCTTCCCGATTCTAAAGCTGTCTGCGGGGGCTGGAACCTTAACGGGGGACACTGCAAATCTGCTGGCCAGCGACAAGACGGCTTTCAAGCCCGGCGCGCAAATGATCAAGTTTGCCTGGCGCATCATGACCGATCCCGCCGATCAGGAACGCTATTATACAAAACCGGCCCGGATCGCCGTTGCGGCAAAGGATGCCGTTGATGGCAGGGCCAAATGCCTGGATGTGACGGTCGGGATGGTCGGTTTGCACATCGTTCAGCGTGTCAAAAGCGGCAATGGGGATCGCTGGATATGGTCGACATTCGAACATGTCGATAACGCACCACTGGCATCAAATGCACGCCGCCCCAACAGCATCATCGCCAATGACCTGTTCCCCGAAGGTTGTCTGGGCCCGGACAAAACCGATCGTGATTACGTTTTTTATGACGGTGTCGACCGTGCCGACCATCTTGCCAATCAGATCGTACAATCCGATCTGCGCTGGGCGGACGAGCCACCCTATGCCCGTGATCCGGATGGCAATCGCGTCACTGCGCCCGATATCGTCCGTTGCTGGCGGCTTTTTTCCGGAACGGCAGAGGCGAATTTCGTCTGGCAGCGGAAACTGGGTGACAGTGTCTGGAAAAACTATTTTCTGGTCGGCACCCAATGGATCGGAAATGGCGGCGGGGCCCCGTTCGGGGTGGGGGAAGTTCCCCGATTCTTAAGTAACGTCGCCCTTGAAAGCTTTATCCAGCATCAAATGGATGGCACCTGCCTTGGCTGTCATTCCACCGCGTTTACCGATGCCGGGCAACCGTCCAATTTTACCTTCCTGCTCGATCCGGGCCGCTAGCGGGTACTGCGTCATGTGGTGCCGGTCTGATCACGACAAAATGGTTCATATTTGCCGATGCATCGACTAGCATGTGCCGACCAAAACGTCGTGAAATCAAAAAATCAAAAAGACGTGGCGGATACAGGGAGGAAACATGCTACCGGTTCGTGCGGATTACGCGTCGGTGCGTTCGGATTTTGTCTGGAACGTGCCTACTCATTTCAATATTGGTGTCGATGTTTGCGACAAATGGGCAGACGACCCTGATCGTCTTGCCCTGATGTATCGCAGGCGCGATGGATCGCGCCGCGATTACAGCTTTGCGCAGCTCAAACGCCTGTCGAACCGTTTCGCCAATGTCATGCGCCGCCATGGCATCCGTCGTGGCGATAGGGTCGGTATTCTGTTGCCGCAAAGCCCCGAAACCGCCGTGGCCCATATCGCCACCTATAAAATGGGTGGCATTGCCGTGCCGCTTTTCAACCTGTTCGGGGTCGAGGCCCTTGAATACCGGCTTGGCAACTGTGCCGCAAAGGCACTGGTGACCGATCAGGAAGGGGCGCGCAAAATTGCTGAAATCCGCGATCTGCTTCCGGCGCTTGAATATGTCTATGTGATTGATGGTGCGCCCGATGGCTGTTTTGATTTCAAGGCACTCTCGGCCGAGGCCAGCGATGAATTCGAACCGGTCAAGACGCGCGCCGATGAACCGGCCCTGATCATTTACACATCGGGCACCACCGGCCAGCCAAAGGGCGCGCTGCATGCCCATCGCGTGCTTTTGGGTCATTTGCCCGGTGTGGAAATGTCGCATGACTTCTTCCCGCAGGACGGCGATGTCATGTGGACCCCGGCCGACTGGGCATGGATTGGCGGGTTGCTGGATGTCCTGCTGCCGGCCTGGCATCACGGCAAGCCGGTCGTGGCCCACCGTTTCGAAAAATTCAGTGCCGAGGCCGCCTTTGGCCTGATTGCCGAATATGGCGTGCGCAATACCTTCCTGCCGCCAACCGCGCTCAAGATGATGCGCGCGGCTGGCGACGATGTGGCGGCAAAGTTCAAATGCAATATTCGTTCAATCGCAAGCGGTGGGGAAACATTGGGTGCAGAACTTCTGGATTGGGGGCGTCGCGTGTTTGGCGTTACCATCAACGAGTTCTATGGCCAGACCGAATGCAACATGGTGGTCAGTTCCTGTCAGTCGATCATGGCCCCCAAACCCGGCGTGATGGGCCGCCCGGTGCCGGGGCACGACGTTGCGGTGATCGATATGGCCGGGAATGTCCTGCCTGCCGGTGAAATGGGCCGGATTGCGGTTCGGTCGCCTGATCCGGTGATGTTTCTGGAATATTGGCGCAACCCCGAAGCCACCCGCGAAAAATTCATCGGGGAATGGCTTCTGACCGGCGATATGGGGCAGCTTGACGAAGATGGCTATATCCGTTTTGTCGGGCGCGATGATGATCTGATCAGTTCGGCGGGGTATCGCATCGGCCCGGGCGAGATCGAGGATTGCCTGATCGGCCACCCGGCGGTGCGCATGGCCGGGGTGATCGGCAAACCCGACGAACAGCGCGGCCAGATCGTCAAGGCCTTCGTCGTGCTGGCCGACGGGGTCGCACAAAGTCCGGAACTTGAAGCCGATATCCGTGATTTCGTCAAAACCCGTCTGGCCGCCCACGAATATCCGCGCGAAATCGCCTTCATGGAACAATTGCCGATGACGACAACCGGCAAGGTCGTCCGTCGTGCGCTTCGTGATCTGGCATGATTTCCGACGATACCCAATCGAAATGAAAAGGGCCGGTCTGTGATGGACCGGCCCTTTTGGGTGTTCTGCACTGCGTGCTATTCGTTACGCAAAAGCGGTGCCGCCGGGCTTCGCAATGCCTGCCATGTCCCGATGAAGCCCGCCGACAGGGTCGCCGCCAGACCAATCGCAATCGGGCCAAAGATCGTCATCGGCAGGAAGGTCCAGCTCGCTTCCATGATCAGCACCAGAACCGACCAGGCCGCAAGACTGCCAAACAGGGCGGCAATCACCCCGGTGGCAAGGCCCAAAATCCCGTATTCCAGCGCATAGGCATAAAGGATATTGCCGCGCGTCGCCCCAAGGGTTTTAAGGACAACCGCATCATAAATCCGTTTGCGCCGCCCGGCGGCAACCGCACCGGCAAGGACCAGAACCCCGGCGACAATCGCAATCGAACTGGTTGCGTTAAGCGCGGTGCCGATCCCGGCCAGAATGGCATTGGCGGCCTCAAGCGCCTCGCGCACCCGGATCGCCGACACATTGGGGAAATCCATGCCGATCATGCGATCAACCGGTTCTTCCATGTCGCGCGGCATATGGGCGGTCGCAATCAGGCTATAGGGGGCCTTGTCGATCAGGCCCGGCGAAAACACCATGGCGAAATTCATCCGAAGGCTCTGCCATTCGATTTCGCGCCAGTTGGCAATCTCGGCGGTGATATCCCGGCCCAGCACATTGACGGTCAATGTATCGCCCGGCTCCAATGCGAATGCCTCGCCAATATCGCGCGAGATGGAAACAAGCGGCTTGGCCCCGTCGTCATAATCAGCCGGCCACCATTCCCCGCGCACGATCTGGGTTTCGGGCGGCGGGCTTGCCGCAAAGGTCAGGCCACGATCACCGCGCAGGAACCAGCGATCATCTCCCGGACCAACATCATTGGCATCGACCCCGTCAATCGCAACCACGCGCCCACGCAGCATCGGTGTTTGTTCGATATCCGAAACGTTATCTTTTTCAAGAAGTTGCGTTTTGAACTGATCCATCTGATCAGGTCGGATATCAAGGAAGAAGAAGGCCGGGGCCGAGTCCGGCAGATTTTCCGATATCTCGTGATCCAGATTTCCCTCGATCCCCGAAATCGTCACCAGCAGCGTCAGGCCAAGACCGAGCGACAACGCAATCGGCACCGTGCTGGCACCCGGCCGATGCAGGTTTGCCAGCGCCAATCGGCTAAAGGCATTGCGCCCGCCCGTCATCCGTTTTGAAAGCGATACAATTGCCTTGCCCGCCGCGGCAAAAACCGCAATCGCCAAAAGCGATCCGGCGATAAAGCCAATCGCGATCTCGCGATCCGTTGCGGTAAAGACCGTAAGCAGAAGCAAAAGGATAAGCGGCACACCAACATAAGGCAGGTCACGCTTACTTAACGCACTGCCATTCATCAATCCCGCACTGGCGCGGAAAAGCCGGGCTGCCGGAATTTCACGCGCACGCAAAAGCGACGGCATGGCAAAGACCAGCGTGGTCAGAACGCCAAATGCCGTGGCAATCAGAAGCGACGGCAATGCCGGGCCCAATGTCACATCAATCGGCAAACGCCCGGCCAGAAGTGGTGCAATGATCGCCGGTGTTACCGCCCCGATCAGAAGCCCGATCCCAATCCCGACAAGCGACAGCATCAGGATTTGCAGGAAGTAAATCCGCAACACCAGGCCATGTGATGCCCCGATGGATTTAAGCGTCGCGATAACGGATGTTTTGCTTTCGATATGGCTGCGCACCGCATTGGCAACACCAATCCCGCCAACCAGCAATGCCGAAAGCCCCACCAGTGTCAGAAACAGCGTCAGCCGTTCGATAAACCGCCGCAGGCCCGGATTGGCATCCGATACATCGCGCACGCGCCACCCGGCATCCTCGAACTGTGCGTCAAGCCGGTCGCGAAACACCTTTGGCGTTTCCGCATCATTCAAATCCAAAGCGTAATAATAATTGATCAGGCTGCCCGGCTGCACCAGTCCGGTCTCGGCAAGGGCATCCATCGACACCATTAAACGCGGGCCGAAATTGAAAAAGCCAACCGCCTTGTCGGGCTCGGTCGCGATCACGCCGCGCACCTGAATATTGATATCGCCAAGGCGAACCGTATCACCGACAGTAATCTTCAACCGCTCCAGAAGCCCGGCCTCGGCCACACCGCCCCAGACACCGTCCTTTTTAGAAAGGGCACCGTCAAACGCAATACCGTCGGCAAGTTCCATCTCGCCAAACAGCGGATAGACATCATCAACCGCCTTAAGCTCGACCAGCCTGCGCTGCTCCGGCCCATAGGCGGTGGCGCGCATGGTCGCAAGCCTGCCCATGCGTTCGGTATTCTCCGAAAGCCAGCTTTGCTGTTCCTCGCTTGCGGGCATATGGACAAGCCGAAGCTCGACATCGCCGCCCAGAAGGGCGCGGCCATCGCGCTCAAGCGCATTTAAAACGGATTCCGAAACGTTTCCGACCGCAGCGATTGAACCAACGCCAAGTGCCAGACAGGCCAGAAAAATACGAAAGCCGGAAAACCCGCCGCGCAATTCCCGTCGGCAGACCCGCCAGGCAATCGACCACAGCTTTTCCGCCCCGTTGGTGGATTGGGAAATACGGCTCATATGTCGGCATCCTGTTGCGTAACGATTTCCCCGTCGCGCAGCATGATCGACCGGTCGCACCGCGATGCCAGCCCCGGATCATGCGTAATCAGAAGCAAAGTCGATCCCTTGCGTTTCGCCAGATCAAACAGCAATTCGATAATCGTTTCGCCCGTGGCCCCGTCAAGATTGCCGGTCGGCTCATCCGCCAGAAGCAGTTCCGGGTCGGTCGCAAGCGCACGTGCGAGTGCCACGCGCTGCTGTTCCCCGCCGCTCAACTGGCCCGGATAATGGCCGATCCGATGACCAAGTCCGACGGCCTTAAGCTCCGCCTCGGCCCGCTCAAACGCATCCTTGCGTCCGGCAAACTCCATCGGAAGGGCCACGTTTTCAAGCGCTGTCATGGTCGGGACAAGGTGGAAGTCCTGAAACACGATGCCGACATGATGGCGGCGATAAAGGGCCAGACCATCTTCATCAAGCTTGCGCAAATCCTCGCCACAGATATTGATCGTGCCCGCCTGCGCCTGCTCCAGCCCGGCAATCACCATCAAAAGCGATGTTTTGCCTGATCCCGATGGCCCGACAAGGCTGACACGTTCGCCCGCGTCAATCTGGATATCGACCCCTTTGAGGATATCAACAATCCCCGCCGGTCCCTTCAGGCTCAGCTTAAGACCGGAAACATCGACGGTGCGCTGGCGCGCGGCCTCTGTCGTATTCGCTGTTTTTTCCGGCATAGAAGCAGTTTCGGTAACACTCATTACGGGTCCAATCGGGCTAAGGCATTGCAGGGGCGAAGAAACGGGTTAAATAACTGTACGGAATTTGGTGTCACCAGTTCAAATTTGACTTCAGATTTGACGATCTCAGGGTAACCGATGGGTGACCAGCAGGTAACCAGAGGCTAACCGTCTGTGCAAGATGACAAAACATAAGGTGAGATTTGTGGCATACACGCTGTTCGGGCAAGACCCGGCTGTTAACCAGTTCACTTTCAAGCAAAAGCCCGGATTGTTCGAAGGGCTTTCCCGCCGCCTGTTTCGATGTGCCGGGATGGGTTTTGGTATTCTGATTGGCGCCATGAGCCTGTTTGGCATTCATGATGCCCAAGCCGCCGACAATGCGGCAAACAACACTGCCGACAATGCCCCGCAAACCCTGATGCTTTATGGTGACAGCCTGATGGCGGGCTACGGTCTCTCGCACGAGGATGGCTTTGCCCCCAGGCTTGAAGCCGCCCTTCGCGATGCCGGGCATAACGTCAAGGTCATCAACAGTTCGGTTTCCGGCGATACGACGGCGGCGGGTCTTTCGCGCCTTGAATGGGCGCTGGTGGATGATCCCGATATCGTGTTGCTGGAACTGGGTGCCAATGACGCGCTTCGCGGGGTGGAACCATCCCAGACCCGCGAAAATCTTGATGAAATCATCGGAAAGCTGCGCGACCGCGATGTTGCGGTCCTGTTGGCCGGGATGATGGCACCACCCAATATGGGCAAGGAATACGGGGCTGAATTCAATGAAATCTACCCCGAACTGGCAGCAGAATATCAGCTCGCCTTCTATCCCTTCTTCCTTGATGGGGTCGCCGCCGATTCCAGCCTTAATCAGGATGACGGCATCCATCCCAATGCCGACGGCGTCAAGGTGATCGTTGAACGCATCCTGCCGCAGGTGATTGACGTTCTCGAAGCAGATTCCTGATTTTCCGCCTCCGCACCAACCGCATTCAGGTGACCGGATTTCTCAAAGGCTGTACCCGTTGGTGCAGCCTTTTCTTCTTGCGGTGGAATTCGATAATTCCTTTTATAACAAATAATTGCTGGGCGGCATTGGCATGAAAATACAGGATTTCCATCGTCCTCCAGGATCAGTTTCGACAGAAACTATCCCGAAAAACTGCATACGTAGATAGAATTAGAAAGCAAACCGAAACGATTTTGGTGAAGCAGGGCGGGGCAAAGTCGATCTGCTCGTTTTTTCAGGTTTATGTGTTTATTATCAATGGTTTGAGATGTTTCAGGGACGGCTGGGAAATGGTAAAAACCGGCCCGAAAATGGCCCAAAAGCCCTCAGAACACCTGATTGAGTGTGAAATTAACACATCATTTACTTTCGGTTATGTTTCGAATATCCCGATCCGCAACTACATTTGTAGTCATCTCTGGTTTGATCTGACAGAACAAATGCAAACGAGACGTTAATTCAACCAAATTGACGCCGTTGCCGCCGGGGCGAGCCAAAGCATAAAAACCGAAAATAATTCAATAATAACAATATATTATGGATTTTCCCCCGTTTATGGGGCCGCAAACATGGGGGATCCATTCTTGCGGGCGGGCTAAGGGGCTGAAACTCAGGCGAAGAATCGATAATGCGGGAAAAGATATTTTAATATCAAATACTTATCTTGTCTCTACGGTATCGGGAACCCCTGCGAAATCGCCTGTTTTGCCTGTGGATGAATCGGAAGCGATTCAATTTTGCCTACAACCGCAGTTGCAGCCGGGTTCTCCCGCCGCTACACTTTAGCCAAATTGATCTTCTCAGTCGGGATTGCGGTGGTTTTTCCGCCGTAAGATATTGATTTAAATTGATATATATCGGGCAAGGGTGATGGCGGCACAATCAGTCAAACAATCCTACACCATTCCGTGTTCTTCGATGTTCCGTGATGCTGTTCTCGCACTGGCCGCCAAACGCGGGGTCAATGCGGCCGATCTGGCGCGTTCCGTCATGCTGATTGTGCCCGAAGGCGCGATTGAAGATTACGAGGACCCGGGCGATCCGCCGCCGGGTGATCGTGAAACCATCGTCCTGAAATCAGGCCCCGCCGAAGGCCGTCCCTGGCGGCGCAAACCAAGATTGCAATTGCGTTTGCCACCGGGGCATTCAATCATCGCGGTGCGCAAGGCGCTCAATATGGCGCTGCATTTCGACAAGGGCGAAGTCAAGATGCGCGTTGAAAAGGCCGATATCCTTGCGGCCGAACGCAAGGCACTGGAAGAAGCCCACGCCATCCGAAAACGCCAGGCCGAACCGCCCGTCGAACTTCTGCAATCGCGCGAGGAACTCGAACGTCTGCGCGCCATTGTCGATAATCTGGCGTTCGAACCGCTGGATCGCGGCGTCACCACCTTTAACGAAGCCCTGCATGTCATGGGCTTTGCGCCCAATGCCCGTCCCGACATGAAGTCCATCCGCACCAAATATCGCATTCTGGCCGCCATTCACCACCCCGATAGCAATTATGGATCGCACCAGCGCATGACACAGCTTAATGCCGCCATGGACCTGTTGCGCCGACATATTGCCTGACGGGGCAGGGCTGAAATCTTTGTTCGCCCATTGTGAATGGCCCCCCCGAATGCTTAGATAATGCTTGGATAACCACAAGACCAAGAAAACGGACCGCCACATCATCAGGCAGGTTTTCAAAAAGCGGGAGAATGCATGACGGCTGAATTTCATGCGGCACATGCCAGCGGGGAAAATTGGGCAGCAGTCGCCACCGAACTGGCCGATCAATTGCAAACACAGCCATTGCCGCAACAGGCACTGGCTTTTTTATATGTCTCCGAGGCACTGGCCGCCGACCTTGGCAGCATCCTGACCTTCCTGCGTTCCCGCCTGTCGCTTGAACACTGGGTCGGCACTGTCGGGATTGGTGTGTGCGGGTCTGGCCGGGCCTATTTCGGGGTTCCGGCCGCCTCCGTGATGGTGGCCCCGATTGATCCGAATGATTTTCATATTTTCGAACCGCTTAAAACCGATAACGATCTCGATGCACCGGAATTGCAGCGGGCGATTGATCGCCTGCAACCGATCTTTGGTCTGGTTCACGGCGATCCGGGCGCACCTGACAGCCTGGCCACTCTTTCCGAACTGGCGCGTCTGGGGTCAACCTATCTGGTTGGCGGCATTGCATCGGGGGAACGCGGCGCGCCGCAAATCGCCGACAAGGTCGTCGAAGGCGGCCTTTCGGGGGTTTTGTTTGCCGACAAAACGATTGTGCAGGTCGGAATCAGTCAGGCCTGCACCCCGGTCGGACCGGTGCATCGCGTGACCGAGGGACGCGATGGCATCATCGCAACCCTTGATGATCGTCCGGCCCTCGAAGTTTTCAAATCGGAAATGGAAGCCGACGGTAACGAAAATTCCATCGCCTCGGGCCGCTATCACGTTGCCCTGATAGTGCCGGGCTCTGATACCGGCGATTTTGTTGTCCGCAACCTGATGGGGGTCGATCCGCACAACAACCTGATGGCCATCAGCGGCGATGTGCAGGTGGGCGATACCATCCGTTTCGTGCGGCGTGACGGCGTTGCTGCCGAACAGGATTTGCGCCGCATGCTGGGCGATTTGCAAAAACGCCTTCCCGGCAAACCGCGCGGCGCGCTTTATTGCAGTTGTGTCGCCCGCGGGCCGCATCTGTTTGGCACCGAAAGCCGTGAAATGATGATCATCCGCGATGAAATCGGTGATCTGCCGCTCACCGGATTTTACGGCAGTGGCGAGGTCTGCAATGATCGCTTTTACAGCTATACCGGGGTTCTGACCCTGTTCATCTAGGATCAAATGCGTCGAAAATTCATTGCAATTCCATGATGTTGCAAGAAAATTTGCGCTAAAAGCTTTCATCACTCCGCGACCGGGATATATTCATACCATTGAAAATAAAATGCGCCCAATCAGGGCGTAAAAGGGGATTGATCTATGGAATATCGTCGATTGGGTCGGACTGACATCAATGTCAGTGTGATTTGTCTGGGTACCATGACCTGGGGCCAGCAGAATACGCAGGAAGAAGCGTTCGAACAGCTCGATTACGCCACCGGCAATGAAATCAATTTCATCGACACCGCCGAAATGTATCCGGTTCCGGCGATGGAAGAAACCTTCACCAGAACCGAAACCATCATCGGCAACTGGCTGGAAAAACGGGGTCGTCGTGATGATCTGGTCATCGCATCCAAAATTGTCGGCCCGGCAGAACGTTTTCCCTATGTCCGGGGTGGCCCGCGCCTGACCCGTGCGCAGATCAACGAGGCGATTGACGGTTCCCTCACACGCCTCAAAACCGATTATGTCGATATCTATCAGCTCCATTGGCCGGATCGGAATTCCAACTTCTTTGGCAAGCTCGGTTACGTCCATGACGCGAACGAGGAATTCACCCCGATCGAGGAAACCCTCGAAGCCCTGCATGACCTCGTGCAGGCAGGCAAAATCCGCTATATCGGTCTGTCGAACGAAACCCCGTGGGGCTTGATGAAGTTCCTTGAACTGGCCGAGAAAAAAGGCTGGCCGCGCGTGGTTTCGGTGCAGAATCCTTACGGGCTTTTGAACCGGACTTATGAAGTCGGTCTGGCGGAATGCTCGATCCGCGAAGATGCCGGTCTTCTGGCGTATTCGCCATTGGGCGGTGGCGCTTTGTCGGGCAAATATCTCGGCGGTGCCCGCCCGGAAGGCGCGCGTTCATCCATCTGGCCGCAATATTTCGGCCGCTACCTGACGGAAAATGGCATCAAGGCGACCGAGGCCTATGTCAAACTTGCCAAGGATAACGGTCTTGATCCCGCGCAGATGGCGCTGGCTTATGTCAATACCCGCCCGTTCCTGACCGCCAACATCATTGGTGCGACCAGCATGGAACAGCTCAAATCCAATATCGGCTCTGCCTATCTTGAACTGTCCGACGACGTTCTGGCCGAGATCGAGAAAATCCAGACAACCTGGCCGAACCCTTGCCCGTAAGGCAGGAAGAAACCAGATAGGTCTCAGATACATTAAAAGGAGGCGGCGCATGTCTATACTGATTTCCGGCAAGGAAACCAATCTTGGTCCCCTGTCCGTGCGCCGCGTCCTGCCACATCGGGATGTCCGGTCTGTCGGTCCGTTTGTGTTTTTTGATCGCATGGGACCGGCATCGTTCGAGCCGGGGCAGGGGGTTGACGTTGCCCCGCATCCCCATATCGGGCTTGCCACCGTCACCTATCTTTTCGAAGGTGCGATCCGCCATCATGACAGCCTTGGAAGTTTGCTCGAAATCCAGCCGGGCGATCTCAACTGGATGAGTGCCGGGCGCGGCATCACCCATTCCGAACGCGAAACCGATGCGGTACGCAACAGCCATCATAAACTCGATGGCCTGCAATTATGGGCGGCCCTGCCCGAAGACGAAGAAGAATCCGACCCGGAATTTTTCCATATCGCCAAGGACGACCTGCCGATTATCGAAGATGCCGGTTTGCATATGCGCCTGATCGCGGGCGAGGCCTTCGGCAAAACCGCCCCGGTTCCGGTCAAGTCCAAGCTGTTCTATCTTGATGTCCGCATGGATGCTGGCGCGCAGCTTCTGCTGCCCGGCGAAAATCAGGAAGCCGCCCTGTATGTCGTTTCCGGCAGCCTGCGCATTGATGGCGATCTGTATGAACCGGAAAACTTCATCTATATCGCGCCCGAAGAAATTCCCGATATCGTCGCCCAATCCGATTGCCGCGTGATGCTGCTCGGCGGGTTGCCGGTCGGCTATCGCCATATCTGGTGGAACTTCGTTTCCAGTTCCAGGGAACGGATCGATAAGGCCAAGGCCGACTGGGCCGCGGGCCGCTTCCCGCAAATCAAGGGCGAGGACGACATCATCCCGCTGCCGGGCCGTTCGACCGGATAAATACCGGGCGGTCGTCCACTCAAATCCCCATCTGCCAGATTGTCGTGCGTGAGTTCCGAATATGCGTTTGTTTGTTGGCGTCGAAATTCCGGCTGATATTGCCGACGACCTTTACCCGTTGGCGCGCGGGATCAAGGGGCTCGATGCCCAGACCCCGGAAAACATGCACATCACGCTGAAATTCATCGGCAATGTCGATCCCGGTCTGGCCCGCGAAATCGATGCGGCCCTGTCCGAACTCCCGTTCGAACCGTTCGACCTTCGCGTGCAGGGCCTTGGCATCTTTGCGTCTGCCCGCAAACTGCGCATTTTCTGGGCCGGTGTCACTGATCAACCCGCCCTGCACAGTCTTGCAAACCGGGTGGAAAAGGCATTGCTGCGGCTCGAAGAATGCCCGGACATGGACATGCGCAAATTCACCCCGCATATCACTTTGGGCCGTAACCGCGACGCCGCCCGTGCGACCGTCGAACAGGCGGTGGCCGACAATATCGACCTGACCTCGCGCAGCTTCACCGTTGATCGCTTCTGCCTCTACGAAAGCCACTCAACCGTCGATGGCCCTGAATTCCGGGTGATTGCGGCGTATAACGGGTTTGAATGATTGGGCAGACAAAAGCCTGACTGCGGCTTCAGAAAAGGGAACAGTCCCCTTTTTCTAATTCTAATCGAACAATATTCTACACAGGTTGAAGCCCGTTTTATCTCCCACCAGCATCGTCTCTTCATCAAAGGCCAAGGCAACACGATCATGTTTACGCTGGCCAAGACTCATCCCTGGTGTCAAGGGCAACATGCCCAATGGGGCGGACAGGTCCGGCGGATATATCAGGATCTTGTTGAGCCCAGCGAGCTTCAGCACGCTATAGGACATATCCCGGCTAAAGGTCAGATCGCCCAGCGGCAACTGGCTGACAGCTTTCAGATGCAGCTCAGGCGCACGAGGCTTCTTGAAGCGCTGCCAGAACCCGCGCTCCTCGGCAACCGCACCAACGATGTCATAATCAATGACAAGTTTCGTTTCAAAGGTTGGCCCGCTGTTGAAATGGGTTGCTTGCCCCCCGTTTGTTACCGCGCGGAGCTTCCTGCCCCACAAGAACGCGTCCATTATAAACAACCAAGAAGAGCCCATTGCACGGTCACGCCACGCTGCCATGACTTCTGGGGAGTTCAATTCCACCGGCAAGCCGGTCCACTCGAAACTGTCGCCCGTTCGGCGCAGAAACGCAAAAAAGCGCCCAACCCGGACTCTGAAATTATCAGATAGCGTCACCAAAAGCAGATCATCACTGACCGCCATGGCGCTCAGTGGGTTGGGTTTGCGACCAAAGGAATCCTGTCGGGAAATCTCCATTTCCGCGAGGAAATCCATATTGCGAATTGGATAGGTCTGAAGACACCGGCTAAAATCGGCAGACATCACGTGCAAGCGATCATAATCCAGCCAGCCAAAGGCCCCGCGCCACGGAAACAAGCTGCTTGAATGATGATCAGAGGATGCATTTTCCTCAATCGCAGACCTGTAAAGGCCCACTGTCTCGAGCTTATCAGCCGCAGGCGACCACACAGCAGCCAAAGGCGCGCCATCCTTGACGGAGGAGCCCTCTACCAGAATTCTTGCGTCTGGCAAGATGACCATGGACCGGGCCCGCTCTATCACCCCTTCGAAATTAACTTCGCGGATGATTTCGGATTTTAATCTTTTTTGGCTATTCGCAAATACCCTGCGGGCGGACAGGTCTTCGGACGTCATCGCATATCCGTTAGGTTTTTTCTGATTTTTCACCCAAGCTCTATGCTCGTCATACCTTACCGTCAAGCGCGCGTGCTCGCGGCCCCAGATAAGTAC
This sequence comes from Thalassospira sp. MIT1004, assembly GCF_001858545.1. NCBI lineage: Bacteria > Pseudomonadati > Pseudomonadota > Alphaproteobacteria > Rhodospirillales > Thalassospiraceae > Thalassospira > Thalassospira sp. MIT1004. The sequence continues at coordinate 15,923 of NZ_MCAO01000033.1, read as the reverse complement.
CGCTCAATGCCGTTTCGCAAAGCACTCGAGAAAAGGGGACTGCGAGAAAAGCGGACAGGCGCCTTTTTTACAAACCGGACGTCCCGCAACTGAGCAAGCCCGAACAAACCTTGGGTTCCACAGACGGCCATCAAGCTCACGGCCTGCGCCACGGCGACTTCCGGCAATGCAGGACTTCGGGCAACGCCGGACACATCCCGGGCTTTCGCCAGCTTTGCCAACAGACGGCCCGCAGACAGCCAGTCCCTTTCGGCAATGGCCTGACCTCGAAGTCCGGACATACCACGGGCCCAAGGACCAAGGGCCTCCCGCAACCTCGCCGACGGACCATCATCGGGCTTTCTGCCCACCTCGATCACTTTCCGGCCACGGCGACAACCTGCCACCCCGACGTCCAGACAAACCTCGGGCGGCCGCCATTTTCACCAGCAGACGGATTTCGGGCGCACTGCCCCCAACCTGCCCACCACCGACGGGCCACAAATCACTGCCGCCACTGCTGCCATTTATGCCCCATCCGGCAAATCCGGGGTCCGTTCCCCGATAAGACGCACCTCTCCTGTCATGACAAATAAGCGTGTTCGAAACGTATTAGAACCGGCGCGGAACACCGCCGTAATGGCTCCGCCATCCGCCGACGCATATCCTGCGGGCTGCCCCGCTGCCCTGCCTCAATCCTTGCCGCTGCATCCTGATATCCTCTTTGATCCGGCCCCAAACGCAAAAACCCGCAGAGCCTACAAGGCTTTGCGGGTTTCGGTCCGGGTGTATTTCTCCCGTTGACTTTTCTCTTATGCCATAATTAAAAGAACAAATCAAGAACTTTTTTAGGAAATCTGAAAAAAGGGGCGGATATGCGCAGAAACCAAAGGCTCTGTGGAAGGTCTAAAGTGCCGTATGCATCCGATATCCCGGCGCGAATAACAGCCGGGCGGAGGTAATGCCCTGTTCCCCTTCCCAGGTCGTGCGCTCGATCAGGAACAGCGGTTCATTCTTTTGCGTGCGCAGGATTTCGGCTTCGTTTTCGGAAGCCAGCACGGCGGAAAATGAAATGTCGCCCTTGGTGTAGGGGGCATGAAGTACCAGCCATTCATTGGCACTGATTTTGGACAGATCAGCATCAACAATTTCTGGCGTCGCGGCGACCGAGACCCAGCGTTCTTCAAACATATAGGGCTTGCCATCCGCCAGATGCAGCGACGTGATATGCAGCATGTCGCTGTCAGGTGTTACACCCAGATTGGCGCAGATTTCCGGCGGCGGGCTGCGGCGTTCGCGAAACAGCAGGGCATAGGCGTATTTCTGGCCGCGGCCCTCGATCTCCAGCCGTATGACCGGAATGTCAAGCCGCGCGCGTCGCACCGGATGGGCCGCAACACGGGTTCCGGCCTTGCGGCGGCGATCAAGGAAGCCCTCGGTGGCAAGTTCGCGAAGCGCCCGGTTGACGGTCGCGCGCGCGCAGCCCAGTTCCTCGGCCAGTTCGACTTCCTTGGGGATCTGGTCGCCCGGTTTCCATTCACGGGTGTGAATGCGGCGCAGGACCTCGTCATGGACCGATTGCCAGTTTGTCAGTTCCGTGGTGGTGCTCACACCGCTTCCTTGAGTTGTTCCATCACCTTGCGATACCGGCCCGTGATCGTATCATGTGCGATATGGCGGCCCTCGGTCACGACATGGCGACCGGCCGACCAGACATCACGCACCATGCGATCATCTCCGGCAAAGACATATGTATCGAGGATCGTATCGCCTGTCCGACCGATAAGGTCAACTGCCGCGCCATCAAGCGCCATCAGATCGGCCAGTGCGCCGACCTCGATCCGGCCGGCATTGCGGCCTGCCGCCTGTGCGCCGCCTTTGGCAACCGCATCGAACAACCGGCGGGCGGTGGATTTTTCCGGGGTGGCAAGGGCGGCACGCGATTTATCGCGCAGACGCTGGCTGTATTCCAGTGTGCGGAGTTCTTCGGAAAGTGAAATGCGAATGTTGGAATCCGATCCGACACCGATATTTCCACCCGCATTCAGGTACCGCACACCATCAAAGATACCATCGCCAAGGCTGCTTTCGGTGATCGGGCAAAGCCCGGCAACAGCCCCGGTTCTGGCAAGGCCAAGCGTCTCGTGTTCCTGCATCTGCGTGCAATGGATCAGGCACCAGTTTTCATCGACATCGGCATGTTCAAGCAGCCATTCGACCGGGCGCTTGCCCCAGGATGCCGCGACTTCCTCGACCTCGGCGACCTGTTCGGCCAGATGCATGTGAACCGGACCGTCCTTTGACAGCCGCGTGGTGGCAATCAGGTCCTCGCGACCAACGGCGCGCAGCGAATGCGGGGCAACGCCCATGCGTGTGTCGGACGGCAGGGATTTCAACGCCCTTTCGCTTTCCTCATACAATTTGGCAAAGCGTTCCGGATCATTGCCAAACCGGATTTGCCCCGCGCCCAGCGGGCGTTTGTCGCAACCGCCGAACTGGTAATGCACGGGCAGAAGCGTCAGGCCGATACCGGTGATGTTTGCCGCCGCCGCAATGCGTTCGGCCATCTCGGCGATATTGTCATAGGGAACGCCGCCCGGTTGATGGTGCAGGTAATGGAACTCGGTATTGTTGGCGTATCCGGCTTCGAGCATTTCCATTTGCACAAAGGCCGCGATGTCCTGCACGTGATCCGGGGTGAGCTGATCAAGGAAGCGGAACATCAATTGTCGCCATGTCCAGAAGGTATCACGGGGATCGGGGCCGCGTTTTTCGGTCAGTCCGGCCATCGAACGCTGAAACGCGTGGCTATGCAGGTTCGATATCGCGGGCAGAAGCGTACCAACGCGGTTTCCGGTGGCAGGGGAATCGGCCTGAACCTTTGTGATTCTGCCGTCTTTACCAATCTCGATCAGGACGCTGTTTTCCCAGCCTTTGGTGGTAAGTGCCTGATTTGCCCAGAGAACCGTCATTGCTTCTACCTGTCTTGACAGTGATATTATGTACGTACATATTATATTTAATAACAGACTTATCAAGGGTGAGCTTTACATGCTTTTGGGGAATGCGAAAATTGTCGCGATCGATAAAGCGCCGGGCAAAGATCAATTATCATATTGTATGATTGATAAGGGCGCGGTGGCGATTGAAGGCGAAAAGATCGTCTGGGTCGGCGATGCCGACGCGATCCCCGAAGACTATAAAGACAGCAAAAAATTCCCCTATCGCGATCTTGAAGGCCGCCTGATCACCCCGGCTCTGATAGATTGCCATACCCATGTCGTGCATGGCGGCAATCGCGCGGTTGAGTTCGAAATGCGTCTGCAAGGGGCAAGTTACGAGGAAATCGCCCGTGCGGGCGGTGGTATTGTCTCAACCGTAAGCGCAACCCGCGCCGCCAGTGTCGAAGAATTGCTGGCAAGTGCCTTGCCGCGGGTCGATGGGCTGCTAGCCGAGGGTGTTTGCGTGATCGAGGTCAAATCCGGTTACGGGCTGGACCGCGACACGGAACTGAACATGTTGCGCGCCGCACGTGCGATTGAAAAACATCGCCCGGTTCGAATCAAAACCACTTTCCTTGGTGCCCACGCTACCCCGGCAGAATTCAAGGGTGAACCGGATCGTTATATAGACGAGGTCTGCATCCCGACATTGCGCGCGGCCCACGCCGAAGGGCTGGTCGATGCGGTTGACGGTTTCTGTGAAGGCATCGCGTTTGATACCGCACAGATTGCCCGTGTGTTCGATGTCGCCCGCGCGCTTGGCATTCCGGTCAAACTGCATGCCGAACAGCTTTCAAATATCGGCGGCACCAAACTGGCCGCGAGCTATGGCGCACTGTCGGTCGATCATGTCGAATATGCCAACAAAGAAGATGCGATGGCCATGGCCAAATCCGGCTCGGTCGCGGTCCTGTTGCCCGGCGCATTTTATACCCTGCATGAAAAACAGTTGCCGCCCGTCGCTGCCTTTCGAAAGCATGGCGTGCCAATCGCGGTCGCCACCGATTGCAATCCGGGGACATCGCCGCTGATGTCGATCCTGCTCGCGATGAATATGTCCTGCACATTATTCCGCCTGACCCCCGAAGAAGCCTTGGTCGGGGCAACGGCCCATGCCGCCCGTGCACTGGGCCTGTCCGATACCGGGCAGGTCAGAGCGGGGATGCGTGCCGATCTGACGATCTGGAATGTGTCGCACCCGGCAGAGCTTTCATACCGCATCGGGTTCAACCCGCTGTTCGAACGTATTTTTGGTGGGGTTCCGGTCGCGCGCTAGGCGCCCTGAACTCTGCCCACGCGCCCCGAAACCTGTATTCGACAAGGATGCAAAATGACCGTCACCCTGATCCCCGCGTCTGTGAAACTGGCCGATCTTGAACATATCTGGCGCAGTCAGGCCGCCGTGAAGCTGGACCCGTCGGCCAAGGCCGGGGTCGAGGCCGCCCATGCGATGGTCCGTGCCGCCGCCGAAGGCAGTGATGCGGTTTACGGGGTCAATACCGGTTTTGGCAAACTGGCATCGGTCAAGATTGCGGCCAAGGATACCGAAACCCTGCAACGCAACCTGATCCTCAGCCATTGCTGCGGTGTCGGGGATGCGCTTGATATCCCGACCACGCGTCTGATGATGGCGTTGAAATTGCTGTCGCTCGGGCGGGGTGCATCGGGTGTGCGCTGGGACATTATCGATCTGATCGAGGGGATGCTGGAATATGGTGTAACCCCGGTCGTCCCATCGCAGGGATCGGTTGGGGCGTCGGGCGATCTGGCACCGCTTGCCCATATGACGGCGGTTATGATCGGTGCAGGCGAAGCGGTCTATCGCGGTGAAACCATGGCCGGTGCGGATGCCCTGAAAAGGGCTGGTTTGACACCGGTGGTCCTTGGCCCGAAAGAGGGCCTTGCCCTGATTAACGGCACACAGTTTTCAACCGCATGCGCATTGGTCGGGCTGTTTTCAGCCTGGCGCAACGCGGCCAGTTCGATTGTCACCGCCTCGCTCTCGACCGATGCGATCATGGGATCGACAGCCCCACTGGTTGATGAAATCCATACGCTGCGCGGTCATCCGGGGCAGATCAATGTGGCGCGCGCGATGCGCGCATTGATGGACGGATCGGAAATCCGCGAAAGCCATCGCGAAGGCGATACCCGCGTTCAGGACCCCTATTGCATCCGCTGCCAGCCGCAGGTGACCGGGGCAGCCATGGATTTGCTGCGCTTCGCCGGGCAGACGCTGGAGATCGAGGCCAATGCGGTCACCGATAATCCGCTGGTTCTCAAAGAAGATGGCCGGATTGTTTCGGGCGGGAATTTCCATGCCGAACCGGTGGCCTTTGCCGCCGATCAGATTGCCCTTGCCGTTGCCGAGATCGGGGCGATTGCCCAGCGTCGCGTGGCATTGATGGTTGATCCGACGCTTTCACATGATCTGCCGCCGTTCCTGACCCCCGATCCGGGTTTGAATTCCGGTCTGATGATTGCCGAGGTCACGACGGCAGCGCTCATGAGCGAGAACAAGCATCTTGCCAATCCGTGCTCGACCGACAGCACGCCGACCAGCGCCAATCAGGAAGACCATGTGTCGATGGCCGCCCACGGTGCACGCCGACTGGCCCGGATGAATGCCAACCTTTCCTACATTCTGGGGGTTGAGCTGATCTGTGCGGCACAGGGCGTTGAATTCCGCCGTCCGCTGAAAACCAGTGCCGGTTTGCAGGATGTCCTGGCGATGGTCCGCAAAGACATTCCAAGTGTCGAGCAGGACCGTTACATGGCACCTGATCTGGCGAAGGCGGCGGAGCTGGTCACCAACGGCAGCCTTGTTTCGGCGGCGAAACTTTCGGGTTTTGTGGTGGGGGGCAACGCATGACCAAGAGCAATCCGGTTGAAGTCAGGCACGGCGATGGTCCCATCGTTCTGGGATTGCCCCATACGGGGACCTATGTTCCAGACGACATTGCCGCAAAACTGAATGATCGCGGGCGCGAACTTGCCGATACGGATTGGCATATCCACACGCTTTATGACGGGCTTCTCGATAATGTCACGACGGTTCGGGCAACGTTCCATCGTTACGTGATCGATGCCAATCGCGACCCGGCAGGGGTCAGTTTGTATCCCGGTCAGAACACCACGACCTTGGTGCCGCTGACTGATTTTGATGGTGAAAACATCTGGGATCAGGCACCTGACGACGATGATATCGCATTTCGCGCCCATCATTTTCACAGAGCCTATCATCAGGCATTGGCAGGCGAGCTTGACCGGGTCCGCGAAAAGCATGGGGTCGCGATCCTCTATGATTGTCATTCGATCAGATCGCATATCCCGTTCCTGTTTGACGGGAAGCTTCCCGATTTCAATATTGGCACCAATCTGGGGACGACCTGCGATCCGGTGATCGAGGCGGCAGCGCGCGATGTCTGTGCCGCGGCGAAGGATTACACCAGCATCGTTAATGGCCGTTTCAAAGGCGGCTGGACCACGCGCCATTACGGTCGCCCCGATATCAATCAGCACGCCATCCAGATGGAATTGGCGCAATCAACCTATCTTCAGGCCGAGGCAGCACCCTGGGCCTATGACGAAAGCCGTGCCGCAAAACTGCGCACGCATCTGACTTCCATTCTTGAAAAATTGGCCGAACTGGCCCCGACGTTAAGAGGCAAATCATGAGCAACAATCCGCGGCATAACCAGCGCGACGTCTATCCGGCAACCGGCACGGAAATCACTGCCAAAAGCTGGCTGACCGAAGCACCGATGCGCATGTTGATGAATAACCTGCATCCGGACGTTGCCGAAAACCCGCATGAACTTGTGGTTTATGGCGGTATCGGCCGGGCGGCACGTACCTGGAAGGATTTTGACCAGATCGTTGCCAGCCTGAAGGAACTGGAAGATGACCAGACTCTTTTGGTGCAGTCGGGCAAGCCGGTTGGCGTGTTTCGCACCCACAAGGATGCACCGCGTGTTTTGATTGCGAACTCCAACCTTGTGCCGCATTGGGCCAACTGGGATCATTTCAACGAACTCGATAAAAAAGGTCTGGCGATGTATGGCCAGATGACGGCGGGGTCGTGGATTTATATCGGATCACAGGGCATCGTTCAGGGCACCTATGAAACCTTTGTCGAGGCCGGGCGTCAGCATTATGGAGGCAGCCTTAAGGGCAAATGGATCCTGACGGGTGGTCTTGGCGGTATGGGCGGTGCACAGCCATTGGCCGCGGTTATGGCCGGTGCGTGCTGTCTGGCCGTCGAATGTGATGAAACGCGGGCCGATTTCCGCCTTCGGACCCGCTATGTCGATGAAAAAACCCATTCGCTGGACGAGGCACTGGCGATGATTGATCGCTGGACCAAAGCGGGAGAGGCGAAATCGGTTGCCCTGATCGGCAATGCCGCCGATGTGTTCCCGGAACTGGTCAAACGTGGTGTCCGCCCCGATATCGTGACCGATCAGACATCGGCCCATGACCCGGTGCATGGTTACCTGCCGCAGGGCTGGTCTGTCGCGGAATGGCGCGAAAAGCAGGAATCTGATCCGAAAGCGGTGGCAAAGGCCGCGCGCGCATCGATGCGTGTTCAGGTCGAGGCGATGGTTGCCTTCCACGATGCCGGTATCCCGACGGTCGATTACGGCAACAATATCCGTCAGATGGCCCTCGAAGAAGGATTTGAAAACGCGTTTGCGTTCCCGGGCTTTGTTCCGGCCTATATTCGGCCGCTGTTCTGCAAGGGGATCGGACCGTTCCGCTGGGCTGCACTTTCGGGCGATCCCGAGGATATCTACAAGACGGATCAGAAGGTTAAGGAACTGATCCCGGATGACAAACACCTGCATAACTGGTTGGATATGGCGCGCGAACGTATTGCGTTCCAGGGCTTGCCGGCACGTATTTGCTGGGTCGGTCTGGGGCAGCGGCACCGTCTGGGGCTTGCCTTTAACGAGATGGTCAAAAACGGTGAATTGAAAGCCCCGGTGGTGATCGGTCGCGACCATCTCGACAGTGGTTCGGTCGCAAGCCCGAACCGCGAAACCGAGGCGATGAAAGATGGTTCGGATGCGGTCAGTGACTGGCCGTTGCTTAATGCGCTGCTGAACACGGCATCGGGGGCCACCTGGGTTTCGTTGCATCACGGCGGCGGTGTCGGAATGGGCTTTTCGCAGCATTCCGGCATGGTGATTTGTTGTGACGGCACGGAAGATGCTGCACGCAGGGTCGAACGCGTCCTTTGGAATGATCCGGCAACCGGTGTGATGCGTCATGCCGATGCGGGATATGAAATCGCACTGGATTGCGCACGAGAACACGGGCTTAATCTTCCCGGGATTCTCGGCAAGTAATCTGACAAAAGAAGGGCCGGGGGCAAACGCCCCCGACCAATCAGGGTTCTTCATCAAGGAGGCTATATAAAATGAAAAGACGTGAATTTCTGACTGCCAGTGTTGCCGGTGCCGGGGCTGCCGCCATGGCGGCAACCTTTGCAACGCCAGCCATTGCACAGGATAAACGCCAATGGAACATGGTAACCGCATGGCCCAAAAACCTGCCTGGGCCAGGCGTTGCCGCACAGAAACTGGCTGATCGCATCACGACCCTTTCGGGTGGCCGGATCGAGGTCAAATTGCATGCCGCCGGTGAACTGGTGCCGGGCAACGGCGTGTTTGATGCAGTTGCCGAGGGGACTGCTGACATTTATCACGCGGTTCCGGCTTATTGGGGATCAAAATCCAAGGGCATTCTTCTGTTCGGGTCGCAGCCGTTCGGCCTGCGTGCAGACGAACAGGTCGGCTGGCTGACCCATGGTGGCGGTCAGGAACTTTATGACGAGATTTATGGCCAGTTTGGCCTGAAACCGTTCTTGTGCGGGAACTCCGGCCCGCAGTGGGCAGGCTGGTTCCGCAATGAAATCAAATCGGCCGAAGACCTTAAGGGGCTTAAATTCCGTACTACCGGCCTTGCCTCGGAAATGTGTGCCAAGCTTGGCATGGCGGTTCAGGCCATGGGCGGGCGTGACATGTTCCAGGCATTGCAGTCCGGTGCGCTTGATGCAGGCGAGTTCATCGGTCCGTGGTCCGATAGTGCGCTTGGCTTCTATCAGGTTGCCAAGAACTATTACTGGCCCGGTGTGGGCGAGCCGTCCTCGGCCGAGGAATGTGCAGTGAATGCCAAGGCATATGCCGACCTTCCCGACGACCTTAAGGCCGTGGTCAAATTTGCCTGTGACAGCCTTTATAACGAGGTCTGGACCGAGTACGAGACCAAGCATGCGATGGCCCTGAAACAGCTTGTTGCCGAGCAGGAAGTGCAGGTGCGCATGTTGCCCGATGATGTGATCGAAGCAATGGGCAAGGCAGCAGCCGAAGTGATTGGCGAGCTTCGCGAAAGTGACGATGCACTGACACGCAAAACGACTGAGAGCTTTGTTGCCTATCGTGATCTTATTGGCGGCTACATGACCTATGCCGATAACGGTCAGATGAATGCGCGCGCCAAGGTCCTTGGCTTCTGATAGAACTGAAGACCGGCGCGGGTTTGCTCGCGCCGGTCTTGTTGTTTCGCGGGGGATTTCATGCAACGCCTTGCTGATGCGCTGGATCAGGTGAACCAGTGGACCGGAATGACCGTGCGGTGGTTTGCACTTCTGATGGTTCTTTTGCAGTTTGCCGTGGTTTTGCTGCGCTATGTTTTCGGGTTCAGTTCGATCGCGTTGAATGAAAGCGTGCTTTACCTGCATTCCGGGCTTTTCATGCTGGGCGCGGGTTATACGCTTCTGGTTGATCGACATGTGCGGGTCGATATTTTCTATGCTGCGGCACACGAAACGACCAAGGCCAGGATTGATGTCTTTGGCTATGTCGTGCTTGCGATCCCGTCGATGGCGACATTGCTGTATTGGTCATGGCCGTCGGTGGTTAATTCCGTTTCGATGCTGGAAGGCGCGATTTCGGTGGGGGGGATTCCGGCCGTCTGGTTGCTTAAATCCCTGATTCCGGCCTTTTGTATTCTTTTGATTATTCAGTCGGTTGCCTGTCTTCTGCGGCAAATTATCATTTTGCGGGGGCGTACCGCCTGATGGAATACCTTGATTTATTGATGTTTGCGGCCCTGATGGGCTGCATTTTGCTTGGTTTTCCGGTGTCGTTTTCCATCGCTGGTGTGGCGGTGATTTTTGCCTTTATCGGTTGGGCAACTGACGCGATGAATATTGCGCTGATGGGGGCCCTTGGTCAGCGGGTGTTTGGTGTTCTGACCAATGACGTGCTGATTGCCATTCCGCTTTTCGTCCTCATGGGTGTGGTACTGGAAAGATCGCGCATTGCCGAAGACTTGCTTCATACCATGGGCCGGGTGTTTGGCCAGTTGCGCGGTGGGCTTGGCATCTCCGTGGTGCTGGTGGGCGCGTTGCTGGCGGCATCGACGGGGATTGTTGGTGCAACCGTGATTGCCATGGGCATGATTGCGCTTCCGACCATGTTGCGTACTGGCTATAACCCGAAAATGGCATCGGGGCTTGTGTGCACGGCGGGTACGCTGGGGCAGATCATTCCGCCGTCTACGCTTTTGATCATTCTGTCTGATGTGATGTCATCGGCCTATCAGCAGGCACAGTACGAACAGGGCAAGTTCACCATCGAAACCATTTCGGTCGGGCAGATTTTTGCAGGGGCCCTCATCCCCGGTCTGACGCTGGTGGTGATTTATATTGCCTATATCCTGTTGCGTGGTTTTTTCCGGCCAAATGATATGCCGCCGGTCAAAAGTGACGATGGCCGCCCGGATATGGGCGAGGTAATCCGGGCTATCCTGCCGCCGGTTTTGCTGATCATTGCGGTTTTGGGCGCGATCCTTGGTGGTGTCGCCACCCCGACAGAGGCCGCATCGGTCGGCGCGATTGGCGCGATCCTGATGGCCGGTGTGCGGCAGGGAGCAAACCGGAAGCTGGTCCTGGCGGGGACTGCGGCCCTTCTGATCCTTGCTGTTATGGCCGGGATTGCCCCGGTCCGGTTTCAGCGAAATGATCTGACCGGGTTTGATTATGTTCTGGGCGCTGGATATGTCGTTCTGGCGATTGCCGGTATTGCCGCGATTGCCGCGTGCCTGAGACAGGCATGGAAGGCCGACGTTCTGAAATCTGCACTGACATCGACGATGACCGTAACGGCGATGATCTTTGCCACCATCCTGACCGCCAGCATGTTTTCGCTGGTATTTATCGGGTTGGGCGGCGAAGACCATGTGGCGGAAATCCTTGAATCCATGCCCGGTGGCCCGATGGGCGCGCTGTTTTTCTGCATGGCGGTGATTTTCGTTCTGGGCTTCTTCCTTGATTTCGTGGAAATCACGGTGATCCTGCTGCCGCTGATTGCCCCCGGACTGATTATGATGGGTCATGATCCGGTGTGGCTGGCGATCCTGATTGCGATCAATCTGCAGACATCGTTCCTGACCCCGCCATTCGGGTTTTCGCTGTTTTATCTGCGCAGTGCCGCGCCTCCGGAAATCACCACCGGACAGATTTATGCCGGTGTGGTGCCGTTCATAGCACTTCAGGTGTTTGGCATTTTCGTAATCTGGTTGTGGCCGTCTTTGGCGCAATGGTTGCCAAGCGTGGTTTTCTGAGCATCTACTCAAAAGCGCCTCGTGACCTTATCCGAGGCATTTTTGTCGCCTAAAGCGGTAGGGCCCAGTCCTGCCGGACGGTACGGACCACCAGTTTGGAGGTATAGGTCTGGATCGGGATATCGGCGTAGGTTTCAAGGAAGTGATAGATATAGTCAGTATATTCCGTCGCATCGCGGAATTTGGCGATCATCACAAAATCAAAATCACCGGCGATCAGATAGCAATGCTGGATTTCAGGCCGGTTTTTGAGGATCTGCTGCATGCGTTGATCGATATCGGCGCTATCTTTTTCAAGCTTTATCAGAAACATGGCAGTGACCTGAAAGCCGAGTTTCTTTTCATCAAGGATCGCGCAGCGCGCGCGAATGACCCCGTCGCTTTCGAGTTTCTTGATCCGTCGATAACAGCTTGTCGGGGATAGCCCGACGCTGTCGCTAAGCGATTCCAGACTTTGCGTACAGTCTTTCTGGAGCTTCGCCAAAATCTTCAGATCAATCGCATCTGCCATAAATCCTGCAATAGCCCCCTGAAATTGCAAAAACCCCATCACTATTCGCCCAACTTTGCAAAATTTCTCCGTACGGAAGGGCTAAACTTAACACTACCTAAAGTGGAGAAAACTTCAATAAAACTCATGGGGTTATTCGGGGCAGGCGATGATTGTAGCGAAACCGACATGGAATTCTGACGTTAAAAACCTGTTTGTCGCGCCTTATTGGATTGCGCCTAACGAGCGAGATGCCGTGGCGCGGGGCTGGATCGGGTGCATGCGCGGTTATTTCATCGATCTGGATCAGGTGGATTCGGTCAAGGAATGGTCGGTGACGATTTATAATCATCTGGCATCGCGTAGCATGCCATTGACCACCGATCAGACTCAATTCTGGCCGATTGATGCGCTGGAAACCTTTCGGCTTTGGGTTAATCAGGGGTGGCGGGTTGATCAAACGTCCCCCTTCGATCCGGCCGACCGCATACCGCCGCCGGATTTGCCGCAAAAGGTCAAACGTATCAGGGCCGATATCCGGTCGTTAAGTCAGGACGAGCTTGATGCCTATCGTGCCAAGCTTGACGATATCATGCAGATTGGCAATCCGGACCGCGGCGCACCGTGGCAGATATTTGCCTATATCCACACCAACTGGTGCCTGCATTATCAGGAAGCCTTTGCGCTTTGGCATCGGGCGTATCTTCTGTATCTGGAAGAACTGATCGATTTTGCGATCCCCTATTGGGACTGGATGGCACAAGATGCCAGTGTCGATGGTAGCCCCGAAGCTGGCTTGCCCCAAGCGTTTCTGGACGAGGCATATATCCATCCCGGCACCGGCAAGAAGCGCCCCAACCCGTTACGTTATGCTGCGGCCAAGGACGGCAATTCCAAACTGTGTGCGATCGGCAAGATGAGCGGACCGGACTGCAAATACGTCCAGCGTAATCCGTTATTTTACACATCCGGTGATACCGACAGGGCGGAACGCACCAAGTTTTATGCGATGGCGCGGATTTTCCAGCAGCAGGTCGTTGATGCGCTGGAATTCGAAACTTTCAGCACGCCGCAGGGAGTCCCCGGTTACCCGTGGGCCAATATCCCGGCGTTTCACCCGCCGCAGCCCGATAATTTGTATCCTTATCGCGATGTCAATTTTGACGGTCTTTATGAACAGCCCCACGACAATTATCACGGCTGGCTGGGGCCGGATATGGGCGACAATGCCTATACCGCGTTTGATCCGCTGTTCCTGTCCTATCACGCCAATATCGACCGGATGCTTGAAGTCTGGATCCGCAATCATCCCGGCGCGCAATTCACCACCCAGACACCGCTTCAACCGTTTTTGGGCGCAGGTGCGACGGATGTAAGTTATTCCAGCGCGGACCATTGGCGCTATACTTCAATTGGTGAAATGGCGCAGGATAGCCGTCGTATCGGGTATGACTATGGAGAACCTCTTGCCAAACAGTTCACTGGTGACGCGGCGCGCAAGAAATCCCCGACGGCAGTAAAGGCGAAGCCATCCAAACCGGGAAAAATGGCAAAAGAGGCCGGTGTTTCCGCCGATCCGTTTGTCGCAACACGTGCCGAAGCCAAGATCATGGACGATGGCCCATGGGTGGTCTTTGACGATGTTCGTTGTACCCATGACAGTTATCTGATCGATGTTTTCATCAATCAGGCCGACGCGACCCCGAACGACGCGACAAGCTGCAACATGCATTATGTCGGCCGGTTCAGCCGGATCGGCATGGGGCTTGTCGATGATAAAGGACGTTGTGTGACACAGGGTGTGTCACGTGTTCTGAATGCCGGGCCGACCATCTATTCGCTTGATCTTCGCCCCGAAGACAAACCGCAAATTTCCCTTGTTGTGACCCACCTCGATACCGGCCGTGTTGTGACGGCTGACGAGTACAAAGCGCTACCCGGCTTTATTCCCCAGCTGGTTTGGGGGGATCCGCGCCAACCGATTATTGGACAGATGGCACCGCGCGGCTGCTGTTCGCTTCATTGATCATAACCGTGACCCAGGAGACCGAAAATGAGCACACCCTTTGCCAGATTTACGTCGCCCGCCCATCAGGCACCCAAGGATTACAAAAAGCTTGGTATGGAAAACGAACTGTCGGCTTTTGAAACCGATTGGAACAATAATGTTGCCGGTTGGACCGAGATGGCGATCATTGGTGATCCGTGGTCGAACCTGAATGATGCACCACGGGCGGATTACTATAACCCGCTGACCGAGGGATTTGGTGAAGCCGGTGACGCAGTCATCAGTTGGACCCCGTTCCCGAACCGCTTGATCGCCTTTCTGACCCCACCCGAGGCATCCAACAACCCGCAACTGCATCGACCATTGACCATGGATGAGGTCATGAGCCTTGCCGATAGTGGCGAGATCACCGTCGATGGCACGCTTTACAAGCTCTATGATCCGAGCGGTTCGGCTCCGATCCTGAAAATCCCGGCCAAACGGTGTCCGGAAATCGATTGGACCGGGGAATACGTTGATTTCTCGCCATCCGGCCCACGTGGCTGGCTTGATGAATATTGTGAATGGTCGATTACCTATGATGCGTCGGGCAGCAAGATGCAAAGCGTCATGTTTACCTGCGAAAACCCGGCCTATTATCTGACGATGTGGCGGATCAATCCCGAGGCGGTCCTTGGCCTTTATCAGATGTATGTTGATCCGGCGGTCAAGCTTGAAGACCTTTATTTGCGTTACACGGTTGATCAGCCGACCGGTAAAAAAGGCGATCCAGTCATGGATCCGACCACCGGACGTCCGGCCTATGACGTGACCAACAAGTGGAACCGCGGCACGGTGCGGGTTCCCGGCCAGTCGGGCGGGGCGCTGCATCTGACGTCAGGCCCCAATACGCTGAGTGCTGAAATTTACCTTGCCGCGGCGGCAACCATCCAGCGTCCGGATTTAAGCAGCCGCGATCCCCAAAGCCTGATTTGTTGTGCGCAATACGGTCAGAACTATCGCAATTCCGATCCGCATATCGGTTTCATCGCCAACCGGGCTGCGGCACGTTACCGTATTTCACTGACCGATCCGGTCGGGCTTTATATCCAGCAGCCCCAGAACCTTTCGAACTGGAAGGGGCCGAATGGCGAGGATATCAGCCAGTATTGGAAAATCACCCGTGGCACGGCGGGAACCGGTCCGAACAATTCGGACCAGATACTGCATGCGGTGTTTGATATTCCGCCAAGTGCCGGTTTCACGATCAATGACTGCACGATCAATGGTCAGAAGATTGCCCATATTGGCGATATCGCCAACCAGATGAAAATTGCCCTTTCGGCAACGCAGATGACTCCGAACCAACCGTTGCAGTCACCGATGAAATGCGTTTCAAGCCGCAGCAGCGGCAGTATGCAGCCCTGGCCGGTTCAGTTCGTGCCGATTGATCTGTTTTATGGGGAATCTCCGACCGATCTTCCGGCATTGATGGTACCGGGAACGGTGAACAGCTTTGTTCTGATCGTGCAGGGAGCGGATAAAAACACCACGATCGACAACGCGCGGATTGAGTTTTCCAACCCCGGGATCAAGGCCAAAGTGACCAAGTTCCTGCCAGATGCATCGGCGATTCCGGGCCAGACCGACGGTGGCGGTACGCAGGGCTTCATTATGGATCTTGCTGTATCGTCATCGGCAAATCCGGGATCCGTCAGCCTCCGGGTTCTGAACCCGAATGAACCGGCCAATCCATCGGATGCCGATCATCCGTGGGAAAGTGGTTTGGCTGTTATTCCAAGTCATTAACAGGGGCGGGGGGACGCATCCGGGG
>NZ_MCAO01000032.1:0-1066 GCF_001858545.1 Thalassospira sp. MIT1004 | reverse complement strand
AGCTCTATTCCCGTTGCCATCCGGTCGTTCCCAGCGGAAAATCCACTGAGATCAAACATATCTCCGACAACATTCCCAGATGCATCATGGCGCAGGCCGAACGTATCCTGACCATCCGTGTGACCGTCAATCTCTCGGCTCATAACCAGGATAAAGCCGCCATCCTGAAGCGCTATGATATCAGGGTTCGTGCTATCAACCCCTTCCCCTATCCCGAAATAGGCCTCGTTTTCTTCTACAAACTTGACTTCTTTCAGTAGGGTACCCGTCGAATTGAATACCTGAACACGGACCGCATCGTTCACATGGATAGGATGCGAATAGGTAATGACGTAATTGCCATTCGCCAGACCGGTAATGTTGGCATCAATTGCATTAACGCCTTCGGACTTCACAAGCGGTCCCAGCGGCTCACCCGAGGCATCATAACGTTGATGCTCGATATAAACGCCACTCTGACGGATCACAACATGGCTGCCATCCGCAAGCTGGGTAACATCAAAACCATTTTTCCTCGGCCCATAACCAATAAATGTTGGCTGATCCAAAGTCGCACGCACATCCATCGTAACGGTTGCCGTACTGCTGTGGCCATCCGCATCCGTTGCCGTATAGCTGAACACTGCCGGACCGTAATAATCCGCTTCTGGCGTGAACGTCACACTGCCATCCACATTCAACGACACCGTCCCATGCTCACCGCTCTGTACCGAGGTGATCGAATATCCCTCACCACCATTCTCACCATCATTGGCTAGCAGCTCACTCGCCGCGATGATCACCGAACGGTTCGCAACCGTCGAAATATCGTCCGCCGATGCGACCGCATATTCCCGATATTGTGCGGGATCAAGCGTTTCACCGGTGACACCACTATCGACATGAATCTTGTAAAGCTTTGATGTGTTCACGCTGTACGGATTACTGAAGTACACATAGGCCCCGCCATCATCGGCATGTTCAAGCTTGACATAGGTTTCCTGCCCATCAACCAGTTCACCAAAATCGACAACACCGTGAACGGGGTTCCCCGATGCATCATAGCGCTGGCCATAAACATGATGGT
>NZ_MCAO01000031.1:0-1138 GCF_001858545.1 Thalassospira sp. MIT1004 | reverse complement strand
GCACACTCAAGCCAGCTTTCAAACACCTCTAAAAGAAAAACCCCGCCAAAATATGACGGGGTTTGTCAGCGGTCTGAGGGCGCCGTCGGCGCCCTTTCGTCTGGTCTATTCGGATTTCGTCGGTGCCGTGATCAGCCTTTTGGCGATACCGTGATATCAACCGTTGATCCGGCAAACGATCCGCCTTGCAGCTTGATCGTGGCAACGCGGCTTTCGCGGTCATAAACCATCACCGATATATCGGCGCGGACCACGGTGACTTTGCTCCAGCCGAAATTGGGCATTTCACGTTCATAGAAATCATACATCTGGGCGGGTGTGCCACCGGCATTGATCACAAGACGCCCGTGCCACGCGTCGGATGCCCCGAAAATGATGCTGCGATCCATATCCAGCGAGGAATTGGACGGCATAGGAATATCGGTGAACTGGGTAAAGGACGGGATCGGCTGACCGCCGCCCTTGCTATCCGACCCGTTGTTTGACGAAGTATTCGGAACAAGGTTCGAACCGGAGCACCCCGCAAGCGCAAGGCTTGCCAGTGCGGCTGCACAAATAAATGAATGTCGCAGTCTCATCATCTTCCTTCGGTCCCCTAATGCCGTTCAGGCACTGTTATCTCGCCCCATAATCAGGTCATTATGTAAAGGAAAGGTTCACATATTGCCTTTTGTCCATCTTTTCAAAGACCAATTGGCAATATTGCGTGTCCCGTCCGGTTTTCCTGCAAGCGATCATTGCACCGCAAACACCATATATAAAGCATCAAAATTGCCATCGATCATCTGATCCGTATCAAGAAAGTGGATCGGGACAGGGGGTAATTTGGTCGAACCCGGATAAAAAGCGCACCAGACGGCGAATCATTATTCGGGTTTCGAGTTTTTCTTGCGGTCTGAATGGCGGGTTTGCGCCGGATTTTGCCAGGCGGATTTGCGATTATTCAACTTACAGTCCGAAACATCCCCCGGACTTGGTGCCGGGGTTGGCTGGGTGCGAAATCTCAAGTGATTGAATTTAAACGATTTTGAGAAAAAAGACGTCGAAATGCATTTTTTCTTAAAAAAGGTGTTTACAGGTCTGGCGAGGGGCCCTATAACCCGCCTCCACCGACGGGGTGCGGCGCCAAGGAGACGGC
>NZ_MCAO01000030.1:0-1330 GCF_001858545.1 Thalassospira sp. MIT1004 | reverse complement strand
TTTTGGGCGGCGGCGGCCAGCAGACATTGGCATTTGACATTGATCAGTCCCCGGAACCTTGCATATCGATGACCGTGAAGCTGTTTGGCATCTGCAAAAGAGCGTTCGACCGTCTCTTTTCGGCGCTTGTAAACCCGCTTGCCCCACTCTGTCAGACGATAGGCGTCAGCCCGGTCTCTGGCGTCTTGCCAGACATGGCGCGTGACAGTTTTTCGCTGGTGGGCATTGGCGGTACAGGAAGCCAGCACAGGACAGGTGCGGCATTTTTCCGGGTCGCTGTGATAATGGCGGTATCCATTTCGGTCGGTTGTCGCATAAGACAGAAGCTGACCTTCGGGGCAGCGATAAGCATCACGTTCAGGGTCATAAACGTATTTGCGTTTGGGGATGTAGCCTTCCCGAAGGTTCGGGCGGCGATAGCCCGTCACGCCAAGGATGTCACGATCTTCAAGGCCTTTGGCAATCGCGGCGGTCGCATAGCCCGCATCCAGTCCGACGGCGATAACATCAAGGTCAAAACGCTGCCTTTGTCGGTCAAGACGGTCGAGATAGGGAATGCTGTCATGCAGATTGGCCGGGGTGGCGTAACTGTCGGTAATGATCCCAAGCTTGCCATCGACCGTGCGGTGATCGAGATAGAAAAAGCCCTTGGGCTTACCGTCGCGCACCATATATCCGCTGTCGGGATCGGTTCGGCTGATCTTGGTTTCTTTCTCAACCGGCTGGCGTTCCTTGGCTTTGAGCGGCTTTTTCGCATGAGCCGTCCGGTCTTCCTCAATCGCCAGATCCAGATCATCCCAATAGGCCGCGCGCGATTTGGCAACCACTTCGCGGTCCCATTTGTTCTTGTTGGCATCGGCCTTCAAATGCGTGCTGTCGGTATAGAGAACCTTGCCATCCACCAGCCCGTGCCTGATCGCCTGCTCGACGATCTCGTCAAAAATATCCTGCGCAACACTGGCATCATGATATCGACGCCGCCGGTTCTGCGACAGGGTCGAGGCATCAAAGACCTTGTCGGTCAGCTTGAGTTGCAAAAACCAGCGATAGGCGACATTGACCTCAATCTCCCGCACAAGCTGGCGCTCCGAGCGCACGCCAAACAGATAGCCAATGAACAGCGCCTTAAACATCATCACCGGATCAAGGGCGGGACGGCCATTGTTCGCGCAGTACAAATCGGCCACGCGCGCATGGATAAAACTGAAATCGATCACGGCATCGATCTTACGAAGCAAATGATCGCTGGGGACCAAACTGTCGAGTGTCACCATCTCAAGTTCGGTTTGATGTGGGCTGGGTTTCTTAAGCATTCCCCATTGAATCAAAA
>NZ_MCAO01000029.1:0-1940 GCF_001858545.1 Thalassospira sp. MIT1004 | reverse complement strand
GTCCCTTAACTTCAAAACCCCTGCCGAGCTATTCTCTGAGCAGGTCAAACATGTTGCACTTCAAGTGTGAGTCCATCTTCCCGCCTTCGCGGGAATGACGACAAAGGGGCAGCGACCGCTCCCTCCCTCCAAAACCCACCGTCACTCCCGCGAAAGCGGGAGTCCAGTCTGCTCCTTCCTCAAAAACACCAGCCTTGATTGACTTTTAGCGATACAGTACCCGTACCTGTTCGCCCCAAACACGACACCAAGGCCCCACCATGATCGATATCCAGCATGCCGAAGCCCGCCACCGCACCGGATGGGAACGCCTCTGGCGGCAAAACATCATCCAGTTCGGCGCACCCGACATGCCTGACGACGTGATTGATGGCCTGTGGCAGCGCATCCTTGACCCCAGCCACCCGATGCAGGCATGGCTGGCCTTGGATCATGACCAAGATGATGATGACCAATCCGTCATCGGACTGGCCCACCTCATCATCCATCCACACACCTTCACGCTGCGCGATGTCGCCTATCTCGAAGATTTCTGGGTATCGCCCGATCACCGCAGCCGCGGCATCGGCAGCCTGATGATGGACGCCCTGCAAGAACAGGCAAAACAAAACAACTGGCTCCGCCTCTACTGGCTCACCGCCAGCGACAACCACGGCGCCCAACGCCTTTATGACCGGCTGGCAAAACGGGTTGATTCGGTGCTGTATAAGATTGATATCGACTAAAACTCCGGCATCGGAAACAATATCAAAATCGGCCAACCTGCTAACGTAATGATCGCAACAACTGTTACTGTCTGTAACTTTTTAATTGACGATACCGTCAATAGTGGACCATATTGTTCATGCGTCGCACGAATGAAAGTTTGTGCACGCTTTCCGAGGCCCACGTTCATCGTGGGTCTTCGTGTTTCTGGGGGAGACACATGACCTACATCGCCTATCTTGATGAATTTGGTCATATCGGCCCCTACGTTTCCCGCATCCATCCACGATATAAAGAAAGCCCGGTTTTTGGCCTCGCAGGTTTGATATTGCCTGCATCAGAAGTCCGATCTTTCGGTACCTGGTTTTTCCAGAGAAAACAGGAATTGCTGGATTGGGAAATAAAGCGGGCGGGAAAACACCCGGCAACGTGGGAGAAAAAAGGCGCTGCCCTCTACACCCTGCGCAATATCTCAAAGTATCCGGAACTCCGGCATTTCACCAACCGGCTGTTCAATAAAATTGAAAATATCGGTGGCAAGGTATTCTTTGTCGGAACAGAAAAAACCGCATCCCCCGAAGAGCATGAACCCAACCGGCTCTATATTTCCATCCTCCGCGAAGCCATAAAACGCATCAATCAGTTTTGCGAAGATGATTGCCCGTCAGGAACCTCTTTCCTGCTGGTCCTTGATGAACATGACCAACGGGATGCACTCGTCACCGCTGCTGCTCAAGCAATGTATAATACTGACGACCCACGCCGCAGACTGATCGAGCCTCCTTTTCAGGTTGAAAGCAATCGATACCAGACATTGCAGGCGGCCGACTGGATTGCGGCTCTGGTGGGGCGTCTAGGCGCCTGCTGGGCGGAAAGCGGGCAATATGAAGATTGGACACCGATACGCAATTACTTCGAAGCCCGCATAAACCGCGTCGCGGTTCGAAGCGGCATCAGGACAGGTGCAGCGGCTAGCTTCATTGACAAAGAAGCCAATGAAATCGCTAAAACACTCGAAAGCTAGCTTCTTGCTCCCCTATTCACTGAAATTTCGTCTTATTGGCAAACCTGACCTGAAAACTGGATTCCCGCCTGCGCGGGAATGACAAACTTGGGGTTCACTTCCCAACCACAAGAACCACCGTCACTCCCGCGAAAGCGGGAGGATGGACTCACACTTGAAGTGCAACATGTTTGACCTGCTCAGAGAATAGCTCGGCAGGGGTTTTGAAGTT
>NZ_MCAO01000028.1:0-2085 GCF_001858545.1 Thalassospira sp. MIT1004 | reverse complement strand
GTGCCTTAACTTCAAAACCCCTGCCGAGCTATTCTCTGAGCAGGTCAAACATGTTGCACTTCAAGTGTGAGTCCATCTTCCCGCCTTCGCGGGAATGACGATCAGGTTGTGAATGACAATCGGATTGGGAGGGCTGTGTCAGCGGTCTGAGGGCCGGGTTATCCGGCCCTGTTGACAGCCACATCTAGACCGCCTGTGAATGCCGTCCGTGGGCGTGATCAAGATAGGTATCAAACGCGGCACACACCGCCCGGACAAGCGGTCGGCCGCTTTCGGTCAGGTGGATGTGTGTGCCGTTAACTTCGACGATGCCATCCTGTGTCATGGCGCGGACCCGGTCGATTTCGCATGTGAAGCGGTCGACGGATGTGCCGTGATCGGCGCAGATGGCGGCGACATCAACCGTCAGGTTGCACATCAGTTCGTTGATGATGTCGCGCCGGATGCGATCCTCGTTACTGACCGCAATGCCCTTCTCAATCGCACATTTTCCGGCCTCTACCGCGCGTTGCCAGCGGGCAAGGGCCGGGTCGTTCTGGGCATAGCCCTGTGGCAGGGACGAAATCGCAGACGGGCCAAAACCGATCAATGCTTCGGCGCGGTCGGTGGTGTAGCCCTGAAAATTACGATGTAAAAGGCCGCTTTTCTGTGCGATGGCCATCGCGTCGTCATCGCGGGCGAAATGGTCAAGGCCGATGGCGCTGTAACCATGCGAGGTCAGCTGGGTCTGGATGGCTTCGTACTGGGCCCAGCGGGCTGCGGTGTCGGGCAGGGCTTCGGTCGGGATCAGGTTCTGATGCTTTTTCATCCATGGCACATGGGCATAACCGAATACCGACAGGCGGTCGGGGTTGAGCGTGACCGTCTGATCAACGGTTTCGATGATGCTGTCGACCGTCTGGAACGGCAGGCCATACATCAGATCGACATTGATGCCCGAAATTTTGTGCGCACGCAGACGGGCAATGACATCTTCGACCAGCTCAAACGATTGCACGCGGTTGACCGCACGCTGGACAAACGGGTTGAAATCCTGAATGCCGATGCTGGCGCGGGTAAAGCCGCAATCGGCCATGGCATCGATAAATTCCGGGGTGGCTGTGCGCGGATCCATTTCAAGGGCGACTTCGGCATCGTCAAGGATATCGATGCGATCGGTCAGATCGGCCATGATCGCGCGCAGGTCTTCGGGTTTAAGTGCCGTCGGGCTGCCGCCGCCAAAATGAATGTGCGACACCTTGAAACGGTGGGCGGGGTCAAGTTTTGACAGCAGGCTTGCGATTTCAGCCCGAAGGGCGACAACAAAATTGCCGACCGGGTCATATTGCTTGGTGATTTTGGTATTGCACCCGCAGAACCAGCACATTTCACGGCACCACGGAATATGCAGATAAAGCGATAAGGGTTGCGCGGGATCAAGGTCACCCAGCCAGCTTTCGAAAACCCTGCCATTCACCGACGCACTGAAATGCGGTGCGGTCGGATAGCTGGTATAGCGCGGCAGACGCAGGTCGTATTTTTCGTAAAGGGCGAGTTGCATGACGGACATCCCGAAAATTCGTTCTGTCCGTCTTTTGCATTATTCCAAATTCATCTTCCTTGATATGCGTCAAGGAGCGGCAAAGCGGGAAATTACAGATGCTTGAAAGCCGAAATCAGATCGGCCCGCAGGATCGCCAGACGTTCATTGCCGGTTTCCTCGTCATAAGGTTCGGCCTTGCCGACGCCCCAGATCGGGCCGGGCCATGCGGCATCATTTTTGAACCGGGCGACGACGTGGCAATGTAGTTGCGGAACCATGTTGCCCAGCATCGCGACATTGGTTTTATCGGCGTTGAAACGGCGTTTCAGCGTTGCCGAGGCAATCGCGCATTCATCACCCAGCAATTTGCGTTCATCCGCGCTCAGATCGTCATAATCGACCAGATTGGCGCGTTTTGGCACAAGGATCAGCCACGGATAGCGGGCGTCATTCATCAACAGGACATGGGATAGCGGACCGTCGGTGACGAGATCGGTGTCGGCGGCAAGTTGCGGATGAAGGGCGAAATCGTTGATCATGGGGGCCTCTTTTGGGGCTTGGGG
>NZ_MCAO01000027.1:0-2666 GCF_001858545.1 Thalassospira sp. MIT1004 | reverse complement strand
GATAACTAGGAATTATCAGAGATATGAGCGGCGACCAAATTTCTGTTTGGCAAAAATGGGCAGACCAACTGCCACCTATTGATCTAGGCGGCGATATATGGCCTGAAGAAGTAGGCAAGGACATTATTGGCCGTCTGATTTCAGGAGATGTGGATGGTTTCGAGTTCAGCCACAATTTCCAACGATGCTCGTTTAAAATGGCGGTCTTGTCCAACAGCAAGCTGAAGAACGTTGATTTCAAGGATTGTTCGTTTCTTGAGTCAACGTTCATCGGCTGCGACCTTGGTTCTGGATCAACTGTTTCATGCACCTATTCAAAATGTGTTTTCATAGGATGCTCCCTCTCTGATGCAGCATTTCATGAATGTATGTATCTTGAATGCAGGTTCATTGAGTGTGATTTCCGCAGCTCAATGGTGCGGAATTCTCAGATAAAAGAATGCCTTTTTGAGGAATGTAAAACATCGAACAAAGTTTTTGATGGATGCATTTTGTTTAACAATTCATTTAAGAAAACATCAATAGATTTTCGCGCGATCATTGATAATTTCGGATTGGATTGCCGTCAGATTGACCAAGGATTAATTCGAGTTGATCGTAGTTACCCTGAGGCAGAAATATATGAGTTCGATCAGGCGGACAATCACACATCAAAGAGTTCGCAAACGTCCCCCTTTGAATCCCTACGACTAGATTTTTATTTGGCGGAAGGCGAGCTCGAAGGAAGTACAACTCTTGACAAGGTATTTGAGGCAGAAGCATGGCTGTCAATGGTCCGCGCGCCCATAAACTTCATGCGGTTGCTTCAAGACTTCTCAAGTTTTGTTTTATACTTATACGATACTGACAAAGTTCCTGTCCTTATTGTAGTAAAGATGTACGTTCTTACAGATAAAATCTGGTCGTCTTTTCAAGGAGCTCTGGGCAGCGAGCATTTAGCTCAAACCGCGGCAGGCGTAAATTTACAATGCTTGCAACGAATAGAACATCTGGATCGGGCTAGCGACCGGATAGTCGGGAATACACAAGGATCTAAAATTGTTTATCGGTCCTTTGATTGGGCAACTGATGAACAAATAGACGATCTATCAAAAGAATTGGCCGCTTTGTTACCTGAATCCCATTTTTTTATTCGCCCCAGAAATTCGCCAGTGGACATTGTATTCTCCATTGGCAATTCTGCAACGCTTTTGCTTGGAGTTTACCTGTTTTTAAACACCAAAACACGTATTCAACTCGCACAACAAAAGGCGAAAGACGTTGGTCGGGGAAACACCCCGCTCGTGAATCTCGAAATCGGGGGAGCCTCGGGGAAAGAACAGATGAGCCTTGTACATTTCAGCGGAAACTTGCCAAGGGCAGTGACTTTCTGTTTCGAAATCAATTTCAGCTCCACGCTGATTTCACGCATAAAAAATGTCGTCAAAGACGTTCATATAGAGAAGTAGAAAACTTCTGAAATGCAGTACCAGATCGCGTCATGTTCTCGGGAGGAGTGAAATAGTTAATTCGAATAATTTCCCCACTTGCGTCATAGGGAAAATACAAACTTGACCCCCGCACAATCGGTAGCTTTATTTCAACAGCTGTATACAGAAAATATTCTCGAAACTGATCAAAGTCCACGTTGGGGGGGCTGCGAAAATGGGCGGTTGCGAGATAACTGTTTTCTATCGGTGCCAAGGTAATCGGAAGCCCCATAATCATACTCTGCAATGTTTGGTATTGCTGTCTGACATAATTACGTGCTCCTTCGAGAAGAGCCAAGTAACGCATAGGTTTTTTAGCGAGTTCCAACACCAACCTCATTGCAGCAGCATCAATTGCACCTCCGGTGAAATCAACAATCTCCCCCAATAATGGCCTCATGTCGGTTGGATGTAGAATTGTGGCTATTTTCGCAGAGTTCAGCCCCAATCCCTTTGTAAGCCCGCGAACCCGAATAATCTTGACATCCCCATCTAACTCCACCTTGCCAAATGGGCTGGGAGCGGACTGATCTGCCGCTTCATCAACAACAATAATATCTCCTGGCCTCAATGCCTCTCTGAGTTTTAGCAGCTCTTCAGTCTTCCGATTGTAACCCAGTCCGTATCTGGGCTGAGTTATCATCAATGCAACCGGAGCACTCGATATACGATCAATGTCGATAATATCCTGTGGCGTTATTCGATAACCGCTGCTTGGGCTTGCCGGAAATAGCCCGACATTTAGACCAAGCAGTTCAGCCTGCTCTATACCCGCAAAATATGCTGGGAGTTCAAAGATAATCTCCCCTATCCCCATACTCTTGAGCGCCGCCATGATGATTAGTAAGGCGCTTGAAACTCCTGGAGCCAAGGTGAATTCATCTGTGTTGATTAGCTTGCTGTCAAATGCCGCAACAAGACTTGCAATTTGTTGTTTTTCTGTCCAAAGCACATCACCAGTGTCCATCTTATATCCTTTGAGGTGGGAAGCCTCTAAGGACAACTGCGGATATTCATCAGAACATGGGACAACGGTGTCCATAACAGCACCGGGCAATGCGATCCAATCAGCAGACGTAACGGTGGGCCTGAAACGTGTTGCAACCAAGTCGAAATCTTCATCGTAGACCTTTAATTCAGGGTCACGTCTGTTGCGAAGAATGCGGCGGCTCATATCTCTGATAATTCCTAGTTATC
>NZ_MCAO01000026.1:0-3890 GCF_001858545.1 Thalassospira sp. MIT1004 | reverse complement strand
AACTTCAAAACCCCTGCCGAGCTATTCTCTGAGCAGGTCAAACATGTTGCACTTCAAGTGTGAGTC
This sequence comes from Thalassospira sp. MIT1004, assembly GCF_001858545.1. NCBI lineage: Bacteria > Pseudomonadati > Pseudomonadota > Alphaproteobacteria > Rhodospirillales > Thalassospiraceae > Thalassospira > Thalassospira sp. MIT1004. The sequence continues at coordinate 3,824 of NZ_MCAO01000026.1, read as the reverse complement.
CATCCTCCCGCTTTCGCGGGAGTGACGAATGTGCAGAAAGCCCATCCCCAAAGCCGTCATTCCCGCGAACGCGGGAATCCAGTCTTTCGTGCCGCATCCTCAAACCCGGCAACCAGAACCACCCATCGGCATCACCAAAAACTCCGCCATCCGGCCAAATCCTGCTATCCTTCCACGATGAAACAGCCCTGCGTCTATATCCTTGCCAGCAACTGCAACGGCACGCTTTACATCGGCGTTACCGCCGATCTGCGCGCCCGCATCTGGCAACATCGCACAGCCACGGATAAGGGCTTCACCCAACGTTACGATGTCGGGCAACTCGTGCATTTTGAACTGCATGACAGCATGGAAAACGCCATCCTGCGCGAAAAGCGCCTTAAAAAATGGCGCCGCGCCTGGAAGCTCGACCTGATCGAAAAACACAATCCCGACTGGAACGACCTGTTCGACAGCCTGAACGCATAAGCGTCGATAAACTCTCTTCCGTCATTCTCGCGAACGCGGGAATCCAGTCCTTCTTGCCACAGCCTCAAAACCATCCACCGAACCTGCAAGCCCCATGGACTCCCGCCTGCGCGGGAGTGAAGACAGAGTGGAAAAAACCTTCGCGCAAAACCGAAGGCCTCCGCCCTACCGCCCCGCCTTCACCGCGCCAAACCGCAACCCGTCGACCAGAAGCTCCACCATGCTGCGCGTATGCGCGGCCCCCGCTTCATCGCCAACACCCGCCACCGAAAGGTTGCCAATCGCGCGCAGCAGGTCATAGGCAGCAATATCGCGACGTACCTCGCCCGCCGTGGCGGCTGCCTCCAGAAGCGATGTCAGAACCGGCTCGAACTTCGCGCGAAAATAATCGGGCAGCGCATCAAACGCCGGATCACCGGAATGCAATGCCGCCGCCAGCCCCTTTTTGGTCGCGATAAAATCGGTATAGCGGTTCAGCCAGCGCACCAGCGCCTCGCCCGGCGGATAATCCGCCGCAAGAGTTTCTGCGGTTGCCGCACAGGCATCGACTTCGCGCCTGAAAACCGCCGCCACAAGGTCGGATCGGGTTGGAAAACGACGATACAGCGTCCCCACGCCAACCCCGGCCTTGGTGGCAATTTCGCGCACCGGCGCATCGACGCCAGCGGTCGCAAAAACCGCCTTGGCCGCCTCAAGCACCGCATCCTCGTTACGCTGGGCATCGGCGCGCACCCGCCGTTTCGGTGCCTTGCCTTCAAGGTCATGTTTTGTCGGGTCGTCTGTCACTCAAACCTTCCCTGCTGCCGCCGGTCCAAAGACCCCGCACGCAATCACCCTTGATATACGGAACAACGTTCCGTATATACAATTCATCAAGTGGAACAAAGTTCCGTTTAATATCGGATCAACGTTCCGTTTTTCTATATAGGCGAAGCCCCCGACCTTCGCCAAGCAAAACAAGGCACCCCGTCATGAACAATCTGCTTACCGATGCCCGCCATATCCCGACCGGCCCGTCCTTTCCGACCCTGTGCATCAACCCGGTCCGCCTCCCGGCCCCGGATCGCGGGTTGCCGCTTGACCTGCGCATCACCGCCCCGCTCACCCCGCCCTCGAATGATCGGGACCTTCCGATCCTTCTGCTGTCGCACGGGCATGGTCCGTCGCTTTATATCCCGTCCAAGGATGGTTACGCGCCGCTTGCGAATTTCTATGCCGCCCACGGTTTTGTCGTGATCCAGCCGACACATGGCAATTCCAAGGTCGCGGGCCTTCCGGCCGATGCACCGGGGGCACCGTTTTTCTGGCGCTCGCGCGTGCAGGATATGAAGCGGATCCTGGATCAGCTTGACGCGATAGAGGACCAGTTTCCCGCCATCGCCGGGCGGCTGGACCGTTCCAAAATCGCTGCCATCGGCCATTCGCTGGGCGGGCAGACCGTCGGCATGTTGCTTGGTGCACGTCTGACCGATATCAACGACCCGGCCGCACAGAATGTCGATCTGATCGAACCGCGTATCACGGTCGGCGTCCTGCTGGCCGCCCCCGGCAAGGGCGGGGATAGCCTCAGCGACTTTGCCCGCGCAAACTACACATCGCTCAACCCCGATTTCAGCCACCTGACGACAAAAACTCTGGTCGTTGCCGGCGATGCCGATGACAACCCGCACCTGACGACCCGCGGCCCCGCCTGGCACACCGACCCGTTCCACCACAGTCCCGGTGCCGATGCCCTGCTGACCCTGATTGGCGGCAAACATGGCCTTGGCGGCATTGCCGGCTATGACGCAAAGGAAACCGACGACGAAGACCCGGACCGCCTTGCCATCACCCAACGCATGACGCTGGCCTACCTCAAATCAGCCCTTGATCCGGCTGATACGTCATGGGCGGACGCCTGCAAAGCCCTTGCCGATCACGCCCCGTCACATGCCCATGTCACACTCAAATAACACCTGCATATCCGGTGGCTGCATCGCGCAAACGATGCAGCCGCTAAATCACCCGCCAAGTCTCCCCACTGGCAAGGTTGCGGACATAATCAACCGCCTCCCCGTTCCAGTGATAGGAAAAATGGTCGCCCTGCACGGGGATCGGCACCACATCGGGCCAGAACGCCGCAATGCAATGCCCCCCGTCAAACCGCACACTCGGCCAGTAAATCCCGTCCGATCCCGCAGCGCGTCGCTCCGCGCCAAATTTCTGTGACGCCGAATAATCATCGGGGTCCAGCAAATCCGCCCGATCGCTCGCGTCATCAAACACATGCTCGATCCGCCCGACCAGCTCGCGAAACTGCGATGTCCAGCCCGGTTCCTCATCGGTCGCCCGCATCATGCGTGCATGGTGATGCACGGTTTCGGCAATCGCCACCGCCCGGCGATCCCCCGCATAATAAAGCCCGTATGTGCCATCGGAAAACCGGCCGGGGCGATAGGGCGAACAGTGGACAAACGGCGCCATCACATAACTCGCCCCCGGCCCCGCTACCCGGCGTTCGACCGGCACCTTCGCCAGATTGCCGATGCTGTCACGAATGCGCGGGTTCATCTTGGCTTCCGCCGATGCCAGAGCCTCCCAATCGGCGGGATCGGCGATATCTTCAAACAGGTCAATCGGCGGATAGATCGACCGGATGATCCGCACGCATTGCGGCCACGCAACATGCCTTGCGGGAATATCCCCCCCTGCCATCACCAGCCGCCACGCTCCGCATCAAGGTAACTTCGGATATCGGCGATATCCATGATCTCGCCGCGCAACATGATCTCAAGCGCACTTTGCCCGCCAAACGCCGCATTGGGCTTGCGGATCCACGCATAACCGCGTGCCGGTTCGCGAAACAGATATCGCAATCCCTTATGAATCCCGATCAGCATCGCCATGCGCGTGCGCAAATCACGATCAATCCGCCCGATATCCTTCTTCTTCCACCGCGCCCATGTGCGCGCGGGCATATCGCCCAGCAAAACCCGCGCTTCCTGATCGCTCAGATCCCAGACACCAAACAGATTAACCGTGGCGCGCGCCAGCGCCGCCGCCTCATCCTCGGTAATCGCCGCCCGATCCGGCCGCGCCCCGGTCGGCTCCACAATCGCGAATTCCATCACATACCTCCATTTGGCATCAATATAGCATTTTTATGCCAAATGGCAAACAACCGGATCGCAAAACCAGCAACCGCGCCCACAGCCCCATGGACTCCCGCCTGCGCGGCAGTGACGAAAGGATGGAAAGGCCTTACTTCCCCAAAAACCGTCATTCCCGCGAAGGCGGGAAGATGGACTCACACTTGAAGTGCAACATGTTTGACCTGCTCAGAGAATAGCTCGGCAGGGGTTTTGAAGTTAAGGCAC
>NZ_MCAO01000025.1:0-4396 GCF_001858545.1 Thalassospira sp. MIT1004 | reverse complement strand
AAACCACACACCCCCGCCACCGAGCCCGCAAGCCCCATGGACTCCCGCCTTCGCGGGAGTGACGAACGGATGGAAAAGCAACACCCCAAAAACCGTCATTCCCGCGCACGCGGGAATCCAGCCCTTCGTGCCGCAGCCTCAAATCCCGCCACCAAACCCGCAAGCCCTCACGCGTCAATCCGGCGCAAACAGATCAAGGTCCAGTGTCGGCCGCTCGCCAATATCGCCGCGATGCTTGCGCAGAAACTTCGCCGCCGCCTCGCGCCCCTTGTCGCGCAGCATGGTCATGAAATCCCATTCGGCATTGAGTTTGGAGGATTGATCAAGCTCCAGCATCACATCGCTTGCGATGCAATGCATCCGCATCGCCCCCCATTTGCTGGCCTCGCACGCATGGGTCGGCGCATCATGGCGCAGGATCGCAATCATCCGCAATTCCTTCATCAGGCTGCTATTGAACGATACCTCGTTGAGCCGATTGGCAATATCGCGTGATGTTTTCGGCACGCCGGGCCGTTTGACCGGGTTGATCTGTACTAAAACCGTATCATCCGATCCGCATTCGCGCACCAGCGGCCCAAGGCTCGGATTGCCGGAATATCCGCCGTCCCAGTACGGCACCCCGTCAATCTCAATCGCCTTGTAAATCGTCGGCAGACAGGCCGACGCCAGCAGCACATCGACCGTGATATCGGGGTTGCGAAACACCCGCCCCTGCCCGGTTTCCACATTGGTCGCGGTCACAAAAAGCTTGGCCGGGCTTTCATTGATCGCCCTGAAATCGACAACCTCGTTCAAAATCGCGGCTAACGGATTATCCCCCGCCGGGTTCAGGTCATAGGGCGAAAACATCTTCGCACTCATATCCAGCCACATATAAGCCAGCGAATTTTCAAGCGACCAGTTGCCAAACAGAATATCAATCGGGCTGCGCTGAAGCGGGCTGAACCGGGCGGCTTCCGACACCGCACGCCAGAAAGTCTCAAGATCAATCCGCGCCCCCTCATAACCGCCCTTGGCAAAGCCCGACGTCACCACCGCGGCATTCATCGCCCCGGCCGAGGTCCCCGAAATCGCCTCAACCGTGATTTCCTCATCCTCAAGCAACCGGTCCAGAACACCCCACGTAAACGCCCCATGCGACCCGCCGCCCTGCAACGCCAGACTGATATGCTTGCGCGGCTTTTTGGCTTTGCCGTTGGTTTTGCCGTTCGCGTTCCCGCGCCCGTTCACCTTGCTCTTCGCCGTCGGTTTCTTCGCACTCTCGCTCATGCCAACTCCTGCGTCATCTCACTCGCGGGCCACGCCCACCCTCATGATATGTTGCACATGCGAAGAATTGCCAGTTTGGAAGGGTTAAAAGGCGACAAAACACCGCCGCCCCGCCGTCACCCCCGCGAAAGCGGGGGTCCATCGCGCCACAGGCTCCGCTTTCGCGCATATGCACTTGACCTGTGCCGCCCATCACCAAAATATAAACCAATGATCGAAAAAGGAGGAGGCACCCGCAATGCCCCCAAAGCCCCCGAAATCCATTTCCCTGCGCGGCAAGACTGAGGCGGCGGACACCTCGCGAGACCTCACGCCAACCGATCAGCTATGGGACAACTTCTTTGACACGCAAAGCGTCTCAGATGATTTCATGAGCGACCGAAACCAGCCGGACATAGAAAAAACGGCAGGGTTCAGAAGCTCTTTTGAAAAATAAAATAACACCATCAAGCTTTACGACCTAATGATCGCAAGACATTTGCGCAGTCATAGATTGACGCTCGTGACGAATAATCTACTGGATGACTGGATGTTTAGCAGAGAAGCTCAAGCTCTTCGCCATAACCTAAACGTATTGCGTGACAATCATCGCAAAGCCTTAGCGATGGAACGCCGGGCATTGCCTCAGCGGAATTGACTATACGGTAGTCGATAGCAGGCACGTCCCCACATGCCGAACAAATTTCTAGCGACTGCTCTGACTGAATGGCGAAGCGCGCTAAAGCGCCGAGCCGAGGCTCCACACTATCAACAATTGAAAACCATAATTCACTGTGAGGAACCACGCGTTCCATATAGCGCCCCACATCATTAGGAAAGTTCTCGAGTAGCCAAGCACAAGCCACTTCGCGGCGATCTTGATCAATTTTCACAAGCATTTCGTAGAGCGTGATAAGTTGGTCAAATGTTTCGCGCGGTGCGTAGTTGTTCTGTTGCTTGTAATAAGCAAGATTACAAGCATACCGAAAGCCGCCAGAATAAGCTTCCCTAATCGTGTCTATGGAATAGGCTCTTAGCTCGTCCTGATCTGCAATTTTTTGCATTTGCCGCATTTCCACCATGTCATACCGCCATGGATGGGTTTTAAGTTCGTGCTTCCATACATCCAAGTAACCAGAATCACGGTAGGATCTCGCGATCACAGCGTCATATTTGGGATGCTCCATCACCAACTTATCGAGGTCTTGCAAATTCTCCACGCTGCCTTCAAAGCTGCGCGCAGCATCAAGAACCACGTTGGTTGCTTCCTGCATCACCTGTATGGGATTGTGCCTTTTCTTTAACCACTTAATTTCTTCATCTGTAACAGTCTCTGATACATCTGGCAGTTCATGAAGCAAGGGGCTGTTCCGCAAATCTTCGGGTGAACAATAATCATGATCAGGAACAAGCTGCACACCCGCGATTTGATATGAGCGCGCAACCAGCCGCGAACAGAATTCTGCCCTTCCGCGCGGCTTCTTAGGGCCTCCAAGCACTGTGCGTGCAGCTTCAACCTTAGAATACCGCGTACCTATTTCCGATCTGGCAAAGTTGACAATTTGGGAGATTCTAAGCTCCGGCAATTCTTCCTTTAGCCGGAATACAAAAAATTCCTCCTCATCATCAAAGAGCTCACGCTGTAAATTCCGAGCTTGGACGCCATCCGGAGTAGAGTCGATGACCGAACCTCGTTGCACATAAAGCATGGCGTGGGAAACGCTCCCTTGCGTAGAGAACCGAATGGCTTTTCCAGTTTTCCCTGCTCTCGCAGTCAAGATGATATCACCGGGTTTCAACAATTTGAAATTAATGCGTTTCATTATTCCCCTCACCCCCACTCAATCGCCGCAGGCAAATCCATTTTGGGTGCCTGTTCCATCACCATCGCAAGGAATATCCTCGCAATCGGCGACAGGCTTCTGCTTTGCCGCGTGATGATGCCAATCGGGCGTTTGCGGATGGGTTCGCAGAGCGGCACGAAGGCCAGTTTTCCCGGTGCGGCAAGGTCGGCGACGCGCGCGGCCAGTTCCGGCAGCACCGTGATCCCCACCCCTTCGGCCACCATCGCGGCCAGTGTCAGCGTATTGGATGTTTCGACAATCGGGCGTAATTGCGCGACCGGGTCGATCATCGCACTGCCCGGCCCGTCCTTGGCCCCGCCGCCACTGCCGTTCTGCCCCGCATCCGATTGGCGGGGTTTCGCCATTTTCGCCACCCGCTCAATCGCCCGTTCGCTGGCATTCGCCCGGCGCAATACCATTTGCGCCTCGGGCAGGCCAAGGGCGGCGGCGCGCTTCAGCACGTCGGAGGCCGCGACCTCCGCCGGGTCCACCGGCACATCTCCCGCGCCACCCCCACCAGAACCGGCAGCGCCACCAGTACCACCGGCCCAGCTTCCCGGTGCCGCCATCATCGCGCGCGTGCCCGATTCCGGGCCCAGCCCGACAAAGGCCTGATCGGCCAGTTCCGACCACGCAATCGCACTGCGTCTGGCAAAGGCATGGGTAGACCGGCACAGCACCCCGAACCGGTCGGAAAATAACGGGCTAAACGCAATATCGGGCAGGGCATGCCATTCCCCGGCAATGCCGAAATCCGCCTCGTTGCGCGCCACCGCCTCATGCACCTCGCCCGCATTCAGCTCGTCCAGGCGAAGCCGCGCATCGGGATGTTCATCAACAAACCGGCTGATCACGCCGGGCAGAATGCGCGTCAGGACCGAGGGGGCCGCCGCAATGCGGATCGTCCCGCCAATCCCCTTGGACAGCGCATCAAGATCGCCAAGCGCCTCTTCAAATTCGCTGATCAACCGACGCGCCGTGGGCAAAAACCGCGCGCCGGTAGCACTCAACGTCACCTGTCGCGTCGTGCGATCAAAAAGCGGCGTGCCCGCCACATCCTCGAACTGCCGGATCGTCGCCGTCAATCCCGACGGCGTCAGCCCCAGAACCTCCGCCGCGGCGGTAAAGGTGCCATGATCGGCGACCGCCACAAAAACCCGCATATGGCGCAAACTGATGGAAGACAGCATGTTTCATCCGCTAACTGGTTGACCGGACTGCAACACTAACGGGTAAATTGCGCGTTGTGCAGATATTCCTGCATGCGGCCCCGCCCCCGTCGCCAAACCGCCCCAAAAGCC
>NZ_MCAO01000024.1:0-2500 GCF_001858545.1 Thalassospira sp. MIT1004 | reverse complement strand
CTACAAGCAGTTGGAGCCTCTTTATGGGGTGACAGCGTACCTCTTGCATAATGGGTCAGCGAGTTAGTCTTACAAGCGAGCTTAAGCCGTTAGGTGTAGGCGCAGCGAAAGCGAGTCTGAATAGGGCGATTGAGTTTGTGGGATTAGACCCGAAACCAGGTGATCTAGCCATGAGCAGGTTGAAGGTGATGTAACAGTCACTGGAGGACCGAACCCACGTCTGTTGAAAAAGACGGGGATGACTTGTGGTTAGGGGTGAAAGGCCAATCAAACCTGGAGATAGCTGGTTCTCCGCGAAATCTATTTAGGTAGAGCGTCAGACGAATACCATCGGGGGTAGAGCACTGAATGGGCTAGGGGGCCTTACCGGCTTACCAAACCTAATCAAACTCCGAATACCGATGAGTACTATCTGGCAGACAGACTACGGGTGCTAAGGTCCGTGGTCGAGAGGGAAACAGCCCAGACCGCCAGTTAAGGTCCCAAAGTTGTGGCTAAGTGGGAAAGGATGTAGGACGGCCAAGACAACCAGGACGTTGGCTTAGAAGCAGCCATCGTTTAAAGAAAGCGTAACAGCTCACTGGTCTAAATAAGCTGTCCCGCGCCGAAGATGTACCGGGGCTCAAGCCACACACCGAAACTGCGGATTTGTTCTTTATTGAACAAGTGGTAGCGGAGCGTTCCGTAAGCCTGTGAAGGTGTACCGTAAGGTATGCTGGAGGTATCGGAAGCGAGAATGCTGACATGAGTAGCGACAAAGGGAGTGAGAACCTCCCTCGCCGAAAGCCCAAGGGTTCCTGCGCAAGGCCAATCCGCGCAGGGTGAGTCGGCCCCTAAGACGAGGCGGAAACGCGTAGTCGATGGGAAACAGGTTAATATTCCTGTACCCGTGAGAAGTGACGGCCTCTGGAAGTTGTGTCTCCTTATTGGATTGGAGATGCTGCCAAGGAGGTCCAGGAAATAACTCTCACATATGGACCGTACCCGAAACCGACACAGGTGGGCAGGTTGAATATACCAAGGCGCTTGAGAGAACGATGTTGAAGGAACTCGGCAAATTGCCCCCGTAACTTCGGGAGAAGGGGGCCCACCGTGAAGGCAACTTTACGGTGGGGGCACAGACCAGGGGGTGGCGACTGTTTACTAAAAACACAGGGCTCTGCGAAGTCGCAAGACGACGTATAGGGTCTGACGCCTGCCCGGTGCCGGAAGGTTAAGAGGAGATGTGCAAGCATTGAATTGAAGCCCCGGTAAACGGCGGCCGTAACTATAACGGTCCTAAGGTAGCGAAATTCCTTGTCGGGTAAGTTCCGACCTGCACGAATGGCGTAACGACTTCCCCACTGTCTCCAACATCGACTCAGCGAAATTGAATTCTCCGTGAAGATGCGGAGTACCCGCGGTCAGACGGAAAGACCCCGTGCACCTTTACTACAGCTTTGCAGTGGTATCAGGATGTGAATGTGCAGAATAGGCGGGAGGCTATGAACCCGAAGCGCCAGCTTCGGTGGAGCCACCTTTGAGATACCGCCCTTTTGCTTCCTGATATCTAACCGAGGTCCGTTATCCGGATCCGGGACCCTGCATGGCGGGTAGTTTGACTGGGGCGGTCGCCTCCCAAAGAGTAACGGAGGCGCGCGATGGTAGGCTCAGGCTGGTCGGACATCAGCTTAAGAGTGCAATGGCAAAAGCCTGCCTGACTGCGAGACTGACAAGTCGAGCAGAGACGAAAGTCGGTCATAGTGATCCGGTGGTCCCGCGTGGAAGGGCCATCGCTCAACGGATAAAAGGTACGCCGGGGATAACAGGCTGATACTCCCCAAGAGTCCACATCGACGGGAGTGTTTGGCACCTCGATGTCGGCTCATCACATCCTGGGGCTGGAGCAGGTCCCAAGGGTTTGGCTGTTCGCCAATTAAAGTGGTACGTGAGCTGGGTTTAGAACGTCGTGAGACAGTTCGGTCCCTATCTGCCGTGGGCGTAGGATACTTGAGAAGAGCTGTCCCTAGTACGAGAGGACCGGGATGGACGCACCTCTGGTGTACCGGTTGTTCCGCCAGGAGCATCGCCGGGTAGCTAAGTGCGGAAGGGATAACCGCTGAAAGCATCTAAGCGGGAAGCCCCCTTCAAGACTAGGTATCCCTATCAGATCCCTGGAAGACCACCAGGTTGATAGGCTGGGTGTGGAAGCGTGGCAACACGTGAAGCTAACCAGTACTAATTGATCGATCGGCTTGATTGATCCCTCTTGCTAATTGAACATTCTGACTTCTTGCGCAGCGGTAAAACCCGCAAATACGCAATCAACCAATATCGCATCACAAAAACTCCGATCTCTTCGCTGTGTTTCGACGGCCCGGTGGCCATAGCGGCCGGGAACCACCTGATCCCATCCCGAACTCAGAAGTGAAACCTGCCTGCGCCGATGGTACTTTGTCTTAAGGCACGGGAGAGTAGGTCACCGCCGGGCCTTCAAAACACAGCAAATATTCCCTAATCA
>NZ_MCAO01000023.1:0-5506 GCF_001858545.1 Thalassospira sp. MIT1004 | reverse complement strand
ACAAATTAATAAATCCGCTGAAGTCATCCGCTGGTGTGATCGTCAGACCTGCGAGCTGATCGGGACTTAGAGTCCAGCTGCCATCACCGTTATCGGTACCGGCTGACAGGGTCGCGCCCTCTGGCACGCTGCTGATCGTAACGGTGAGAACTTCGGAGCTGTCCGTCAGACCGGCATCGATATCCAGTGCAATCGCGCTGTCTTCCGAGCCAGAGGCATCTGCGGCATCAAGCGTCGGTTTATCGGCAACACCTGTGACGTCAACCGTGATACTGCCCGTTGTGGTCGCGATATCTTCGCCATCGGCAGACGTTGCCGTCACACCAAGCTCGAAGCTGCCGGAGAAATCATCCGACGGGTTAATCGTCAGGCCTGCAAGCTGATCGGGACTTAGAGTCCAACTGCCATCACCGTTATCGGTACCGGCAGATAAGGCCGCACCTTCTGGCACACCACTGATCGTAACGGTTAGAACTTCGGAGCTGTCCGTCAGGCCTGCATCAATGTCGAGTGCAATCGCAGAATCTTCCGAACCACTGGCATCAGAAACGTCCAATGTCGGCGTATCCGCCACACCCGTAACATCAACAGTGATCGTGCCGCTGCTCGTCGCAACATCGTCACCATCAGCCGACTGCGCCGTCACCGTCAAATCAAACGAACCACTGAAGTCATTCGCAGGCGTGATCGTCAGACCGTTCAGGTCAGCCGCCGACAAGGTCCAGGTCCCGTCACCGTTGTCCGTACCAGCCGACAAGGCAGCACCTTCTGGCACGCCACTGATCGTGACACTTAGAACTTCGGAGCTGTCCGTCAGGCCTGCGTCAATGTCGAGCGTAATCGCCGAATCTTCTGAACCACTGGTGTCAGAGACATCCAACGTCGGCGTATCGGCGACACCGGCAACATCAACCGTAATCGTATCCGTCGCTGTCGCAATGTCGCTGCCATCCGCAGATTGAGCGGTGACTGTCAGATCAAACGATCCGCTAAAATCATCCGCTGGTGTAATCGTCAGACCATTCAGGTCGGCAGCAGATAGCGTCCAGCTGCCATCACCGTTATCGGTGCCCGCAGACAGGGTCGCGCCTTCTGGTACGCCGCTGATCGTGACACTCAGAACTTCGGAGCTGTCCGTCAGGCCTGCGTCAATGTCGAGCGTAATGGCCGAATCTTCCAAACCACTGGCGTCGGAGACATCCAGCGTCGGAGCATCGGCAACACCGGCAACATCAACCGTAATGCTGCCTGTTGTGGTCGCAATGTCGCTGCCATCCGCAGATTGCGCGGTGACCGCCAGATCAAACGATCCACTGAAGTCATCCGCTGGTGTGATCGTCAGGCCGTTCAGGTCGGCCGCCGACAAGGTCCAGCTGCCATCGCCGTTATCCGTACCTGCCGACAAGGCGGCACCTTCCGGAACGCCACTGATCGTGACGGTCAGGAGTTCAGATGCATCTGTCAGGCCGGCATCGATATCGAGCGCAATGGCACTGTCTTCGGTGCCGGATACATTTGATACATCCAGTGCTGGCTTGTCCGCGACACCGGCGACAGCAACCGTAATGGTATCGCTGATCGATGCCGTGTCGTTGCCGTCCTGCGATGTTACCGTGACGGTCAGATCAAAGCTGCCGCTGTAATCACCGCTCGGGGTGATGCTCAGACCTTCAAGATCACTCGCACTCAATGTCCAGCTGCCATCACCGTTACTGGTCCCGGCCGACAGGCTGGCCCCATCGGGAACACCGCTGATGGTGATGGTCATCGTTTCGCTGGTATCTGTCAGCCCCGCATCGACATCCAGACCAATCGCGCTGTCTTCGCTGCCCGATGCATCCGACACGGTCAAAGTCGGTACATCTGCAACTGCACTGACATCAACAGTGATGACCTGGCTGGTCGATGCACTGTCATCGCCAGCACTTGAAGTTGCCGTAACGGTAAGATCGAATGTACCGCTGTAATCATCGGCCGGTGTAATCGTCAAACCTTCAAGGTCTGCGGCCTCCAGCGTCCAACTACCGTCTCCGTTATCGGTTCCGGCAGACAGGGTGGTACCTTCGGGCACACCAGAAATGGTGATGCTCAGGATTTCGGTTGCGTCGCCAAGCGACGCATCAATATCAAGGGCAATCGCGCCGCCATCCTCGGCACCCGTGGCATCAGCGACATCCAGTGCCGGAGCCTCTGCCGCCGGGTTATAGGACGCACCATCGACATAAATTTCGAGATTCTCGATATTGCTGACCTCGACCCCGAGTGCGTCAAGCATCAGGCTGCCGCCCTCACCGCTTTCGACATGGGCTTTGAGGTCCTGCAATGCTTCAAGAACACCATCGCCTGAAAGCTGATCCGAATTCAGATAAAGCTTCAATGTATCGGTGTTTGAACCGCCATCGACAATGCCGGTTCCCTCTGCGCTCAGATCGACGGTGTAATTGATCTCGTCATTTCCGGCCTCGCCATAAAGCCTGTCATCGCCCGACCCTGTCAGCCTGTCGTTGGAACTACCGCCATAAAGCGTATCCGTGCCGTCTCCACCGTCCAGGGTATCCTTGCCGCCGCCGCCAATAATGGTGTCGTTACCTGCACCGCCATTCACGATGTCATCAGAATTTCCGGCATTGATGTAATCACTACCGTCGCCGCCCGAAATCGTGTCACGACCGTTGCCACCGTAGATCGTGTCGTCTCCGGCACCGCCAGTTACAATGTCATCCGAGCCACCGGCATTGATATAATCCTCACCCTCGCCGCCGCTGATCGTGTCACGTCCGCTGCCGCCATGGACGGTATCATTACCCTGACCGGCATCAATGATGTCATGGCCGCTGCCGCCATAGACGATATCATTACCCTCGCCTGCATCAATAATGTCATCGCCGCTGCCGCCATAGTTGGTATCATTACCTGCACCGGAATTGATAATATCGTTGCCGCTCAGGGCTTCTACATAATCATTACCTTCAGCGGTCGTGATTTCATCAGAACCGGCCGTACCAATCACGCTCTCATTCGGATCGTCAATCACTTCGACCTGCAGCACCTGTGAGATGCTTGCACTGTCCTCATCATCAACCGATGTGGCCGTAATGGTCAGCTCAAAGTTGCCCCAATAGTTTTCCGATGGTGTGATCGTAAGAGCTTCAAGCTGTGCAGGGGTCAACGTCCAGGTGCCATCTCCGTTATCGGCGCCCGCAGACAGGGTTGCCCCATCCGGAACACCGGAGATGGTCACTGTCAGTACTTCTGAGCTGTCCGTCAGGCCTGCGTCAATATCAAGTGCAATCGCACTGTCTTCGTCGCCAGAGGCGTCGGACACTTCCAGCGTCGGTGCATCCGCAACACCAGCGACATCAACAGTGATGCTGCCGGTCGTGGTTGCAACATCTGAACCATCGGCAGAGGACGCCGTCACATCAAGATCAAACGAACCACTGAAGTCATCCGCAGGCGTGATCGTCAGACCGTCAAGCTGATCCGAACCCAGCGTCCAGGTCCCGTCGCCATTATCGGTCCCTGCCGACAGGATCGCGCCATTCGGAACGCCCCTAATGGTGACAGTGAGAGTCTCCGAGCTGTCAGCAAGAGCGGCGTCGATGTCGAGGGCGATACCATTGTCCTCGTTGCCAGACGCGTCACTGACATCAAGCGTCGGCGCGTCGGCCACACCGGCCACGTCCACCATAACGGTATCTGTAACCGATGCGATATCGGTGCCATCCTGCGTACTTGCAGTAATTTCAAGGTCAAAACTACCGCTGAAATCAGATGGCGGTGTAACGCTGATACCTTCCAGTTCATCACTTGTCAGTGTCCATGTACCGTCACCGTTGTCAGTACCTACCGACAGCGTCGCACCTTCTGGGACCCCGCTAATCGTAATTGTCAGCGTTTCAGTGGAATCAGCCAAACCAGCGTCAATATTCAAAGCAATGGCACTGTCTTCGTTGCCGCTGGCATCACTGACGCCGAGCGTCGGTGCATCCGCAACACCGGCAACATCAACCGTAATCGAACCCGTCGTGGTCGCAACGTCTGAACCATCGGCAGAGGTCGCCGTCACACCCAGATCAAACGAACCGCTGAAGTCATCCGCCGGGGTGATCGTCAAACCATCAAGCTGATCAGAGCCCAGCGTCCAGGTGCCATCACCATTGTCGGTGCCCGCAGACAGGGTTGCACCATTCGGAACACCAGAGATCGTGACCGTCAGAGTTTCGCTGGAATCCGTCAGACCGGCATCAATGTCGAGGGCAATAACATTGTCCTCGTTGCCAGACGCATCACTTACTTCGAGTGTCGGAGCATCCGCGACACCGGTCACCTCAACGGTAATTGTGCTGTTGCCGCTGCGCGTCAGAAGACGCACCGGATCGGATGTTGATGCAACAGAATCGCCATCTGTGGATCGTGCGACCACCTTAAGATCAAACGCGCCACTGAAGTTTTCCGGTGGTGTGATCGTCAGTCCTGCAAGCTCATCGGCATCCAACGTCCATGTGCCATCACCATTGTCGATCCCGGCAGACAGTTCCGCACCATCGGGCACACCGCTTACGGTGACGCTCAACACCTCGCTGGAATCTGTCAGCGCGGCATCAATATCGAGCACAATCGCTGTATCCTCAAGACCCTGCGCATCCGACACATCAAGCGTCGGTCGGTCTGCGACGCCTTCGACATCAACCGTGATTGAGCCGCTTGTCGTGGCAATATCCGACCCGTCCACAGACTGGGCCGTTACATCAAGCTCAAACGCGCCACTATAGTTGTACGGTGGCCTAACTCTGAGGCCATCAAGTTGATCCGGGCTCAGCGTCCAGCTGCCGTCACCATTGTTCGTACCGGCAGAGAGCCTTGCGCCATCCGGAAAACCGGAGATGGTGACAGAGAGAACTTCACTGGCGTCTGTCAGGACAGCGTCAAGATCAAGCGCAATTGGCCGGTCTTCGTAACCCGAAGCATCCGATACTTCCAGCGTCGGTGCATCGGCGACACCGGCAACATCAACCGTGATTGAACCGGTCGTGGTTGCTACATCAGAACCATCTGCCGACGTTGCGGTCACACCAAGCTCGAAGCTGCCGGAGAAATCATCTGCTGGCGTGATCGTCAGGCCTGCAAGCTGATCGGAACCAAGAGTCCAGGTGCCGTCACCGTTATCGGTGCCCGCGGACAAAGTTGCCCCTTCCGGGACACCAGAGATGGTCACCGTCAGCACTTCGCTGGAATCCGTCAGACCCGCGTCAATATCAAGCGAAATGGCAGAATCTTCTGAACCACTGGCGTCAGAGACGTTCAAAGTAGGTGCGTCAGCAAAACCTGTAACGTCAACCGTAATCGTATCCGTCGCTGTCGCAATGTCGCTGCCATCCGCAGATTGCGCGGTGACGGTCAAATCAAACGACCCG
The DNA here is from genome assembly GCF_001858545.1 of Thalassospira sp. MIT1004. Taxonomy (NCBI): domain Bacteria; kingdom Pseudomonadati; phylum Pseudomonadota; class Alphaproteobacteria; order Rhodospirillales; family Thalassospiraceae; genus Thalassospira; species Thalassospira sp. MIT1004. The sequence continues at coordinate 89 of NZ_MCAO01000023.1, read as the reverse complement.
CTAAAATCATCCGCTGGCGTGATCGTCAGGCCTGCAAGCTGATCGGAACCAAGAGTCCAGGTGCCGTCACCGTTATCGGTGCCCGCGGA